>CALMZE010000233.1 GCA_937870585.1 uncultured Sphingomonadales bacterium | reverse complement strand
CGAAGTGCGCGTGGTGCCCGATGTGGAAGAGGCGATTGTGGAGGCGGTGAACCAGTTGCGCGCGCGCAATGACTATCTCTTCACCACAGGCGGCATCGGCCCCACCCATGATGACATCACGGTGGATTCGATTGCCAAGGCTCTGGGCGTCGGCGTCGTCTATCACCCGGAAGCGAGCGCGATGCTCCATAAATATTACGAAAATCGCGGCGGGGCGACTGAGGCGCGGATGCGCATGGCGCGCGTGCCCGATGGTGCGGATCTGATCCCCAACCGCATGTCGGGCGCGCCCGGCATCCGCCATGGCAACATCTTCATCATGGCAGGCGTGCCGAGCATAACCGCCGGAATGCTCGATGCGCTGACCGGCACGCTGGAAGGAGGCGCGCCGCTGCTTTCTGAAACGGTGGGTTGCTGGGTGGCGGAAAGCGAGATTGCCGATATGCTGGGCGCGATTGAGCGCGCGCATGAGGGGTGCCAGATCGGCAGCTATCCCTTCTTCCGCGAAGGGCGGACGGGCTCCAACTTTGTGATCCGCTCCACTGAAGCGGAAAAATTGAGCGCCTGTGCCGATGCGCTGGCGGCGGAACTGGACGCGATAGGCCGCCCGGCCATTCGTGGTGCGATTTGAGAGAAGGAGTAGGCTGATGCGTGTTTTCCTGATGGCTTCGCTGGCCCTTTTGGCCGTGCCCGCGCCCGTTCTGGCGGATGCGCCCTATAGCGACACGCGCTGTGCCGCGCTGTTTGGCCTGTTCGCGCAGGGGCAGGCGAAGAGCCAGCCCGGCAGCAAGGAAGCGAAGGGCCTTGCCCTGATCGCCCAGAAGCTTGAAGAAAAGGCTTTGGCCGGAAATGGCGGAGACAAGGTGGCCTTTGCAAAGGCGCTCGCCGCAGAGCGGATGGACCTGCGCGATGGCATTGATTCTCTGCCCGAAGACGGCGCGGAAGAGATCATGATTGATTGTGCGGGACGCGTCGGCGTGGCGATGTAATGTTCGCCAATTGATCCTTGCCACAGTGATTCCGGAGGGCGTATAGCGCCGCCATGTCAGACCTGTTTTCCAGTGCGTCGCCCGAGTCCAACGCCTATTCTGCGTCTGACATTGAGGTTCTGGAGGGGCTGGAGCCAGTCCGTCGTCGCCCCGGCATGTATATTGGCGGCACCGATGAGCGGGCTTATCACCATCTCGCCGCTGAAGTGCTTGACAATGCGATGGACGAAGCGGTGGCAGGCCATGCCACGCGGATCGAGGTCTCGCTCGAAGCGGGCAATCGCCTGACGATCAGCGACAATGGGCGCGGCATTCCGGTTGATCCGCATCCCAAATTTCCTGACAAATCGGCGCTGGAGGTGATCCTCTCTACGCTCCATTCCGGCGGCAAGTTCACGGGCAAGGCCTATGCGACATCGGGCGGCCTGCACGGCGTTGGCATCAGTGTGGTCAATGCGCTCTCCAGCGATACGGTGGTGGAAGTTGCCCGCAACAAGGAATTGTTCCGCCAGCGGTTCAGCAAAGGCGAAACGCTCGGCCCGCTCGAAAAGCTGGGGGCCGTCAACAATCGGCGGGGCACCACCGTGGCCTTTACGCCCGATACGGAGATTTTTGGCGAACTGAGCTTCAAGCCGCAGCGGCTGTTCCGCTTGGTCCGCTCCAAGGCCTATCTGTTTGCAGGCGTGGAAATCCGCTGGAAATGCGCGCCAGAGGTCATCAACGATGATACGCCGGCGGAAGCCGTGTTCCAGTTCCCCGGCGGCCTTGCTGATCATCTGCGGGAGCAGGTGGGCGATCGTGAATGCGCCACGACCGAATTCTTCTCCGGGCGGCAGGATTTTCCGGATGATCAGGGCCGCGTTGAATGGGCAGTCGCGTGGCCGCTCTGGAGCGAGGGCAGCTATTCCTATTACTGCAACACCATCCCCACACCCGATGGCGGCACCCATGAGGCAGGGCTGCGCACGGCGATCGTGAAGGGCATCCGCGCATTTGGCGCGCTGGTGGGGCAGAAAAAGGCCGAAGGCGTTACGGCGGATGACATCATGGTCGGCAGCGAGATCATGGCTTCTGTTTTCATCCGCGATCCGCAATTCCAGAGCCAGACCAAGGACCGGCTGACCTCTCCTGAAGCCGCGCGGTTGGTGGAAAATGCCGTGCGCGATCATTTCGATCATTTCCTCACTGACAATATGGAGCGCGGCAAGGCGCTTCTGGGGCTGGTGCTCGACCGGATGGATGACCGGCTGCGGCGTCGTGCGGAAAAGGAAATCAAAAGAAAAACAGCCACTTCGGGCCGAAAGCTGCGCCTTCCCGGCAAGCTGACCGATTGTTCGAATGACGGGCCGGATGGCACCGAAATGTTTATCGTGGAAGGTGACAGCGCGGGCGGTTCGGCCAAGCAGGCGCGTGATCGCAAGACGCAAGCGATCATGCCCATTCGCGGTAAAATCCTGAACGTTGCTTCCGCCAGCGCAGACAAGATCCGCGCCAATCAGGAAATTGCGGACCTGACGCAAGCGATCGGCTGCGGCACGCGCAAGGACTGTAACCCTGATCTGATGCGCTATGAACGTATCATCATCATGACGGACGCGGACGTAGATGGTGCCCATATCGCCACACTGCTGATGACCTTCTTCTTTCAGGAAATGCCGGAGATGGTGCGGCGCGGGCATCTCTACCTCGCACAGCCGCCGCTCTATCGCCTGACGGTGGGCGCAAAATCGCTCTATGCGCGTGATGACGCACACCGCGCCGAGATTGAAGCCACCGCCTTCAAGGGAAAGAAGGTGGAGGTCAGCCGCTTCAAAGGTTTGGGAGAAATGAATCCCAACCAACTCAAGGAAACAACAATGAATGCGGAGACGCGCTCGCTGCTGCGGGTCACGTTGCCGCAGGAATATGAGGAGAGGGCACTGGTCCGCGATCTTGTGGACCGGCTCATGGGCAAAAATCCCGAGCACCGCTTTGTTTTCATTCAGGAAAATGCGGCTCGGGTTGATGAAGAGGTGATTGACGCATGAAAAAGACACTCGCACTCGTCGCCGTTCTGGCACTGGCGGCTTGCTCCAAGCCTGCGGAAACGATGCCCGGTGAAACCACCGGCGGCACGGACACGGCGGCTCCCGCTGCCACCACGGCAGAAGCGCCCGCTGCTGCAGAAGACCCTGCCAAGGTGGCACTTGCGCCATGCGCAGTTTGCCACAAGTTCAAGGCTTCTGAAGGCAACGGCCTGGGGCCGAACCTCGCGGGCGTGGTCGGTCGCAAGGCTGGCACCGTGGCGGGCTTTGCCTATTCGCCGGCGATGAAGGATTCGGGCAAGACGTGGGATGAGGCGACGCTCAATTCCTACATTGAAAAGCCGATGGCCTTCATTCCGGGCAACCGCATGGCGTTTGCGGGTGAAGCAAACCCGACTAAGCGGACTGCGATCATCGAGGCATTGAAGGCCGCGAAATAAGCCAACTCCGCTTGTCCTGAGCGTGGCGAAGGACTGCCTTTCCTCTGCACAAAGGGGAAAGGCAGGGCTTCGACACGCTCAGCCCGAACGGCGTTCGTGTGTGGCTATTCCCCCACGACCTTCAACAGCCGTCGCTCGACCGGTGCCAACACGGCGCTCAGGTCGTGCCCGCGTTTCAGCACCATGCCCTGTTCGCCGATCAACGCCCATTGGCCTTGACGGTTCCGCAGGGCAGGGCGCTTTTCGATGCGGAATTCGGGGCGCTCGGTCGCGCGGCGGAAGGCGCTGAACACGGCAAGATCGCGGCCCATATGGATGGCATAATCGCGCCAATGGCCAGCTGAGACCATCCGGCCATAGAGCCCTAGAATGCGCGTGAGTTCCAGCCGGTCGAAGACGGTCTGGGAAGCGGCAGACTTGGGAAACGGGGTCACGTCCCCCATTTAACGCACTGCCAACATAGGGTGAGGGGATCCCAAATCCGTTCGCCCTGAGCTTGTCAAAGGGCTGTCCTTGCTTTGGATGCGGGTTCCCACAAAAGGCAGTGCTTCGACAGGCTTAGCACGAACGGTGTTGCAGTAGGACGTGCATCACAAAGAGTTGGCATAAGCCTAGCCGTTGGAGCGTTTTTTGGACGCGTCACGATCACCTGCCATGGCCGCAATCCGCTTTTGCAGTTGCTCCACTTCGCATTTGAGAATTTCCAGCTGCTGGGTCGCGGGATCGAAGCGTTCGCTGCACGGTGTGCCATAGGGCACGAAATCCTGCGTTTCCTTCTTCACTTCCACCAGAGTGGGCCGTGCGGGGATGCCGACCATGGTCGCCCCTTCGGGCACTTCCTTGGTGACGACGGCATTGGCCCCGATCCGCGAATTCTTGCCGACAAGGATCGGCCCCAGGATCGCCGCGCCAAGGCTGATGATCACACCATCGCCAATGGTGGGATGGCGCTTGCCCGCTACACCGCCCGTGGGATTGGTGCCGCCGAGCGTCGCGCCTTGATAAATCGTCACATTGTCTCCGATTTCCGCCGTTTCCCCGATCACGACAAAACCATGATCAATGAAGAAATTGCGCCCGATCACCGCGCCGGGATGAATGTCGATCGCCGTGAATAATCGTGCGATATGATTGACGAAGCGGGCGAGGAAATAGAGTTCGGCCTGATAGAGCCAATGCGCCACACGGTGCATCCCGAGTGCCCATACGCCCGGATAAAGCAGGATTTCCCAGCGAGAGCGCGGCGCAGGATCGCGCGCCTTGATCGAATCGAGATAGCTCAGCAGTGACTCGAACATATAACCTTCAACCCCTGTGTCCCCAACCAATGTAGGGCGGCCCGCACACGATTGCCAGTGGCGAGCGCGGTTAAGAGCAAAACCTTCCTGATGGCGCGCCGCGCTGCTAGGGCAAAGATATGACGATCTTTCTGCCGACGCTCAAGCAATTGCATTATCTGGTGGCTCTTCAGGATCATGCCCATTTCGGAAAGGCGGCGGAGGCGTGCTTCGTGACGCAATCGACCCTGTCTGCGGGCATTCGCGAGCTGGAGAGCTTGCTTGGCGTCACGCTGGTGGAGCGCACGCGCCGCGTAGTGCGCTTTACGGCGCTTGGCACCCGCATTGCAGACAAGGCACGGCGCGTGGTGCGTGAAGCTGAAGAGTTGGGTGACATGGTGAAAGCCGAGAGCGAGCCGCTCTCTGGCGAGGTGCGGATGAGCGTGATCCCCACAATCGCGCCTTTTTTCCTGCCACGCATTCTGCCTGCCTTGCGCCGGGATTGGCCCCAATTGAAACTCTATCTGCGTGAGGAACCCAGCGCTGCGGCGTGTGACTCTCTTGCCACGGGGCGGGCTGATTGCGTGCTGCTCGCTTTGCCTTATGCGTGCGGCGATTTTGAAGCCGTTTCATTGTTCGATGAGCCGCTGCTGTTGGCGGCCTCTGCGTCAGATGCATTTGCGGCACCGGTTGACCCCGGCACCATCGATCCGGAGCGATTGTTGCTGCTCGAAGACGGGCACTGCCTGAAAGATCACGCACTCGCCGCGTGCAACCGGCCCGAATTGCAATCGGGCGCGACAATGCTTGGCACATCGTTACACACGCTCGTGCAGATGGTGGATAATGGGCTGGGCGTGACGATCCTGCCGCAAATGGCATTGGACGCGGGGATATTGCGTGGAACAAGGGTGACCGTACAGCCGCTCAAGGCTGATCACCCCGTCCGCACTATCGCTTTGCTCTGGCGCAAGGCCAGCCCGCGCGCACCCGAATTCCGCATGCTCGCGACCATCCTGCAAGGATTGGGTGACCGGGCTTAGCGTCCTTTGGGCACTGGAATGCAGGCCTGTCCGCTCGCGCGAAGCGAGGCGCACGCCTTGCTGGCTGCGGCTTCGGAGGAGAATCCGCCCGCCTGCAATTTGGTGACGCGCCCGATGTTGACGAGGTAGGGCTGCAAATCACCTAGAACGGCATAGCGCGGCTCCAGACGGTCCCACAGCGCTTCGGCACGATCCTGCTCGCTGAACGCACCCAGCTGAATGCGCCATGCGCCGCCACTGGATACGACCGGGGCCGGTGCAGGAGCGGGGAGCGGCTTGGGCTTCACAACCGGCAAGGGCTTGGGCTTGAAAACCGGCGCTGGTGCGGTTTCCGGCTCCGGAGCGGGTGCGGGAACCGGCTTGGCAATCGGCTGCGGCACGTAAATCGGTCCGTTTTGCGGCACATAGACCGGCGCAGGATTGGCCGGGAAGTTCGCCCCGCGATTATCTGCAACGGGGGCCTGCGATCCGGGGATTTCCACATCGCGTGAAACGGGCTTGTTCGTCACCGGCACAGGCAATTGCGGTACGGGGGCCTGCGCGATCTGCTGGCGGCTGGCCGCTTGTTCCAGTTCCTGAGCGAGTTTCAAGCCCTTCTGGCGCTGATCCATGGGAATGAACTTGTCCATCTGAGCCAGGCTGGATGAGGCGGGAGCGAGGCCAGCGGCGGACGCGCGCGTCATCAGGGCGTAAGCGCGGACCCAGTCCTTGTTCATGCCATCGCCGTTGAACAGCGCAGTGCCCAGAATATATTGCGCACGCGGCTCTCCGCGCGCCGCGGACTTTTCGATCCAGGGCAAGGCTTCCTTGCGCTTGCCGCCTTGGAACATGGTCAGTCCGTAATTGTCTTCGGCCTTTTCATGGCCTTGAAGCGCGGCCTTGCGATACCATTCTTCGGCCTGCGCCAGATCCTGCGTGACGCCACGCCCCAGCTTGTAAGCCTGACCGAGATTGAACTGGGCATCCATATTGCCCGCAATGGCAGCAGGCCGCCATTCCTTCACGGCGTTTTCATAGTCTCCACGGCCCCAGGCATCCACACCGGCCTTTACATCGGCCAGCGCGGGCGCGGCCATGATGCACGCGGCACCTGCCGCAAGAACCCATTTGAAAGACTTTGTCATCACAGTTCCCCGATACTGAAGCGGCCATCCCCCTAGGGCAAATCTGGTTAACGGAAGATTAGCAGCAGGCGCGTGCGCCTCAATACAGGATGCCAAAAGAAATGCGCATCCAGTGTTAACCGAATTTTATCCATCCCATGCCAGACAGCTTCGGAGATTTTGATTTTCTGGGAAGCATCAATGCGCGTTCTGGCAATGGCATCACAAAAAGGTGGTTCGGGCAAGACAACTTTGTCTGGCCATATCGCCGTACAGGCTCAGCTAGCAGGCGCAGGCCCGGTTGTGCTGATTGATATTGATCCGCAGGGTTCGCTGGCGGACTGGTGGAACGAGCGCAACACTGAATTTCCGGCCTTTGCGCAAACTACTGTAGCGCGCCTTGCCGGAGACCTTGAGCTGCTTCGTCAGCAGGGCTTCAAACTGGCCGTTATTGATACGCCGCCTGCCATCACCATGGCAATCCAGAGCGTGATTTCAGTCGCAGAACTCATCGTCATCCCGACGCGCCCCAGCCCGCACGATTTGCGTGCTGTGGGGGCCACAGTCGATCTCTGCGACCGCGCAGGCAAGCCTTTGATCTTCGTGGTCAATGGCGCAACGCCCAAGGCGAAGATTACCTATGAAGCCGCCGTCGCCCTTTCGCAGCATGGCACGGTTGCTCCGGTCACGATCCACCACCGCACCGATTTTGCCGCCTCTATGATTGATGGCCGTACGGTGATGGAAACCGATCCCAATGGCCGTTCGGCTGAGGAAATCACCGATTTGTGGCGCTATATTTCGGATCGGCTTGAAAAGAATTTCCGCCGCACCGTGTTCAGCGCGCCTGGCGCGCCCGCTGCGGCCAGCTTCCATCGTGCAACCCCCGGCGGCTTCGGCCGTCGCGTGGTCGGCCAGTAAGGGGAGGCGTCCATGTCTGACGAACCCCGTCCTCTCGCTTCGCTCTCCTCCTCGCTGCTGGCGCGGCGCGGCGCGGCCCGCCCGGCCATGCGCCCGCAGGCGATCCGCATGGCACATGGCATCACCAGCCCGCTCGAAGACCTCGGCTGGGATGATATGGGCGATGAGCATGGCATTGGCCAGGATCACGCTCTGACTCACCCGATTCACACCGGCGAAGTGCTGAAGCATTCGGAAGAGATTGTGCCGCAGCCGGTCGCATCTCCCGCTGTAACCCAGCAGGAAGAAATTGCCCGCACCTTTGCGCCGCAGATCGTGGTGCCGGAAGCAGAACCGGAGCCCGTTCCCGCAGTCGTTTCTGTGCCGGAACCAGTTGCTGCCCCCGTGGCCCGCCCAATGGCGCGTGCCAAATCAAAGGCGGCGTTCACGCTACGCCTTGATGAAGAGCGGCATCTGCGCCTGCGTCTTTTGTGCGCCATGCAGCATCGCTCTGCGCAGCAGCTTGTGACGCAAGCACTCGACGATTTTCTTAACCGCCATTCGGACCAGTTGGTCCTGCCTGCCGCAGTTCGCGGCCTCAACCCATCGACAGGGGATCGGACATGAAGAACACCGGATTTGCGCGCATTGCGGCAACCAGCCTTGTGCTTGGTTTTGCACTGTCAGGGTGCGGCCACTCCGACAAGGGTGTCGCTTCCGCAGCGGATAGCCAGCCTGCTGCCAAGGATGGCAGGGCCGTGTCCATGTCCAAGGATCTGGCCAAGCTGATTGCCAAGCGAAAGGCCGCCGATGCGGTTGAGCTGGGTGAAAAGCTCGTCGCGCGTCAGCCCAGTCATGCCGGGTACCGGATGCAGCTGGGAGAATCCTATCTGCTCGCAGGGCGCTTTACTTCGGCTGAAGCGGCCTTTGGTGACGCGCTGGCGCTTTCGCCTTCTGATGATCGCGCCGCGCTCAAGCTGGCGCTAGTCAAATCGGCACTGGGCAAGTCTCAGGATGCACAAGACCTGTTGAACGATCATCGTGGCACGCTGTCTGCGTCTGACTATGGTCTCGCCATGTCTCTGGCAGGCGATCCGGAAACGGGGGCGACCGCGCTGGAAACGGCGGCCCGCGCGCAGGGGGCCGATGCCCGCACGCGCCAGAACCTCGCCCTTGCTTATGCGCTGTCTGGTCGTTGGGTCGAAGCTCGCACCGTTGCAGCGCAGGATTTGTCCGCTGGCACGCTTGATGCCCGCATGACCCAATGGGCGCAGTTCGCCAAGCCGCGATCGTCCTGGGATCAGGTGGCCAGCTTGCTTGGCGTTCGTCCGGCACAAGATCCGGGCCAGCCTGTCCGCCTCGCGCTGAACGGCAGCCAGAGCGCACCAGTCCGCGTGGCTGCGGCCCCGCAGCCAAGCCGCGAACCCGCTGGCTTTGCCGCTAATCAGGAGAGCGGCAGCGAACAGGCGCCAGTGTTCGAACTCTCATCACTCTCGCCGGTCAAATCGGTCGATGTGCCGCCTTCGGCTGCACCGGCACCGGTCTTCAAGCCGATTGAAGCCAGCCGCCCGGTTCAGGCTCCGCTGATCGCAGCGCCCTCGGGTGCAGCCAAGCGCCGCCCGATCGTGGAAACCATCGGCAAGCCCGTGGCGCGTCCTTCGGCTCTGGCTGCCAACAGCGCGGCCAAGAAGAGCGCCGCTCCGGCTGCCAAGGCTGCCAAGCCGGTTGCGGTAGCAGCAGCTCCGGCCAAAAAGCCCGTTCAAGTGGCGTCTACTGCTCCGGTTTCGGTGGGTGGTCGCTATGTCGTCCAGCTCGGAGCCTATTCGACTGCGAAGGCTGCCGATCAGGCATGGGCTTCCGCCAAGTCGAAGGTTCCGGCCCTCGCCAGCTACACCGCGTCCAAGACGAGCGTTCAGTCCGGCTCTGCCAGCCTGCAACGCCTTTCAGCCTCGGGCATCAAGAGCAAGGCGGATGCCGATGCGCTGTGTGCCAAGGTGAAGGCTTCTGGAGGAAATTGCTTCGTCCGGGCCGGTCAGGATGGCGCTGCTGTCCAGATGGCCGCGAAGAAGACCAGCGTGAAGGTTGCCGCCAAGGCACCGGCCAAGCCTGCGGTGAAGGTCGCTTCGCGCTAACAGCCGGCCAAGGTTCAGGATCAGGGGGCGGTCAGACGAGAGTCTGGCCGCCCTTTATCGTTTGGAGCACCTTGCCCTGAACCGGCAGCCCATCAAATGGGGTATTGCTCGCCAGGCCTTTGAGCTGCGGGCGGCGGATTTGCCAAGGTGTATCGGGATCGAACAGCACCAGATCAGCCGGTGCGCCTTCAGACAGCACGCCTGCATCCAACCCCAAGATGCGGGCCGGGTTGGTCGCCAGCTTTTCGAACAACTGCTCCATCGAAAGCAAGCCATCGCGCACCAGCCCCAGCGCGAGCGGGAGCAGGGTTTCCGCCCCTGACGCACCCGGATCGGCATCAGCAAAAGGCAGCCGCTTGGCTTCAGGCCCGCGTGGATCGTGCGAGGATGTGAGCACGTCAATCGTCCCATCAGCAATCGCGACGAGCACGGCCTGACGGTCCGCCTCACTGCGCAGCGGCGGGGAAAGGCGGGTAAAGGTGCGGAAGTCAGACAATGCGATGTCGGTGAGCAGCCAATGGGTTGGCGCGACGCCGCAGGTGACGGGCAGGCCTTCGCGTTTCGCCTGACGGATCAGATCGAGAGCTGCGCCGGTCGTGACCTGACGCACATGCAGCCGCGCGCCCGTCTCTCGCACCAGTGCCAGATCGCGGGAGAGCGCCATGGCTTCGGCTATGGCAGGCGCAGAGGAGAGCCCGTTGCGCGTGGCGGTTTCGCCCGATGTGGCCACGGCTCCGGCGGTCAATCCGCCATCTTCAGCATGGCTGATCACAGTGAGGCCGAGTGAGGCGGCATAGGCCAGCAATTTGGCCATCACGCCCGAATCGGCAATCCAGCCGCGTCCGGTCGAGACGGCTTTGGCTCCGGCGCGCTTCATCAGGGCGAGTTCGGCCAGTTCCTGACCTTTGAGCCCGCGCGTGGCGGCGGCGAGCGGATGCACCCACAGGTCTGGCTTGGCGGCCAGTGCGGCCCGCTGCACGATTCCGGGCTCATCCAGAACCGGGTTCTGATCAGGCATCAATGCTATCCGGGCGATTCCCCCCGCAATGCAGGCGGCCTTATCCACCGCGAACACGCCGAGATCGATCAGCGCAGGGGCGAGCATGGCTCCCTTGGCGTCGATCAGGTCCGCGTCGGCGGGCAGAGGGGCGTCGCCCAGATGCGCGATCCGGTCTCCCTCAATCAGCAGTGCCGTTGCGGGCTGTCCGACCAACCGGGCGTTGATGATGGCTGTCTTGCGGGTCATGCGACGTGCTCCCGGCGGCTGCGGGTCAAAACGTCCAGACAGGCCATGCGCACCGCAACCCCCATTTCCACCTGCTCGGCAATGACAGACCGGTTCACGTCATCGGCCACGTCGCTCGCGATCTCCACGCCGCGATTCATCGGGCCGGGGTGCATCACCAGCGCATCGGGCTTCGCGCGTTTCAGCCGATCATAGGTGAGGCCATAGAGCATATGATATTCGCGCAGGGAGGGGACGAAGCCGCCTTCCATCCGCTCGGTCTGGAGCCGCAGCATCATCACTACATCGCAATTGGAGATACCCTCGTCCATGTCCGTAAAGGGCGTGACATGGAGCTTTTCCAGACTGTCCGGCAGCAGCGTGGCGGGGGCGACGACGCGGACTTCTGCGCCCAGACTGGTGAGCGCTAGAATGTTGGAGCGCGCCACGCGGCTGTGCAACACGTCACCACAGATTGCGACCTTCAGCCCCTGAATATGCTGTTTGCGGCGGCGGATGGTAAGCGCGTCGAGAAGGGCTTGAGTCGGGTGTTCGTGGCGGCCGTCGCCTGCATTGAGCACAGGGCAGTCTACCTTATCCGCAATCAGCGCGACCGCCCCCGATCCGGCATGGCGGATCACGATCACATCGGGCTTCATCGCGTTCAAGGTGATGGCGGTATCAATCAGCGTTTCGCCCTTTTTCACGCTGGACGTGGCGGCGTGCATATTCACCACGTCTGCGCCGAGCCGCTTTCCAGCAATCTCGAACGACAGCAGCGTGCGGGTGGAGTTTTCAAAAAAGGCGTTGATCTGCGTGAGCCCGCGCAGGCGGCTGTCATGTTTGGTGAGCGAGCGGTTCAGCGTCACCCATTGCTCTGCTTCATCCAGCAGATACGTGATTTCATGGGGCTGCAAACCGGCGATGCCGAGCAGATGGCGGTGCGGGAAAAG
>CALMZE010000232.1 GCA_937870585.1 uncultured Sphingomonadales bacterium | reverse complement strand
GCCTTGAATCAACCACCGAGTCTAACGTCAACCAATTTGTCCACGCCGCCTAGCCATAAAATCGATGTAAATTTCTCTGCTTTCGATATTGACCTTGCCTCACTTTCAGAATTGAAAGGAGTACTAAACAATCTAGTCGCTACGATTGGACGCGGCTGTGGTCGGCTTTATGCTCCTTGGGAACAAATACTAAAAGCCAAGGCGGACCGAAAGGCAGCCTTAGAATATGCCGAAAAAGAGATTGATTTAGTTAGGAAGGCTAGTGAACTAGCAGATCAAGTTTCGGAACTATCAAAAAAATTACAACAGCCTTCGAATGATATTTTAATTAGGTCTTTCTCTAGACTGATTGATGATATGCATCGCAAGCAGTCGAACCGAGAATCAGTCGTATCTGAAATGATAAATTCCATGTCGACTCGGCCACCTAAGCAAGATACAAATTTGAATATTGACCTGGATTGGGTCGACAATTTTTTCGATATTGCTGAGAATATTGGAAATGACGAAGTTCGTGCGTTTTGGGGTGAAATTTTAGCAAAAGAAATTGCAGCACCCAACAGTATTAACAGACAGACTTTGCACGTACTCAGATCGACCTCTCCCAATATAGCGCAAAGATTTACGCATTTTTGTCGCGCTTCAATTAAATTTGAAGGCAAATGCTTCTTTATTCATCCTAATGTATATCCTTTTCAACAAGGAGGATCTTTAGATGAATTTGAAATAAATTTGGACGATTTGTTGGATTTTGAGTCTGCAGGACTTATTCGTTCAGTAGAAACTTTTATGGTCAGCCATGGTGTTGTAGAAGGAAAATTCGACGAAATTGATCTTGGAGGAAAAATGGCTGAGGTCAAATGGGCAGGAATTCAAGCTCACACTATTTTCTTTACAAATTCAGGGAAAGAAATCCGTAACGCACTTCCGCTAGAACCTCTCAAAACATACGCTGACGCCCTGATTTCGGCCTACAGCGACAAACTGGCGTTTCGTTGGAAATGATTTTTCGAATATACGATTTATGTTGACTATATACCTATCTTAATGCCCCCTCCACCACCCCCAAACACTCAGCCCCAGCATCCCCACGTTCGACACAAAATCCAGCAGCATCCAGCGGTTGAACATCGGCACTTCGAACACAAACCAATAGTTGAACCAGAAGAAGGGCAGAAGCGCGAGGGCGTAAATCAGGAAGGTGCGGCGCTCCCAGCGGCTGAACCCAATGAACAGGCTGCCCAGCACCGCCTGCGCGCCGAAGCAGCTCATCATCAGGGCGCTGGTGGCGCTCAGATGTTGATAAGCGGGGGTGAACACCAGCCGCTCCACGCTGTGCGGGCCGATCAGGCACCAACTGCCGAGGATGAGATAGGGGAGCGCGATCAGGCGTTGGATGGTGAGCGGTGTCATGGCTTGACCGTACGCCATGGCGCGGTGCGGCTCAATCGCGCGGGGCTTCTTGTGCAAAAATCTTGACAAAATGGAACAAATCATGTACACTATGCTGCATGACTCAAAACCTCACCCCCTCCCCCGCCACGCCCACCCTTGATGCCCATGGTCATAATCCGGATGATTATGATTGGGTGCCCGTGCTGCGAAAGCGGCGGGCGGATGGGTGGTCGCCGGGGAAGCAGCGGGCGTTTATTGAGGCGCTGGCCGATACCGGATCAGTCATGCAGGCCGCGCGTGCTGTGGGGATGACGGCGCGCAGCGCGCAGATGTTGCGGCGCTCGCCGGGCGCGGAGAGCTTTGACCGGGCGTGGAGCGCGGCGATTGAGACGGCATCCAAATCGCTCATCGATGAAGCCTTTGAACGCGCGCTGATCGGCACGGATGAGCCGGTTTTTGATCGGGAGGGGAATTGCGTCGGCCGCCGCCATCGCAAGAGTGACCGGTTGCTGGAATTTTTGCTGCGCGGCTATTTCCCCGAACGCTTTGGCTATGCCGCGCATATCAGCGTGGCGGCGCATGGCGCGTGGGGGGCGTCTGGCGCGGCGGGGGACCGGGCCGGGCCGCCCGCCGCGCTGCCTGTGGCCGAAGCGCTGGCGCAGCTCTTGCCAGAACCGATTGCCGAGCCTGAAAAGCGGCTCGACCCCGAGCAATTGGAGGATGCGCTGCTCGTTGCCAATCTGTGCGATGGCAAGCTCCCCCATTGGCGGCGCGATCATTAGGCGGTTGCGGCGCAATGCAGGGGCCTAGGATGCGAAGTTTGCGCGAAGTTTGCGCGAAGTTTGGCATGAGCGTGACAGGAATTGCGTTGACAGGCGCGAAGCCCTCTAAGTTGGTGACGGGGGTGCGGGATGGCTGTAAGGCAGTTCCGCGCAAAGACGCAGAGCATGGCAGAGGGCAAAATGAGCATGACGAACAGGTTTAAGCGCGCGCATCCCCTGCGGAGCCTGACTGCAGCGCTCCCCGCACTCTGGCTTGCCCTTGCGCCCGCGCAGGCCATGCAAACCGCTGATGCCAGCCCCGCGCCGCCGCCGCCCGCCGCTGCGGATCAAGGCCAGCCGGTCGCTGTCTTCACCACGCGCCAGAGCGTTGTGCCGCGTGCGGGCGATGAAGGTGTTCTCAAACAAGGGCTTTCGCTTCATATCGGCTCGATGGGGCCAGCAGGCATGACCATTGTTGAATATGGCGTGCAGGGCGGCAAGATCGTTTACACCGTCACAAGCGGTCGCATCGACGCCAAGACCGACAAGGTCATCGCCAAGGCCATTTCGAAGTTGCAGAAGAAGATGTGACAGGGGTGCTCATGTCATGATGATGCAGCGTGATACCGTTGCTGCACTCCGTCAGAGGTTTGCGTAAACGGCGTCGCAAGTCACTATTGTTCAATTCCTCGCAGCGCTCAGGTTCACGGTCGGAGCGCAGTGTGTATGCTCCCTGCAGGGTCCAGTCGTCATTCTACGCCGCTCCCTCGGTTCTGGAGCCATCGCCTCAACAAAAAAGCGCCCCTTTCCGCATCCGGAAAGGGGCGCTTTTCATGTCAGCGCGGGGCTGAAGTCAGACGCTCAGTCTTCCACAACATCCGCAACCGGGGCCGCTGCGGGAGCGGGGGCCGGACGGGCTGCGGCTTCGAGGCTGTCCTGCCATGCCTTTTGCTGCACGCGCAGGGCAGCGTCACGGCTGGAGGCGGTCACGCGCAGGCGGTTCATGCCTGCACCCGTGCCTGCCGGGATCAGGCGACCCACAATGACGTTTTCCTTCAGGCCGACGAGCGTATCCTTCTTGCCTTCAACCGCCGCCTGCGTGAGCACGCGGGTGGTTTCCTGGAAGGAGGCTGCCGAGATGAACGACCGCGTTTGCAGCGACGCCTTGGTGATGCCCAGCAGGATCGGCTTGCCCACGGCGGGCTTGCCGCCAGCGGCTTCCGCCTTGGCATTCACTTCCAGCATCTCTTCACGATCGACCTGTTCACCCGCGAGGAAGGTGGTGTCACCGGCATCGGTGATTTCAACCTTCTGGAGCATCTGGCGGACGATCGTTTCGATGTGCTTGTCGTTGATCTTCACGCCCTGCAAGCGATAGACTTCCTGAATTTCCGCGACGAGGAATTCGGCCAGAGGCTCGATGCCCATCACTTCCAGAATGTCATGCGGGTTCGGCGAACCGGCGACGAGCTGATCGCCGCGCTTCACATAGTCGCCTTCCTGCACGTCGATCACCTTGGACTTGGGGATCAGATATTCGACCAGATCGCCACCATCCTCAGGCTGGATGCCGATCTTGCGTTTGGCCTTGTAATCCTTGCCGTAAACGATGCGGCCCGAAGTGGATGCGATGATTGCATTGTCCTTCGGGATGCGGGCTTCGAACAGCTCGGCCACGCGCGGCAGACCGCCCGTAATGTCGCGGGTCTTGGCGGCTTCACGTGAGACACGCGCCAGCACGTCACCGCCCTGAACCGTGGCCCCATCTTCAACCGAAAGCATCGCGCCCACCGCCAGCATATAGCGGCCCGCTTCACCCGAATCCGAATCCAGCAGCGTCAGACGCGGACGAAGATCGACCTTCGAACGGCCCGGGCGGAATTCGGTGACGACCTTCTGGGCGATGCCCGTCGCTTCGTCGACCTGCTCCGCCAGCGTCTGGCCTTCGATCAGATCCTGATACTTCACGACACCCGGATTTTCCGTGATCACCGGCATGGTGAACGGATCCCATTCGGCGATCTTCTGGCCCGCTGTGACCTTGCCACCATCCTCAACAAGGACATAGGCACCATAGGTCAGGCGGTGGACCGAGCGTTCGCGGCCATCGGCATCCATCACGGCGATTTCGCCCTGACGCGAGAGCGACACAGTGCGGCCCATCTTGTCCTTAATGGTGCGCAGGTCACGATATTCGAGAATACCGTCCGAAATCGCTTCATGGTTGGACTGTTCGTTGAGCTGTGCCGCGCCGCCGATGTGGAAGGTGCGCATCGTCAGCTGCGTGCCGGGTTCACCAATCGACTGCGCCGCGATGACGCCCACCGATTCACCGATATTAACCGGCGTACCGCGTGCAAGGTCACGGCCATAGCATTTGCCGCACACGCCCATGCGGGTCTCGCAGACCAGCGGAGAGCGGATGTGGATCGCCTGAATGCCGATTTCTTCGATGCGTGCCACCATGGCTTCGTCGAGCAACGTGCCCTCAGTCACCAGCGTTTCGCCCGTCTTGGAATCGACCACGTCTTCAGAGACGGTACGACCCAGAACGCGTTCGCCAAGCGACGCGATGACGGTACCGCCCTGCACGATGGCGCGCATTTCCAGCGCGCGCTCGGTGCCGCAATCTTCCTCTGTCACAACGCAATCCTGTGACACGTCGACCAGACGACGGGTCAGGTAACCCGAGTTCGCGGTCTTGAGTGCGGTATCCGCCAAGCCCTTGCGCGCGCCGTGGGTGGAGTTGAAATATTCGAGAACCGTCAGCCCCTCCTTGAAGTTGGAGATGATCGGCGTTTCGATGATTTCACCCGACGGCTTGGCCATCAGCCCGCGCATACCGGCGAGCTGGCGGATCTGCGCGGCGGAACCACGCGCACCGGAATGGGCCATCATGTAGATCGCGTTGGTGGGCTTTTCGCGGCCTTCCTCGGTCGTTTTCACGGCCTGGATTTCCTTCATCATCGCCCCGGCAACCTGATCGCCGCACTTGGACCAGGCGTCGACAACCTTGTTGTACTTTTCCTGCTGGGTGATGAGACCGTCCTGATACTGCTGCTCGAAATCGCGCACCAGCACCTGCGTTTCCTCGATCAGCGTTTCCTTCTCGCCCGGAATGACCATGTCATCCTTGCCGAAGGAAATGCCGGCGTGGCAGGCGTGCTTGAAGCCCAGACCCATGATCGCGTCCGCGAACAGAACCGTCTCCTTCTGGCCGGTGTGGCGGTAGACGATGTCGATCACGTCGCCCACTTCCTTCTTGGTAAGAAGGCGGTTCACAACGTGATAGGGCGTGGTGTGGCTCTTGGGCAGGCATTCACCGATCAGCATACGGCCCGGCGTGGTTTCAAACCGCTTCATGACGGTTTCACCCGCCTCATTGGTCTGCGGCACACGCGCCGTGATCTTGGTGTGGAGCGTCACAGAGCCGTTGAACAGCGCCTGATGGACTTCCTGCATGTCGGAAAGGACCATGCCCTGCCCCGGCTCATTTTCCTTCTCCATGGAGAGGTAATAGAGGCCCAGCACCATATCCTGAGACGGAACGATGATCGGCTTGCCGTTGGCGGGCGAGAGGATGTTGTTGGTGGACATCATCAACACGCGCGCTTCCAGCTGCGCCTCAAGGCTCAGCGGAACGTGAACGGCCATCTGGTCACCGTCAAAGTCGGCGTTGAAGGCCGAGCAGACCAGCGGGTGCAGCTGGATCGCCTTGCCTTCGATCAGAACAGGCTCAAACGCCTGAATGCCCAGACGGTGCAGCGTCGGTGCGCGGTTGAGCATCACGGGATGTTCGCGGATGACTTCATCCAGAATGTCCCAAACTTCCTTGCGCTCTTTTTCCACCCACTTCTTGGCCTGCTTCAGGGTCATCGAAATGCCCTTGGCGTCCAGACGCGAGTAGATGAACGGCTTGAACAGTTCGAGCGCCATCTTCTTGGGCAGGCCGCACTGG
>CALMZE010000231.1 GCA_937870585.1 uncultured Sphingomonadales bacterium | reverse complement strand
CTGCTCGCGCGGCTGGACCGGCCGATTGGCTGGTGGCTGCTCTACTGGCCCTGTGCTTGGGGGCTGCTGCTGGCGGGCGGACTGAAGACACACGCATCGCTGTTGCTCTGGATGCTGCTCGGCGCGATTGCGATGCGCGGGGCGGGTTGCGTCTATAACGACATTGTGGACCGCGATCTGGATGCTCAGGTTGAGCGTACCCGCAACCGACCGTTGCCAAGCGGACAGGTCAGCGTCCGCGCGGCATGGAGCTGGCTCGGCGCACTGGCGCTGATTGGCCTCATCGTTCTGCTGCAATTGCGGTGGGAGGCGCAGTTCGTCGCGCTCGGCAGTCTTGCGCTGGTGGCCGCCTATCCCTTCATGAAGCGCATCACATGGTGGCCGCAGGCGTGGCTGGGGCTGGTGTTCAGTTGGGGCGCTCCGACGGGCTGGTTCGCCGTGACCGGCCATGCCTCGCTGACTCTGGGGCTGCTCTATGCAGGCACGATCGCATGGGTGATCGGCTATGACACGATCTATGCGCTGCAAGACCGGGAGGATGATGCGCTCGCCGGGATCAAATCGAGCGCGCGGGCCTTGGGGAGCAATGTGAAGGCTGGGGTCACAGGCTTCTATTCCATCTCCATCCTCTGCTGGGCAGGTGCGGTGTGGCAAGTTCGGCCCGATGCTCTTGCGCTGGCCGCGCTGATCCCCGTCTGCGTCCATCTGCTCTGGCAGGCGCTGACGCTGCGCCCCGAAGACGGCGACGATGCGCTGGCCAAATTCCGCTCGAACCGCTTTGCCGGGCTCTTGATGGCAGCGGCCTGTCTGGTGGTCGGCGGCACGGCTTGAGCTTTGGCGCGTCCCTCCCTAATTGGGGACGATGCTTAGCACAGATCAGGCCCGCGATCGGGCGCTTCACCTCGTATCGCTCGCCCGCAAGGCCGGGGCCGACGCTGCCGACGCCATCTATTCGGGCAGCGGCTCCACGGATGTTTCGATCCGCCTTGGCGCGCTGGAGGATGTCCAGCGGTCCGAAAACGAAGAAATTGGCCTGCGCGCCTTTGTTGGCAGCCGTTCGGCAAGCGTCTCAACGTCCGATCTCTCCACCAGCGGACTGGAAGCCTTGGCTGACCGGGTGGTCGCCATGGCGAAAGAAGCACCTGAAGATCCGTGGTCCGGACTTGCGCCGGAAGACCGCATCCATCGTGGAGCCTTCCGCGATCTCGATTTGATGGACGATGCCTTCCCCTCCCCCGCCGAACTGCGCGAGCGGGCGCTGGCGTGCGAAGAGGCGGCCCGCGCGGTCAAGGGCGTCACCAATAGCGAAGGCGCAGGCGCATCGCACGGTCTGGGCGTCTCCGCGCTTGCAACGTCGCATGGCTTTGCAGCAGGCTATGCCGGGTCCAGCCACAGCGTTTCCGCAAGCGTGCTGGCAGGCGAAGGCGGCGCGATGGAGCGCGACTATGCGTGGCACCAGACACGCCATTTGGGCGATATGGATAGCGCGGCAGCTATCGGCACCGAAGCCGGAAACCGCGCCGTTGCCCGCCTGAACCCGGCCAAACTGAAGAGCGGGCCGATGACGGTCATCTTCGACCCACGCGCAGGCTCGTCCTTGCTCGGCCATCTGATCGGCGCGATTTCAGGCAGCAGCATCACTCGTAAGACGAGCTTCCTGCTCGACCGGCTGGGCGAGGCGGTGTTTGCCTCTGGCATTTCGATTGTCGATGATCCGCTGCGCCTGCGCGGCATCCGCTCACATGCGTTTGATGGTGAAGGGCTGGCAACCAGCCTGACGCGCATTATCGACAAGGGTCTGCTCACCACATGGCTGCTCGATTCTGCTGCGGCCCGCCAGTTGAGCCTCTCCCCCACCGGCCATGCTTCGCGCGGCACCGGCGGCCCGCCGGGCGCATCTGCCAGCAATCTCTATATGGAGGCTGGCAACACCAGCCCCGCCGATCTGATGGCCGATGTGGAACGCGGGCTCTATGTGACGGACCTGATCGGCATGGGCGTCAATCCGCTGACCGGCGATTACAGCCGGGGGGCGTCAGGCTTCCTGATCGAAAAGGGCGAACGCACCAGCCCGGTTTCCGAAATCACCATCGCGGGCAATCTGAAGGATATGTTCGCGCGGATCATCCCTGCCGATGACCTGACCTTCCGCTATTCCACCAATGTGCCAACGCTGCGCATCGACGGGATGATGATCGCCGGTGAGTGATGCGCTCGCCCGCTCGGTCAGCGCCATAGCTGCGGAAGCGGGCCAGATGGCGCTGTCCAAATGGCGCGGCGATTTTGGCCTATGGGAAAAAGCGCCCGGCAATCCGGTAAGCGAAGTCGATATTGCAGTTGATACAATGCTGCATGAAGAGTTGCGCAGGCTAGACCCTGAAGCAGGCTGGCTCTCCGAAGAGCGCGCCGACAATGCCGAACGGCTGATGCACAGTCGTGTGTGGGTGGTCGATCCGATTGACGGCACCCGCGATTTCGTGCGTGGACGGCGTGGCTGGGCGATTTCAGTCGCATTGGTGGAGGCAGGGCGCGTCATCGTGGGCGTGCTGGATGCTCCGGCGCGGGGCGAACATTGGCGCGCGATGCTGGGTGAAGGCGCGTTCCGCAACGATCAACCGATCCGGGCAGGCGCAACGCAGAGCCTCTCAGGAGCCCGTGTGCCTGCCGACTCGCTCCCCAAGGTGGATGGCGATCTGGTGCCGGTTGAAAAGCCAAACTCTATTGCGCTGCGCATCGGGATGGTCGGCGCGGACGAGGCCGATCTGCTCGCCACGCTGCGTTGGGGCTATGAGTGGGACATTGCGGCGGCGGCGCTGGTTGCGAGCGAAGCCGGGGCGAAAGTCTCCGATGCGCTGGGCGCGCCGCTGCGGTTCAATTCGACGCGCGGCGAAGCGTTTGGCGTGCTGGCAACCGCGCCGGGCATTCATGCCGCTGCTGTGGAGCGGCTTTCGGAACGGGCGAAGCTGGCGGCACGGCGGTAGAGCTTATTCTGTGTCGCTCATCCTGAGGAACCGCTGAGCTTGTCGAAGCGGTGTCTCGAAGGACTGTTGGTGGTTCGAGACGGGTCTTCGACAAGCTCAGCCCCTCCTCACCATGAGCGGGTTCGGAGAATGAACCCTCACCCCTGACGGATCGAGTCCAAAATCTCCTCGCTCGCCGGAATCTGCCCATCGAGCATCAGCATCGCCATGCCATGCACCCAAGCCCAGGCATGGATGGCGGCGATCCGTTGCTGTTCAGGCGTGCTGCCGGGCGGCAGTTGCGTGGCAATGTTGCGCCGCAGTTCGCGCATCGATTCAGAGACGAGCGATTCATCCTCTGACAATTGGCCGTCGTCCTTGCTGGTCGTCATCATCAAGCGGAAGAGCGCCGGGTTAGCGAGCGCAAAGCGGACATAGGCCTGACCGGTGGCGTTGAAGCCCTCCCTGCCGCCGCCAGCCTCTGCCATCGCTATGCGTTGTGCCTCTGCGAGTGCGTGCGCGCCGCGTTCGCATAGCGCGAAGATCAGCGCCTGCTTATCCGGAAAATGGCGGTACACTGCCGTTGGGCTCACCCCCACACGGCGCGCCACTTCACGCAGCGACATCTCTTCGGCACTGCGTTCCTTGAGCAGGTCGAGCCCGGTTTCAATGAGCGCCGCGCGCAAATCTCCATGATGATATTTGCGGGGGGCATTTTTGATGTTGACGCTGTTATCATTTGCACTCATGTTGTCACCGTAAACATTGTCGAGTCGATTGGCAAGTTGGAGGAGAAAAGAGATGGCGAGCGCAGTCGAGACCCTGATCCGGGGCGTGGTGACCAAGGGCGTGATGAAAGTTGCGGAGTTCAACCGCGACCGGAAGAAGGATGATGGCACGCCCAATCCCTTCCTCACGGGCGTCCACGCGCCGATGAAAAGCGAGACGACGCATGTAGACCTCGCCGTGTCAGGCACCATTCCGACGGATCTGGATGGGCGCTATATCCGCATCGGACCCAATCCGATGAGCGCCAATCCGGCCACCTATCACTGGTTTCTGGGCGATGGCATGGTGCATGGCGTCCGCCTGAAGGACGGCAAGGCGCTGTGGTATCGCAACCGCTGGATCCGCTCTGCCTCCGTAAGTGCGGCCTTGGGAGAGGCCCCTGCCCCCGGCCCGCGCAATGAGCGGTTCGATACCGTCAACACCAATGTGCTGGGCCATGCCGGGCAGACTTGGGCGATTGTGGAAGCGGGCGGTTTTCCGGTGCGGATTGACGAAGAGTTGAACACCATCGCGCATGATCCGTTCGGCGGCACGCTGCATCACAGCTTTTCCGCGCATCCGCATCTGGACCCGGATTCCGGCGAAATGCACGCCATCTGTTACAAGGGCGATGTGCAGGATACCATCTGGCATGTGGTGGTGGACTCCAGCGGCACTGTGACGCGTGAGGAGCCCGTCAGCGTGCAGCACGGGCCGATGATCCATGATTGCATGATCACGAAGAATTATATCATCATTCTGGATCTGCCCTGCACCTTCTCGATGAAGGCGCTGCTGGGTGGATCGCAATTCCCCTATCAATGGAACCCCTCGCATCAGGCGCGGATCGGTCTGCTCCGGCGCGACGGGCGCGGCGCGGACACCATCTGGTGCAACGTCGAGCCGTGCTACATCTTCCACCCCGCCAATGCCTATGAAAAGGCAGATGGCACAGTCATTTTCGATAGCTGCGTGCACAACCGCATGTTCGATGATGGTGCGCAGGGGCCGGATTCAACCGATGTGCCATTCGAACGCTGGACGATTGATCCTGCGGCAAAGACGGTCGCGCGTCGCGTGATCGACCCCTCGCCACAGGAATTCCCGCGCCCCAATGAAACGCTGATGGGCAAGCCTTATCGCTATGCCTACACGCTGGCGCTGCCTGAAGGCGGGGACGTATCCTTCCTCAAGGAAACGCGGCTTTACAAGCATGATCTGGAAGCCGGCACGCGGCAGATCCATGATTTCGGCGCGGGCCGTGTAGCAGGCGAATTCGTGTTCGTGCCCAAGGCAGGAGCGACAGCGGAAGATGATGGCTGGCTTATGGGCTATGTGATCGACACGGACAGCGAGACGACTGATCTTGTCATCATCGACGCACAGAGGTTTGAAGGCCCGGCGCAGGCGAACATCACCATCCCGCACCGCATCCCGCCGGGATTCCATGGCAATTGGGTGGGGGCGTAACGATTGCTTTTCAATCCGCCTCCAACGGTGCCTGTTCGACAGCGCTGAGCATCAAGGAACGAGGCAACAGCCCCCCTGCAAGAGAGAGGATTAAAGAGGAGACGCCCCCGCGCGCTGTCGATGCAGCGCCACGGCTTTGTCTCCACCGCTCGTCGCGGTGAACAGGCCAAGCTCATCAAATTCCTCGCCGGGCGGCTGCACGGCGAGGTCGGTATAATCGAACCGCGCCGGATCAGTCTTCACGCGGCGGACGATAGCCCATTCGTGAAGGAAGGCCCGGGCATAGCGCGCCAGCTTGGATGCGGTTTCAGCTGCGAAGCGCGGATAGAAGCGCCACACCGGCTCCACTGGCGTTCCCGGTCGCCGAGCTTTGCGGCGCTTCAGCCGGAAAACCCCGCCTTCCAGCGGGTGCAGGCCCTCGATGGTGTAGATCATGCGGAATTCGTTGAGATATTGCGCCGCTTTGGCAGGCCGCCCTTTGGGCAGGCGGGCATGGCGGCGGGTGACGGTTTCGATATGCTCGGGCGTGTAATATGTCTTCCACGCCGCATCATAGGCCGCCTCCCACTCCGCATCACTCATATGCGGATGGTGCGAGACGCGGTGGTGGAGATTATATTTGTTGAGATCGGGATCCAGCCAGTCTCCCGCCGCCATCATGCGCTGATGATCCTCCGATCCAGGCAGCGGCGTGAGGAAAAAGAATTCAAGCACATCGAGCGGGAGCTCGCGCTTGATGATCTCGACATCACGGATGACCGACGCCTTGGTGTCCCCCGGAAAGCCGATAATATAGCCCGCAAAGGTGAACACACCCCGGTTCTGCCACGCCTGCACCATGGTGCGATATTCGGTGATGCGGTTCTGGCGCTTGCCGATAGTTTCAAGATTGTCAGGGTTGATATTCTCCAGCCCGATGAAGACGCGGTTCACGCCCGCCGCCACCGCCTTTTCGATAAAGCTTGGCGTGCGGTGGCAGAGCGTATCGACCTGAATGGCCATATTTGCGCCCAAGCCTTCGGCACGAAGGGCGATCAGCTTGTCAAAGAATGCCTCCCAATCATGGTTACGGACCAGATTGTCATCGGTGATGAAAAAGGCCTTGATGCCCTGCGCATGGTTCTGGCGGATGATCGCTTCCAGATCGTCGGCCGTGCGGAAGCGGCTCTTTCGGCCCTGCACGTTGATGATGGTGCAGAAGGAACAGCTATAGGGGCAGCCGCGGCCAAGATCGAAACTGGACCATTGGCCAAGCGTGCGCCGGATCGCTTCAGGCGCGAGCATCGGCACCGGCGCTCCAGCCAGCGAAGGCAGATGGCCAAGATGGTTGTAAAGCGGCTTGAGAGTCCCTGCCCAGCCATCCTGAACCACCGTGTCAAAACGCCCTTCCTCGCTTTCGCCTGCAAAGAGAGAGACGCCCATGCTCCAGGCGGTCTGGAATTCCGGCTGGACATCGGGCAGCATCGCAAAGCAGCCAGAAACATGGAAGCCGCCGATGCACACCGGAATCCCCGCCGCGCGGAACGGGGCGGCAATGTCCAGCGCTCGGAAGAACTGGTTGCTCTGCACGCCCACCATGGCAACCATGGCCTTCACGCCACGCGCTTTGAGATCAGCAATGATCGCCTCAGGAATGATGTGCCGGTTGGTCTCATCCAACGCGACTGGCACAATCTCCACGTCCGGGCCAAGCACCTGACGTGCGGCGCAATCCCGGGCGATGCCGTTTAGCGTTGCCAGAGTGTTGGACGGCAGAAAATTGCGCCAGAAGGTGATGGGATAACCATCATCATCGTAATGCGAGGGCTTGATCATGATGATCTCAAATGTCGTGTTCATGGCGTCACACCTCCGTTGGGCGATAGGTCCGGGCGGGCGAGAGCCCGCGCGATAATGGCTTCGATACGCTGCGCGCGTGCATCCCAGGTAAATCTCTGCGCAGTCTTGCGGGCTTGCTCGCCGAGACGACTGGCCAGCTCCGGATGGGCAAGCAGCGCGCGCAGCGCAGCCACAGCGGTGTCCGGATCATCGGAAGGAACCAGCCGTGCGCACTCTCCATCCACCAGCACGCCGCGCGTATCGGGCAGATCGGGTGCGAGGATCGGGCGTCCCGCAGCGAGATAGGGGAAGGTTTTGGCCGGCAACACCGTGCCGCCATGCCGGACAAGCGGGGCCGCAGCGGGCGGGATGAGCAACACATCGGCTGCTTGCAGCCAGATCGGCAGCGTCTCTGCCGCCACCCAGGGGAAAAGGCAGACATTGGGCACGGCCTGCGCCTCCTGGACGAACGTCTCCGTGCCCGCAGCCCCCACCAGCCAGAACTGCACCTCTGGCGCGCGCCATGCCATGGCGAGAATCTGATCGAGCCCTTTGGTCGCTGTGATGCGTCCGGCATAAAGCGCCACAGGTGAGCGCGGGGCAAGGCCAAGAGCCGCGCGCGCGGAGCCGGTGGTCAGCACTGTGGCAAAAGGCGCGGCGTCAAAGCCGTTATGAACCACATGGCATTTGCCTTCCGCGATGCCCGCCCGGGCAAAACCCTGCGCCGCCATATCCGAATGGAGCAGCGCGCCCTTGTAGGCAGAGCGGCGCATGACCGTGCGCAACAGCGGGTTGAGCAGCGGATATTGATCTGGCCAAGGCCGGTAATGATCATAGAGAACCGGCAGTCCGCGCGCGACTGCGGCGATCACCACCTCCATCTTGCGGGTCAGGATGATGTCTGCTGCGCGCGCAATGGGCAATCCGGTCAGGTGCCACGCCAGCGCGGCCTGATTGAGAATATGCCATCCCCCCTTCCGCACGCCCGCTGGTTCAAGGTGCAGCGACGGGGTTTGTGCGTAAAAGGCAGAGAGCGCTTCAGCTGTCATGCCCAGATGATCGGGTCGCAAGCCCATCGTCATTGAAACCTGATGCCCCCGTCCCTGCAAGGCCTGCAGCGTGTTCAGCGGCTGATGGTGCGCAACCTCATGGCCGGGAAAGGCATCGGTGCTGAGGGCTGCAATTCGAAACGGGCCGACCATCATGGCGACGCGCCAGCATCGGCGCGCACGCGGTCATAAAGTGTTTCAAGGCGCTCCATCTGATCGGCAAAGGCAAAGCGGGAGAGCATCAGCGCACGCCCCGCCTCCCCCATGGCCGCCGCGCGGCGGGGGGCCGAAAGCAGGTAGAGAATGGCATCACCAATCGCGGCGATCGCCCCTTCGCGCACCATGATACCGGTTTGCCCTTCCACCACCACTTCCCTCAAGCCCATATGGCGCGACGCGACGACCGGGCATCCAGCCGCAGCGGCCTCCAACGCGATGTTGGGCAAGCCTTCAGCGTCGCCATCACGCGCGGTCTTGCTGGGAATGACGACAACTGCTGCCCGCGCCAGCCAGTCTGCCACGCGCTCGGCCGGTTGTACGCCCGCAAACACCACGCGCTCGGTCAGCTGCGCCTTTTCCACCTGCCGTCCGAGCGACGATCGCAAAGGACCGTCACCGATGATGACGAGCCGTGCATCGGCCCGGTGGATCGCGATCCGCTCAAAGGCGTCGATCAGATCAGCCGTCCCCTTCTTTTCCACCAGCCGGCCGACATGCAAAATCAGCCCATCTTCCACACGGTTGCGCAAGCCATCGAAACGGGTCATGTCCACACCATTATAGTGGGTTATCGTGCGCGCCGCAGGGAAGCCGCGCCGGATCGCCACATTGCGCAAGGCCTCGCTCACGGTGAGGAACAGGGCTCCATGCCGGATCAGCCTGTTTTTCTGCACCGCATAGGCCATCCAGCTGGCATGTCCCGAAAAGAGCTGCGCCGCCCGCGATCGCATCACATCATGCCCCCTCAGACTGGTGATGAGCGGCACGCCCCAGCGCTGCGCCATGCCGAGCGCCGTCAGCCCATCCTGCGCGAAATGAGCGTGGACGAGCGCGGGACGAAAGCCTTCCAGATCATCAGCAATCCAACTGCTCCGCCCCAAGAGGCGCGTGGAAAAGGCCGATGCGCCGCTCCCCGGCAACCAGATGCGCCGCTCCAGTTCGGGCGGCACATGGCCCTTATCCTCCAGACCGATCACCAGCGGCTGATACCGCGTGAGCCCGGTGGCTTGCGCCCTTACGAAAGTCTCGGAGGCGTTGAACATCGGCGACCGGAAAATGGCCGCAACTGGGCGGTCGGATGTAAACAGCGCGGGATCGGGATACGCGCGCTGGCTCATTGACTTGCCTCAATCGCACGCGTTGAAAAGGCGCATAAAATGCAGGACATGAAGATTAGCCCTTTGATCGTAGCAGCCATGACTTGGGCAGTCCCCTGCGCGGCACAGGCGACCTGCGTTGGCCATCCCGGCACGGCGCAGATCAATCTGGAAATCAGCAATGTGCGCTCAAGCAAAGGCCGCATCGCGCTCACCCTTTATGCTGATGATGCCAGCAAGTTTCTGCGCAAGCGCGGCTCGCTCTATGTGCCGCGCGTCGATGCGGTCGGCCCAGTCACGCGTGCCTGCATCTTCGTGCCAAAGCCCGGCTATTACGCACTGGCGGTCTATCATGATGAAAACGCCAACAAGAAGTTGGACCGCACCGGCATAGGCCTTCCGGCAGAGGGTTTTGGTTTCACCAACAACCCCAAGCTGTTCCTGAGTATGCCCGCCTTCAAATCGGCGCGGCTCAAGGTTCCGGCGGAAGGCGTTTTGGCGCGGATCAGGCTGCGTTATCCCTGACATGACAGCTCCCGCGCCGACGTGGAGAGATCGGCAGGCGTATCCACATCCATCCACCAGCCTTCACCTAGATCAACCGCCTGCGCCCGGCCTTGCGCGGCCAGATGCTGCACGGCCTGCGTGAGAGAGGTTGAACCGGTATCGGCAATGCACGCGGCCAGCGCTTCCATAAGGTCGGGCGTGACATGGAACAGGCCGGTATCATGAGCAGTCCATGGCGCGATCTGCTTCCCGATGCTGACGATGCGGCCCTGACCGTCTATCAGCACCCGCGTGACATCGCTCGGATCGACGAGCACATTATCCAGCCGCCGGTCCACGCCGAGCGAAAGGACCGCGGCTGGATCGACACCTGCCATCAGCCGCGCGATGTTCCCCGGATCAAACAGATGATCCGCCATCATCAGCAGCCCTGGCCCACCAAGCAAGGGCAGCCCGGTCAGCACTGAATGGCCGTTGGGCAGGCTCCAGTCGCGCGTGCGCACTGTCTGAATCGGAACGGCGATCCGCGCGGAGAGTCCAGACAGGAAGGTCTCCACGCGCTCCGCCTGATGGCCCGTGACGACAACAAAATGCGTCACGCCACCAGCCCGGGCGCGCTCAATGACATGCTCGATCAGCGGGACGCCTTCGAGCAAGGTCAGCGGCTTGGAGGCATCCGGCCCGCCGAGGCGCGATCCATATCCAGCCGCAATGATGAGCGCGCGCATCAGCGCGGCTCCGCATCCCCCGCGATAAAGGCCTCGACGGCGCGATACGCTGCGTCATCATCCACCTGTCGCGGGGGATGTTTGCAGAAGAAGGACGACGGCGCGTCAATTGCACCGGACAGACCGCGATCCTTCGCCAGTTTGCAGCAGCGAATGGCGTCAATCACCACCCCTGCTGAATTGGGACTGTCCTCTACCGAAAGGCGCAGTTCCAGATTCATCGGCACATCGCCGAACAGCCGCCCCTCCATGCGCAGGAAGCACAGTTTATTGTCCTTCAGCCAGGGGATGTAATCGCTGGGGCCGACATGGATGTCCTCATCCTCCAGCCGCGCGGCGGCGACCGACTGGACGGCCTCTGTCTTCGATTCCTTCTTGGAGGTCAGCCGCTGGCGGTCGAGCATGTTGAGGAAGTCAGTATTGCCGCCGGTGTTGAGCTGGTAGGTATGATCCACCGGCACAGCACGCTTGCCGAACAGAGAGGTGAGAACGCGGTGGACGATGGTCGCTCCCATCTGCGCCTTCACATCATCGCCCACGATCGGCAGCCCCGCATCACGGAAGCGCGCTTCCCATTGCGGATTGCTGGCAATGAAGACGGGCATACAATTGACGACGCCGAGGCCTGCCTCCAGCGCGCACTCCATGTAGAATTCGGTCGCCTCGTGCGATCCGACCGGCAGATAGTTGACGAGAATCTCCGCGCCGCTCGCCTTGAAGGCCGCGACAAGTGCCGCCTTGTCCGTTTCCGGCGCGTCCGCCACCACAAAGCCGCGTTCGGGCGGAGCCGTCAGCATATGCGCGGCCATGCCATCAAGCACGCGACCCATCATCACGGTCACACCCGTCTTGGGCACATCCGGGCAAAACACCTTGGTGCAGTTCGGCGCGGCGAAAATGGCATCCGCCAGATCCTGCCCCACTTTACGTGCATCCGTATCAATGGCGAGTACACACTCCACATCGCTGACGGCCACGCCGCCGATGCGCGGGTGCATCACGCCACTGCATTCTTCATCCCGACCCCGATAATAGGCCAGACCTTGAACAAGCGAACTGGCGCAGTTGCCTACGCCGACAATCGCAACCCTTATTCTGGACATTGCGTCCCTTTCCTGTGGTTATGCATTCAGATTAGGCTCGGCACGCGGCAAAGAAATTGCGCCAGATCAGTGCGCAGTGCATCTTTTCCAGCTAGAAGGAAGCCGCCAAGTGTCTGAAATCAGCGCCTATAACCGCCGCAATGCGGCCGGTATCGCGCCTGCCAGCGCCACGATCCAGATCGTCGCGGAAATCGCAAAGACATATACAACCGCCTCTGCCCAACCCAGCAGGATCATCACCATAAAGCCGAACGCGTACAAGTCCCGGCTGATGATGTAAGAGAGGCTCTGCGCGATCACAGAGCCCGGCCCCCTTTGATAGGCAGACCGATAATGCGTCTTGAGCAGATCGAAGGAGAAGGGTCCACCTTTTTTCCGATTATACCAAGTCAGCAGCATCAGGCCGAGAGCGAACTCGGCGATGGCAAGCCCGCCTGCAAGCGCGACCGCATCATTGCCGCGTTGCCACAGGTTGAAGGTGAGCCCGGCAAAAAACATGATGTTGGTGACCGCATCCACGCTGGTATCGAGCGCGGCCCCAAAGGCTGAACTGCGCTGCGTGGCGCGAGCCATTTCGCCATCGACACCATCCACTACAGACGCAGCCTGATAAAGCAGCGCCCCCCACACCGGCCCGTGCGCATCGCCGAAAAGGAGTGCTGCGATCATGGCTAGGCCCAGCAAGGCGGCCAGGATCGTCGCATGGATCGGCCGCGCACCGGGGATGAACAGCACCAGCCACGTCATCGCGTGCGACACGGGGCGGTTGATGTAGCGCGAAACCAGCCCGTCCCCTGCCTTCCCGGTCGCACGGACAATGCGCCAGCTTGACGCGGATTGGCGCAGGGCCTGTTCGGGGAGCAGCGGTGTGCCCTTGGGGGCCTGAGACATGGTGAGTCGGACATCTGGAGCAACCCGCGCGCACTCATCCAGAGTCGACTCTCGCACTGAACGCCCATCGGCGTTCTCTACAAATATGTGCGCAATACCCGACTCCTGCGCCAGCATTGACAGCCGCGCGAGATGCGGCAGCCCAGCCACCAGCCGCTCCGCCTCATGCGCCGTTTCAAATCGAACCGTGGAGGCAGCGTGGTCGGAATTGTCTTGCATCAAGGCGGCCCTAACCGACACAGGTCTATCCTTGCAACCATGACGGACACCAGCGTGACGCCTGCCAAGCCCTCCCCCACACGCCCGCCTGAAATGCAGGATTGGGCGAACCGGACGATCTATCACCCGCTGGCGGCGCGCCTCGCCCGCGCGCTGGCGCCAACGGGGATTTCGCCCAATGCGGTCTCCTTATCCGGCGTTGCGGTCGTGGCGGGTTCAGCATGGTGCTACACACAACTGATATGGCCACTCTCGGTGGTGCTCGGCTTGCTGCTCAATGCGCTCTGGCATGTTGTCGATGGCGCAGATGGGGATCTGGCGCGGATGACCAACCGCACCTCCCCCGCCGGAGAATTGCTCGATGGCGTGTGTGACTATGTCAGCTATGTCATCCTCTACCTTGCGCTTGCCTGGTCCATGGTGCCCGAATGGGGGATGGTATGGCCTTGGGTGTTTGGCTGGGCGGGTGCCATCGGGCAGATCGTTCAGAATAATTTCGCAGAAAGCCAAAAGCGCACCTATTTGTGGAGGGCTTACGGCGTGCCGTGGCTGCAACAGGCGCGCAACACAGACGCAGATTTGTTTGCGCGCCGGCAGGGCATCTTTGAAGTCTTCGTGATGCTGGCGCGCGGCTACATCAAAATGGCAAACGCGATGAAGGGCGGGTCGGCCGAACTCGATGAACTGGTGGAGCGCATTGCTGCACAGCCGGACGGGCAGGATCGTCTCGCCGCCCTCGCCCGCCCCATTTACGCGCGTTCGCTCCATTACGATCATATGCTCGGCACCAACTCGCGCACGCCGCTGATTGCGATCAGCATGGCGCTGGGCAGCCCGCTCTGGTTCTTCCTGTTTGAAGCAACGGTGATGAACGCGTTGCTGGTCCACGCCATCCGCCACCAGCGCGCGTGCGACCGGGCGTTTCTGGCGGCCTTGAAACAGAGCGGATGAAGCTGCTCTCCCGCTATCTGGCGGTTTCGCTCGCGCGCCCTTTCCTGATCCTGAGCCTGTGCCTGTTCACAATCATGATGCTGGAACGCGCGCTGCGCCTGATCCAGGAAATGGCGTTGCTGGGGATGCCGGTCAGCCATATGCCGCCTTTGCTGGCCGCGCTGGCCCCCACCTACCTGAACCTCGCCATTCCTGCGGCACTGGCTGCCGCCCTTGTCCTTGTCACCGCCCATCTCGCCACCGGGCGCGAAATCGAGGCGATGGCAAGCCATGGCCTGTCGCTCAGCCGAATCGCGCGACCGATGATGGCCGCCTCGCTAATTGTGGCGACGCTCGCTCTCGTCATCGGCGGATGGGGCGAGCCGGTGGGCCGCCATGGCTGGCGAACCGCACGCATTGCCGCGCTCAACGCCAGCCGCATCCAGAGCTATCAGCCCGGCGCACTCTACCGGCCCGAAGCCCGCACCATGCTGATGGCAGACCGGATTGCAGGCGATGGCTTTGGCGGTCTCTTCTTGAGCGCCGTTGATGCCGAGAGGCACAGTTTTACCGCCACCGGCCGCACAGGCCGCGTCCGCGTCGATCCCGCAACCGGAGCGATGATGGTGATGCTCAACCATGGCCAAATGCTGGTGGATCGCCCCACGGGCGTACGCACCGTGCAATTCGAAGCGATGGAAATCATCCAGCCGCTAACGCTGGACCACTCAACATGGGCACGCGGGCGCGATCAAAAGGAACTCACGCTGCCCGAACTGATCGCGCGGCGCGGTGCTCAGCAAGGCGAGACGCGCAATGCCTATGATGCCGAAATCCTCGCACGTCTGATGCGGGGGCTCTCTCTGCCTTTGATGCCGTTGATTGTGCTGCCTCTCATCCTCGTCACCCCGCCAGCGCGGCGCGGCGTGGCGATTTTTGTGGCGGTCACGCTGATCGTCTCTACGCATCACGGCATCAACTTCGCCAAGAATCTGGGCGTGGTGGGTGAAGTGACGCCATGGCTTGGTATGGGTGTGGTGGCCGCGTCGGTCATCAGCACAACAGCCGCCATCTGGATCATGGGGCGGGGCCAGCCGGGGCCATCGCCACTCAATATATTGGGGCGGCTTGACTGGCTCAAAGGCCTCCGCCTGCACAGCGGGCATCCCCATGCCCCCGCACTGCCGGGCCATACGCTTGCATCTTACCTCGCCTGGCAGACGGGCAAATATGCGCTGATCGTGCTGGTTTCACTCTCACTCTTGCTCCAGTTCGTCGATGTGATCGATAATGGCGAGGGGCTGGTGCAGCGCCACGCAACGCTTGCCGATTTCATCACCTATCTGGCGTTGCGCTTGCCCCGCGTGCTGCTTCAGGCAATCCCCGTAGCCGCGCTTGCCGGGCCGCTCTTTGCATTTGCCCGAATGCGCAGCACGCAGGAGATGACGGCGATCCAGTCAAGCGGGATTGCGCCCCTTGCCCTGCTGAAGATGCTCTGGCCGGTGCCGCTGATGCTCGGCCTGATGCTGCTTTTCGTCTCAGAGGTTGTGCAGCCACCTGCCGAACTGCGTTTCGTCCGCTGGTGGCAGGCCAGCGACCCGCACAGGGCGCGAGAGGAAGACGCTGGCCAGCGCTGGTTCCGTATGGGGCCAGATCTGATCTCCGTTGCCGCTGCCAATACCCGCGGAGATGCCCTCACAGGCATTACGCTGTATAAGCGCGCGCGCGATGGAGCCTTGTTGGCCCGCATCCGTTCGCCTGAAATGACCAAGGCCCAAGGCGGCTGGATGCTGGCCCCTTCCGAACGCTGGACACCCCAAGGCACGCAGCGCCTGCCCGAAATGCTCTGGCCCCTGCCCCTCTCCCCCGATGCCGTTACACGCGAATTCCGCACCGTGCCCGCCATCACAGCTCTGGAGGCCCGCCGCGCGCTCGAAGCAAACAGCCCTGCCACGCGCGCACCCGCCTGGTATCAAACCCGCATCCAGCTCGCGCTCTCCTCCCCATTTGGCCCGTTGGTGATGCTGCTGCTCTCCATGCCGATCATCTTTGCCGGGCACCGCGCTAAGGCCATGACGCGCAGCGTGTTCCTTGCGAGCCTCGCAGGCTTATCCTTCCTGATTGCAGACGGGCTGTGCCGCGTGCTGGCGATGACGGGAATGATCCCGGCAGCACTCGGCGCATGGGCCGCGCCGATATTCTACGGGCTGGTCGCTCTCTGGTTGCTGCTCGGCGCTGAACGCGTCACGCGCACGACATGACACCGCCCCCGCCTTTGCCTGAAGAAGACCGTCGCCTGCTCAAAACGGGCGCTGCCGCTATGGCGAGCGGCTTTCTCGTCCGCTTCGGCGCGCGCGGGGCGCATCTTTACCTCGCGGCAGCCCTTTATGGGGTGGCGCTCTACGGCGCGTTCAGCCTTGCGACGGCGATGGTAGAACTTGCCGTTACACTGGGCGGACTCGGCATGAAGAAGCTGCTGTTCCAGTCGCTTGATGATGAGACCATTGATCGCACAGCAGAGGCGCGCTTGGTGGATGCCGCAGCGATGGTGCTGCTGGCGAGCCTTGCTTTGTCAGCCTTGGGCGCAGTGATTGTAGCATTCTGGCCTGGTGGCATGGGGCGCAGTGGCGCACTCCTGATACTGATTTTGCCGATGATTGCCGGACAAAGTCTGCTCGACCTCTCCATTGCCGCAACGCGCTGGAAGCGGCTGGTGCGCTATGATGTGATCGCACGCAGCCTTGTTGAGCCTTGGGCCGCACTGGCGGGCGCACTCGTCGCTTGGCTGGCGGGTTGGCGCGAGACGGGGCTCGCCATCGGCTATGCGGTGGGCACACTGGCCGCACTCGCTTATGCAATGCGCGGCATCTGGCTGGCTTTTGATCGCCCTGCCCTGCGTGCCGCACGACCTGACTTCCGCCAAATTTCAGGGCAAGTCCGCCAGAATGCCCCCAATATCGCGAGCGATCTGGCCAATGCGCTCTTCATCCGCTTCGATCTCACCTTGGTCGGCCTGATGCTCGGCGAACGGGCAGCGGGCATTTACGCGATGGCCCGCCAATTTTGCCTGCCTGTCCGACAGATCCGTCAATCCTTCGATTCGATGCTGGTGCCGATGATTTCCAAGGTGCTGACACAGGCCGAACTGCCCGCCGTAATCGCCCGTATTGCTGAAATGAGTCGCATCATCCTGACGGTACAAGTGCCGGTCTTGATCCTTCTCGCAGGCTTCGGTTCACACCTGCTCGATCTCTTCCCGCCCGATTTCACGCTGGCCTTCGTGCCGATGATGATTTTGGTGGCGGGCGAAATCGCGCAGGCCAGCTTTGGCGCGGGCGATCTGCTGTTCGTCTATCGCGATCCGGTACGCGGGCTTGTTCTCACCTTGCTCAGCATCGCGGCGGGCATGGTACTGGCGCTCTTCCTGCTGCCGCGCTTCAGCCTGATCGGCGCTTCGCTCGCGATGGCAGGCAGTTATGCCCTGCGCGCGCTGCTGCGCCGCCGCCAGATTGCCCGCCGCTTTGGCAGCCCGGCTCCGCTTCGGGGCCTGCTCCGCCCGTTCAGCGCGGCGTTGCTCGCGCTGGCACTGCTGATATGGGTGCCCAGCACAGACCCATGGGCGGGCGCGCTCGCCACATTGACCGCAATCGGCCTCTATGCCGCCCTGATGCGCTGGCCTCGCCCAGCGCAAGGCGGTAAGGCCGGGGCATGACAGCACGTATCCTCATCATTGCCGGTTCCGATTCCGGCGGCGGCGCAGGCATTCAGGCCGACATCAAGACGGTGACGATGCTCGGTAGCCACGCCATGACCGCGATCACCGCGATCACCGCGCAGAACACGATGGGCGTGAGCGCCATTCTGGCTGTCCCGCCCGAGATCATCACGGCCCAGATTGACGCGGTGGTGAGTGATATCGGCGTGGATGCCGTGAAGATCGGGATGCTCGGCACGCGTGAGACTATCGCCTGTGTGGCAGCAACGCTCGCCCGCCTGCGTGCGGAGATTCCGGTGGTGGTCGATCCGGTTCTTGTCGCCACGTCCGGCGCTTCGCTGAGCGAGGCGGACACCATTCCTGCGCTGCACAGTCTCTTCTCACGCGCCACGCTGGTAACACCCAATCTGCCGGAACTCGACGCGCTGGGCGGGGAAACGGCGGTGCTCCTGCACGGCTGCGCGCTGCTCATCAAAGGCGGCCATGCTGAAGGGGAACGGCTGACTGACCGGTTGGTGACGGCGGCAGGCACAGTCGCAGAATGGGAAGACAGCCGTATCCCGACGCGCCACACCCATGGCACCGGCTGCACACTTTCCAGTGCGATTGCGACCGGGCTGGGAGAAGGCTTGTCACTTGAGCAGTCGATTGCCCGCGCCCGGAAATTCGTGCGCGCCGCGCTGCGTGCCGCCCCCGGATTGGGCGCAGGCCATGGTCCCATGGGGCATCAGGCGGTTCGGCTGACGGCATGATCATCGCGGGCGTGGATGAAGCGGGGCGTGGGCCACTCGCCGGACCTGTTGTGGCCGCAGCCGTCATCCTGTGCGAAGGCGGGATTGAAGGCCTGGATGATTCCAAGAAGTTGAGCGCCGCACGACGCGCAAGGCTGGAAGCCGAAATTCTGGCGCGATGCACAGTGGGAATCGGTGTGGCTGAGGTGGAAGAGATTGACCGGATCAACATCCTGCAAGCCACGCTGCGCGCCATGACCCGCGCTGTGGAGGCGCTCGGCGTGGTGCCTGATCATGTGCTGGTGGACGGGAACCGGTTGCCACACTGGCCCTATTCCGCGCAAGCCGTGGTCGGGGGCGACGCTCTCCACCCCTGTATTTCAGCCGCCAGCATCATCGCGAAGGAATATCGGGATCGGATCATGATCGAGGCGGACGCGGACTGGCCCGGCTATGGCTGGGCGCGCAACAAGGGCTATGGCGCTGCGGTGCATATGGAGGCGTTGCGGCAGTTGGGGCCGACCCCACTGCACCGCAAAAGCTTTGCACCCGTTCGACAGGCAGAGTTGGCATTTGGCAAATCGGGCGCTTCTTCTGAAACCTGAAACTTCAATCGCGCAAACAGGCGTCCATCCCTTCGCGGCGCACCACGGCGGCGCGGCGCTGAATCATGTTGCCATAACGCCGCGTGAAACCACCGGGGCTGATCGCCTCTCGTGCCTTGGGCAGCGGCAAGACCGCGGCGATGCGGGCAGCCTCAACCGGGGTCAGCCGGTCTGCATCATGCCCGAAATAGCGCTGCGCCCCAG
>CALMZE010000230.1 GCA_937870585.1 uncultured Sphingomonadales bacterium | reverse complement strand
CGTTGGGGGAGGCGGTCAAGGCCATCATCATTCCGCGCGAAGAGGTGGAGGCAGCGGAACTGATCGCCTGGGGCCGGGAACGGCTGGCGGCTTATAAGGTGCCCAAGAGCGTCGATTTCGTCGAAGCTTTTCCGCTGGTGCCGTCTGGGAAGGTTTCCAAAAAGGATTTGCGTGCCCGCTATTGGGGCAATGTAGGAAGGTCTGTGGCATGACCGAAGAACAGAATCTGCGTTGGCAGTTGATTTGCGCGTGGTGCGGCCCCGCCTTTGTGGTGCTGTTTCTCACATTTTGGGGCTGGATCGGGGGAAATTTGCCACCCGCTGGCCCCAGTCTCTCCGCCGAAGAAATCGCGGCCTATTACCGGGCCAATAGCGTGACGATCCGCATCGGCTTTGTCGGTGCGGTCGTCTTCATGTGCCTCTACATGCCATGGAGCGCCGTGCTTTCTGCCCGGATGGCGCGGATCGAGGGCAAGATGCGCTCGCTCGCCTACCTCCAACTGATCGGCGGGGCGCTGACCGTGATGGTTGTCTCGATGAGCGCGGCATTCTGGATCGCTGCGGCTTTCCGGCCTGAACGAAGCCCCGAGATCACGCAGATGCTGCATGATGTGGGCTGGCTGACGATTGACCAGCTCTATTTCTGCACCACGCTTCAGATGATCGCGGGGGCCGTCGTGGGCCTGTATGATAAATCGGATCGCCCGCTCTTCCCGCGCTGGGTGTGCTGGTATGCTATCTGGGCTGGCTTCACCTTCCTGCCGGCAAGCCTGACCGCTTTCGTAAAGACAGGAGCCTTCGCATGGAGCGGGATCGGCAGCTATTACTTTCCCTATTTCGCGTGGCTGAGTTGGTTCGGACTTTTCTCCTTCTTCCTCATTCGCAACATCCGCCGAGAGATGGCAGATACGCGCTAGCGCGCATTGCGCCAACCCGAACAGGACATTTTCCCGATGGCTTTGACGACACTCTTCTCCCCCGTTTCGCTGGGGACGCTTTCCCTGCCCAATCGCGTCGTCATGGCACCACTTACGCGTGCTCGGGCGACGGTGGATCACGTCCCGACTGCGATGATGGCGGACTATTATGCCCAGCGGGCGGATTGCGGGCTGATTATCTCAGAGGCAACGGCCGTCGATCCTTTAGGCATGGGGTGGTACCGTGCGCCTGGCATCTGGAATGACGAAATGGTCGCAGGCTGGCGATTGGTGACAGATGCCGTTCACAAGGCAGGTGGGCGAATAGTCGCACAGCTTTGGCATATGGGGCGGCTGGTCCTGCCTGACTATCTGGATGGCGATGTGCCGATCGGCCCTTCCGCCATTGCGGGAGAAGGCGAGACATTCGCACCACGTCCCGCAGGGGATGACAGCCTGTTGCTGCCAATGAAGCCCTATGTGGTGCCGCGCGAGATGACACAGGCGGATATCGACCAGCTTGTGGCCGCATATCGCCGCGCTGCCGCCAATGCGGTGAAGGCCGGGTTTGATGGTGTCGAAATCCACGGGGCGAACGGCTATATCATCGATCAGTTCCTTCAATCTGCGACGAACAAACGCACAGATAGCTATGGGGGTAACACGACAAATCGGTGTCGCCTTCTTGGCGAAATTATCGCTGCGGTTTCAATGGAAATTCCTGCTGATCGTATGGGTCTCCGCGTCAGCCCGACCAGTAAGCGCAAAGGCATGGGCGACGAAGACCCCGGCGCGCTGGCCGCAGAAATCGGTCGTATCGCGGGCGATGCGGGCCTTGCCTATATTCCCCTGATCGAGCCGATTGCATCAGGCTTCATGGAAAAGCCGGAACATCCGGTTATGGTCAATCTTCGCGCCGAATATTCCGGTGCTGTCATCCAGAACGGTAGTTTTGATGCACAGACGGCAGAGGCGTTTATTGCAGGCGGGCAGGCGGACGCCATTTCGTTTGGGCGTCCTTATCTCGCCAATCCGGACCTCGTCCGCCGGATGCGCGAAGGCCTGCCACTGGCTGAGGCCAATTTTGATCTTGCCTATGTCGGCGATGAACGGGGATATACCGACTATACCCGCCACCCGTGATCAGGCAAACAATCCGCCGCCATCCACCACACTCACCTGTCCGGTCGTATAGCCCGCGCGCATGAAATAGAGATAGGCCTCGGCTACTTCTTCGGGAAGGCCGGGGCGGGAGATGACCTGTTTGGTAGTGACGCCCTGTTTCATCTCGTCGCTCATCGCTTCCCAAGCTTCGGTGTCAATAAAGCCCGCCGTCACTGTGTTGACGCGGATGGGGGCGAGATCGACCGCCAGCCCGCGTGCCAGATGTTCGACTGCGCCGTTGAACGCGGTGATCAGACTGGTGCCCTTGACCGGGCGGTGCGCGTATAGGCCCGATGTCAGCGTGATCGAACCGGTCTGCGACATGACGGGCAACGCGTATTTAATCGTTAGCAACACGCCCCAGAAGCGGGTTTGCACGCTCTCCTGAGAAGCGGCGAGATCAAACTTCACGCCAACCTGCGTCTTGCGGCGTACCCAGTCGCCTGCGGTGTAGACCAGATGGTCGATGGGCTGAGCGTCGGCGAAGAAGGCTTCGACCGAGCCTTCATCGCACACGTCGATGGTTGCGCCCGTTGCTCCTGTACCAAGCAAAGCTAGTGCGGCCTTCAGCTTGTCGGCGTTGCTGGAGCCAATGTGCACGCTCGCGCCCGCCGCAAGTGCCGCCTGTGCCACCGCGCGACCAATGCCTGATGTGCCGCCGATGATGACGACGCGTTGTCCTTCCAAACTCATGCTGCGCGCCCAGCCAGATGGCGCTCGCGCACGACAAGATAAACCGGGAAGGCGAAACAGGTGCCGAGAAAGGAGAGGCCGATGAAGATCCAGCCGGTCTTTGCGCCCAGCCCGATTTTCGCGGCATCACCCACCACCCAGATCATGAAGGTTGCCCAGGCGATGGCGATATCCACCGTCAGGAACGCCGCTGCGCTGCCGGACTTGTAGGACTCGATGAAGAAGCTTGGCAGGTTTACGATGTTACCGCCCTCCGCGATCCACGCGATGCCGTGCATCCAGCACCAGACGAGGCCGGTGAGCGCCAATGCGATGTAGATCAAATGTTTCAGGCTCATGTCTCTCTCCTCTTATTCAATCTCATCCATGTGTTCCGGCGCAGGCCGGAGTACGGCAGTGCTAGGCCATTCCCATCCGTGCCCGCGCCGCCGCATAATCGTGCGCCAGCCAATCAATCCAGTCACCCGCTGGCTGAGCGCGCTTCACCGCGCCAATGCCTTGTCCTGCGCTCCAGATTTCTTTCCACGCCTTGGCATTGTCGCCGCCGCCATCGATGTTGATGCCCTTGCCGTCGCTGCGTTTGAGGTTTGCAGGATCAAGGCCGTGCTCCAGCAGTGAGGGCTTGAGGAAGTTTGCGTCAACGCCGGTGAAGCAGTTGGTGGTCACAATGTCCGCAGCGTTGCCCTTCACGATCATGTCGCGAAAGCCGTCCTGCGTGTTGGATTCGGTCGATGCGAGGAAGGGCGAGCCGACATAGGCAAGATCAGCTCCCAACACTTCGGCGGCCAGCACAGAGCGGCCATTGGCGATGCAGCCTGAGAGCATCAGCAG
>CALMZE010000229.1 GCA_937870585.1 uncultured Sphingomonadales bacterium | reverse complement strand
GGGGGTTCGCCCCCCCCCCCGGCGCCGGCCCCGGGGATTTGAGAGACCCCCCCCCGGGGGGGCGACGAACCAGCCCAACCACCCCCCCCCCCGATTCAGACAGGACGAGAAGCGGCGCAAACGGATTGGCCGAGTGGAAGGCCCGCCACGTCATGAACGCCCAGAGCACCACGATGACGACCTGTTCCAGGCGATCCAGAGTGGCAGGTTTGATCAGGGGCTTGGTCATAGTGGCTCCGCGTGCGGTGTGAAGCCGCTGTTGTGGCGAACTATCGTTAACAACCGCCTAAAATCGTCAGGCAACGTCGCTTATCCCGAGATCGGCGAGTTTCCGGTAGAGCGTGGAGCGCCCAATGCCGAGGCGACGGGCGACTTCGGTCATCCGCCCGCGATAATGGCCGATGGCAAGCCGGATCACGTCCGCTTCAATATCGATGAGCGAGCGCAGGTTGCCGTCAGGCGTATAGAGCGTCACCCCGGCTTCGGTCTGGCGCGGCGCAGGTGTGGCGCGCGGACGGGACTGGCGGACAATTTCGGGGAAGTCATCCGCCGTCAGCGCATCGCCATCACACAGTGCCGCCGCGCGGAACAGCGCGTTGTGCAGCTGGCGCACATTGCTCGGCCAGTGATAGGCGGAGAGAATGGAGAGCGCGTCGTCCGTTATGCCCAGCGCGCGCATCCCCGGCTGGCTGCCAATCCGCGCCAGCAGATGGCGGGCGAGCGCGGGCAAATCAGCCATGCGTTCGCGCAAGGGCGGCAGCGCGACATTGACGGTGGCGAGTTTGAAATAGAGATCCTCGCGGAACCGGCCCAACTCCATGTCTTCGCGCAGACTGGGATTGGCGGTCGCAATCACGCGCACATCCGCACCAAATATGGTACGCCCGCCAAGCGGCGCATAATCACCGGTCTCAATGGTTTCGAGCAGCTTCTGCTGCACGTCGAACGGGATCAACTCCACCGAGTCAATGAACAGCGTGCCGCCTTCCGCCCGGGCAAAGCCGCCGGATTGTCGCGAAAAGGCACCGGCAAAGGCCCCGGCTTCATGGCCAAACAATTCGGACGCGATTTGATTGACCGGCAAGGACGCGCAATCGATCTGCACAAAGGGCTTCTTCTCACGCGCAGACGAAGCATGGATCGCTTCAGCGACCAATTGCTTGCCCACCCCGCCTTCGCCTTCGATCAGCACCGGCACGCGAGACCGGGCCGCCTTGGCCGCGATGGCCAGCGCCGCGCGAAACTTGGGATCAGACCCGGCAATCTCCCCAAAGCTGAGCGGCGCGGAGAGCTTTTCGGTCAAAGGCCGCAATTCGCCGATCGCCGCTGTCACCCCCACGGCCCCATCGAGCGCCGCCATCAGCCGCACCGGAGCAATCGGTTTGACCAGAAAATCGGCAGCCCCCGCACGCATCGCGGCGACGGCCACATCCACCGAGCCGAATGCGGTCAGGATCATGACCGGCAAGGCCGGGCGGCGCGCCTGAATTTCAGAGAGGAGATCGCCCACCTCGCTGCCCGGCGCGGCCTGATCAATCAGCACCGCGTCGAGCATCATGCCATCGCGCGTGCCCAATGTGGCGAGCGCGGATTCGGCATCCTCTGCAATGATCGTGCGCCATCCGCCCCGCGCAGCCAGCACCGTCACGAGCCGCTGCTGGGCGGGTTCGCCATCCACCAGCATGAGGAGTTTTTGCCCGCTGGGGGTCATACGCTACACAATCCTTTTGAATCTGTCCCGGAACGGAACGGAATCTGCCACGCAAACGTAAAGGCCGGTTTAACGCACCAAAGTTGCGCAAAGCAGCAGGGGGGCTTGAGAGCGCGGGTGTGCCCCGCTATGACCGCACAGAGTTTATGAAATTCATTCAGATAAGGGGCGAAAATGGCTGATTCTCAAGACATGAAGGCGCACAACGAAACCTATGTGGGCGTGATGAATTTCCTGAAGGTGGGCACTATCCTGACGGCTTTGGTCGCTGCGCTCGTCGTTCTGATCATCGCCACCTAGTTCGACCTCGTGAAAATCGCGATCCTGAAGGAAACCGCGCCCGGAGAGACGCGGGTTGCCGCCACGCCTGAAACGGTGAAGAAATTCATCGCGCTGGGCGCGTCCGTCTCGGTCGAGAGCGGAGCCGGGCTGACGGCTTCGGTTTCCGATGCGGACTATGCCGCCGCTGGGGCTTCGGTGGGCAAAGCCGCCGACACCGTAAAGGATGCGGGCATCATTCTGGGCGTGCAGGGTCCAGACCCCAAGGCGCTGGCAGGAGCCGCATCCGGGGCATGGATCGCAGCCGGGCTGGACCCGTTTGGCCAGCGCGAGCGCGTGGATGCCTATGCGCAAGGCGGCTTTGAGGCACTGGCGATGGAATTCATGCCGCGCATCACCCGCGCGCAAAGCATGGACATTCTCTCCAGCCAGTCCAACCTGTCTGGCTATAAGGCCGTGATCGACAGCGCGGGCACATTTGGCCGCGCCTTCCCGATGATGATGACAGCGGCGGGCACCATCTCAGCCGCGCGCGTCTTCATCATGGGCGTCGGCGTGGCGGGTCTTCAGGCGATTGCGACCGCGCGGCGACTGGGGGCCATTGTTTCAGCGACAGACGTCCGCTCCGCCACCAAGGAGCAGATCGAATCGCTCGGCGCGAAGGCCATCTTCGTGGATACGGTCGCGGGCATCGAAGGCGAAGGCGCAGGCGGCTATGCCACCGAAATGTCGGACGAATATAAAGCCGCGCAGGCAGACCTCGTCTCGGCCCATATCGCCAAGCAGGACATTGTCATCACAACCGCGCTCATTCCGGGCCGCGCCGCACCCCGCCTGATCAGCGACGCGCAGATTGCCAGTATGAAGCCCGGCTCGGTGATCTTCGATCTCGCCGTGTCGCAAGGCGGCAATGTGGAGGGCTCCGCACCCGATCAGGTGGTGGAAAAGCATGGCGTGAAGATCATCGGCTACGCTAACACCCCCGCGCATCTGCCCGCCGACAGCTCGGCGCTGTTCGCCCGCAACCTCTACAATTTCCTCTCCGCCTTCTGGGACAAGGAAGCGGGCAAGCCCGTGCTCGACGAGGAAATCGGGAATGCCATCCGCCTGACGCAGGGCGGCAAGGTGGTGCATGAGAGGTTGTTGGGGTGAGAACGGAAGCTTTCCGAGAATGGCTCGCTGCTCGTTATGTCGCCAATACCGTTTCTACTCAGCTCTCAACTGCAAAGCGCGTAGAAGCAGCGTATGGGAACTTGGACGAAATATTTAATATTGATCGATTCGATTCTCTGATTTCTGAACTAACATATTCCAAAAGCGACGAAGTCGGCAAAAGACCGAATCCATCGAAAATGCAAATTGAGCGCAGCGTTTATGACACGCTATCCAGTTGCCGCACTGCGCTTCGAACTTACCGAAATTTTTGCGAAGACCCAGAGTCGATCCAAGTTTCCTCCGACAATGCAATGGAGGTTGTCGGGGAACTGATTAGAGAACGCAAAGAAGGAAAGCAGTTTGAAGTAGAACGTCATCTCCAGGCAGAGATCCGAAGAGAAATATCTCAACTTGAATCTGGACTAACAATTATAGATGGCGGATCAGAGCGCGGCGTTGAGTCAGGCTTCATCGATATTCTGGCGCGCGATAAGAGCGGAGCCTTGGTGGTTATTGAACTCAAGGCGGGGCAAGCCAAGCGTGAAGCTCTAGGCCAAATCGCAGGCTATATGGGCGATATGATGGAGGAAGAGTCTGGAACTTCAGTCAGGGGAATCCTCGTCGCCGCCGACTTTGACAAAAGTTGCCGCAGCGGTGTTCGCGCCTTTCCGTCGTTGAAACTGATGCGCTACCGTTTTGATTTCGCGTTTGAGCAGGTTTGAATGCCCGTCCTCCTCCGCCTCGAAGGGTTCAAGTTCCTTTTTTACGCTGACGAAGGCCGCCCGCGTGAGCCAGTTCATATCCACGTCAGGCATGGACGCGATGAAGCCAAGTTCTGGCTATACCCCAGTGTTTCACTTTCCTATAATCGCGGCCTCAGCGGTCCGCTGCTCAACCGTGCCCAAAGGTTGGTTGAAGAGCATCGGGATGAGTTTGAAAGGGCATGGCATGAATTTTTCAACTGATCCCATGGCGACTTCTCCAGAGCCGATGGCGGTGCGGTTCGATGAAAATAGCATGTGGGTGGACCTTGAGGATGGCAGGGTCATCGGCGTTCCGCTTGCATGGTTTCCACGCCTGTTTCATGCGACGCCAGCCCAACGGGAAGCATGTGAATTGAGCCGCTGCGGCTTGCATTGGGATGAGATTGATGAGGACATCTCGATTGCCGGGCTGCTCGCCGGTCGAGGTGACATGACGCATCCGGTGAAATCGGCGGCTTAGTCCGGGCACCAAAAAGATTTGAACAGGGAAGAACCATGGACTTCATCTCAATCCTCTCCATCTTCGTGATGGCCTGCTTCGTCGGCTATTATGTCGTCTGGAGCGTCACGCCTGCGCTGCACACGCCGCTGA
>CALMZE010000228.1 GCA_937870585.1 uncultured Sphingomonadales bacterium | reverse complement strand
CATGCCCGGCCCGGCCTTTTGCGCGGCTTCAGCCGTCAGCACGAAAATACCGGTGCCGATGATGGCGCCAATGCCCAACATGGTCAGCTGAAACGCCCCCAGACTGCGGTGCAGCGATTTCTTTTCCGCAGTCGCCAATATGGCGTCGAGTGGTTTGACGCGGTCAAACAGCATGAAAGCTCCCCTTTTTCTACTGGGGACGCAACCTAGCCGCTAATCCGGCGCGCGCAACAAAATTTCAGCGTGGCAGCATCATTCCCATCTGCCTTCCGCCAAACAGGTGGACGTGGAGATGCGGCACTTCCTGATGCCCATGCTGACCGATATTGGCGAGCAAGCGATATCCCGGCGCAGGCAGCCCCAACTCGCGCGCAACATGACCCACCGCGCGGATGAAGCCCGCCAGTTCAGCATCAGGCGCATCGCGGGTAAAATCATCCCAGCTGACATAGCGCCCCTTGGGGATCACCAGCACATGCACCGGGGCCTGCGGATTGATGTCATGAAAGGCGAGCGCATACTCATCCTCATAGACCGTCTTGTTCGGGATCTCCCCACGCAGGATGCGGGCGAAGATGTTGCTGTCATCATAGGGCGCGGTCGCGTCGATGGGCATGGGCTCAATCCTTGGGTCGGGAGGCTTTTTCGGCGATTCCGGACACGCCTTCGCGCCGGTCCAGTTCGGCAAGCACATCGGCCAGTGGCACGCCGCCATCTTCCAGCAGAATCATCAGGTGGAAAATCAGGTCTGCCGCTTCGCCAGTCAGCCCGGCGCGGTCTCCGGAAACAGCGGCGATCACCGCTTCGGTTGCTTCTTCCCCGACCTTCTGCGCGATCTTGGCGCGGCCCTTGGAGAATAGTTTCGCCACATAGGAAAGCGCCGGGTCTGCTGCCCGGCGCTCCCTGATAGTGGCTTCAAGCCGTGTGAGTGTGTCCGCCATGCTCAGGCTGTTGCCCGGCACGGCGCGGGGCGTCAACCCTGCGCCTTGTTCGCGGTGCGACGGCGGGCCGAACGACGACCGATGACGAGGCCTGCAACACCCATGGCGAACAGAGCCATGTCTGACGGTTCGGGCACGGAGGTTCCGCCTGTCGACCCACCCGACGTGCTGCCGCCCGACGTCCCGCCAGAAGTGGTCGTGGAACCACCCGATGTGGTGGAACCGCCTGAAGACGTGCTTCCCCCGGACGTGGTGGAGCCGCCTGATGTCGTTGAACCACCTGAGGTCGTGCTGCCACCTGAAGTTGTCGAACCACCAGACGTGCCGCCCGAGGTGGTGGACCCGCCCGAGGTGCTGCCACCGGACGTGGTGGACCCACCAGACGTGCCGCCCGAGGTGGAAGAGGTCGCGCCACCCGAGGAACTGCCACCGGCCGATCCGCCGCAGCCGCTGCCGCTGCGGCCGCAGCCGCAATAGTGCGAGTGGCCGCCGCTGCTGGTGGTGCCCCACCAACCGCCGCTGCTGCCGCCGCTTGACCCGCCCGTGCTGCCGCCCCAACCTCCGCTGGACATGCCCCCGCTGCTGGATTTGCCGCTGCCAGACTTGCCGCCCATGCTCGTCTTGCCACCTTTGCCCATCATCGTGCCGCCAGCATGAGCCGGTGCGGACAATGTCAGAGCGGCAACCGCCAGAGCCAGCCCGGATGCCATTGCAGAGAGAGACTTGTTAATCATGATGAAGTGTCCTTCCATCGAAAATCAAAGCTTTTCGCTTGGATGAACTGTTGCAGCGGATGTGCCAAATCTCCGGAAATGGCGAAAATGCGCGATCCTGCTGGTTAATAGCCGTTCTGGAGCCGTGGTTAATGTCAAGCCAGCCGACGTTAACCATCTCAGAATCAGCCTGAATTGTTAACGACAACATATTGAACTGAAACAAAAAAGGGCTCCGGATTTGCCGAAGCCCCTCTTTGGGATAGGATTGAGAAGATGGATCAGGCTTCGGCACTGTCCGTCGCTTCGCCTTCGGCCTTCGCCTTCATGCGGCGGCTGGCACGGCGGCCCAGGATCAGGCCTGCGACACCAAGGCCGAACAGCGCAAAGTCTGCCGGTTCAGGCACTTCGGTGCCACCGGTGGAGCCGCCACTGGTTGAACCGCCGCTCGTCGAGCCACCAGTGCTGGTGCTGCCGGTTGCGCCGCCTGTGGTGCTGCCACCCGTGGTTGATGTTGTACTGGACCCGCTGGTGCTGCCAAAAGAGGATGTACCGCCCGTTGTGGTGGAGCTTGTCGTGGTAGATCCACCTGTGGTCGTCGAACTGGTGGTGCCCCCCGTGCTCGTGGAACCTGAAGTCGTGCTCGATCCGGAAGTTGTAGACCCGCCGCTTGTCGTCGAGCTGCCAGAGGTCGAACCGCCTGAGGTTGTGGAGCTGGAACTGGTCGAAGAGGAGCTGTCATGGCCGCAGCCCGGCTTGTGAACATGCCCGCCACTGCTTGTGGAGGAGGAGCTGGATGAGGACGTGCTGCTCGACGACGTGCTCGACGTGGTGTGTCCACAGCCCGGCTTATGGACGTGTCCGCCGCTGCTCGTGGAGGTGCTGCTTGAAGACGTGCTCGTCGTGCTGTGGCCGCAGCCCTTGTAATGCTGATGCTGCGAGGATGTGCCCCACCAATTGCTGCCGCCGGTGGCCAGCGCGGGCGTGGCAAGTGCGAGCATCGAGCCCGTGGCGACCAGAATCAACTTGTTCATGAGGCGAAGAGTCCCTGCTGAAGTGCTGGCAGGAGACTATCGGCAAAAGGTTGCCAAAGCGTTTAGGCTGATGCCGGAAGCCCGCAATCCTGCCAGTTCAGGCGGTTACATGATGCCGGACGGGCAGTCCCGCCGCCGCCAGGGCGCGGTGCGCGTCACCAATGCTCGCCTCACCGAAATGGAAGATGGAGGCCGCCAGCACGGCGCTGGCATGGCCGTGCGTGACGCCTTCGGCCAGATGAGCAAGCCCGCCCACGCCGCCGCTTGCGATCACCGGCACCGAAACCGCGTCTGCAATTGCCCGCGTCAGCTCCAAGTCGAAGCCTTCGCGTGTGCCATCCCGGTCCATTGAGGTGACGAGCAGTTCGCCAGCCCCCAGCTCTGCCAGCCGGATCGCGTGCGCGACAGCGTCCACGCCCGTGCCCTTGCGCCCGCCATGGGTGAAGACTTCCCAGCCAGAGCCAGACCGCCGCGCATCGACCGAGCCGACGACGCATTGGCTGCCAAAACGTTCGGCAATATCCGTCACAAGTTCAGGACGCGCAACGGCGGCGCTGTTCACCGCCACCTTGTCTGCCCCAGCGAGCAGCAGCGCGCGCGCATCCTCATGGCTGCGCACCCCGCCGCCGACGGTCAGCGGCATGAAACACACCTCCGCCGTCCGCGCGACGACATCAAGGATCGTGTCGCGGCCTTCATGGCTGGCGGTAATATCCAGAAAACACAGTTCGTCCGCGCCCGCCGCGTCATAGGCCTTGGCGGCCTCAACCGGGTCTCCGGCATCGCGCAGATCAACAAAGTTCACGCCCTTGACGACGCGGCCATTATGCACGTCGAGACAGGGGATCACGCGGATGCGGACAGTCATAGCCCTCTCCCCTTTTGGGAAAAAAAGCCGCTCTCCCTGAGCTTGTCGAAGGGCTGTCTTGCCTTGGCTCCACAGCCAAAGGACAGTGCTTCGACAAGCTCAGCACGAGCGGATAAATACATCCTCATTCCGCCGCCGCCACAGCCAGCGCCGTCGCCAGATCAAGGCGACCATCATAGAGCGCGCGCCCCGTAATCACGCCCTCAATCCCGTCACGCGCGTGGAGCGAGAGGACGCGGATATCTCCGATCCCCGCCACGCCGCCGCTGGCGATCACCGGAATGTCCACGGCGCGTGCCAGATCGACCGTTGCCTGCACGTTGCAGCCTTTCAACAGACCATCCCGACCGACATCGGTGAACAGCAAGGCGGCCACACCCGCATCTTCAAACTGACGGCCCATATCAACGATGCTGACATCCGAGACATCGGCCCAGCCCTTGGTGGCGACCATACCGTCGCGCGCATCGACCGCGACCACGATCCCGCCGGGAAAGTCCCGCGCGGCCTCTTTCACCAGATCCGGATTTTCCAGCGCGGCGGTGCCGATCACCACGCGCGCCACGCGCAGATCAAACCAGCGTTCGATGCTCTCCCGCGTCCTTATGCCGCCGCCCAGCTGCACATGCCCCGGAAACGCCTTGACCACGGCTTCGACCGCTTCGGCATTGCGGCTCTCGCCCGCAAACGCCCCATCCAGATCGACCATGTGCAGAAATTGCGCGCCCGCTTCGGCAAAGAGCAAAGCCTGTGCGGCAGGGTCGTCACCATAGACCGTCGCCCGGTCCATATCGCCCTCAGCCAGACGCACGACCTGCCCGCCCTTCAGATCGATGGCGGGAAAGACGATCAGGGAGCCCATGCGAGGAACCTTTCAAGCAAGGCCAGCCCATAACGCTGGCTCTTTTCAGGGTGGAACTGCACGCCAACGCGGTTGCCGATGCCGATGGCGGCGGTGACTTCCGCGCCGTGACGGGTGGAGGCGAGCACGCCCTCCCCTTCAAACGCGAAGCTGTGCAGGAAATAGGCCTCTCCCGCCTCGATCAGCGGATGCGGCACGGCAGGGATGACATCATTCCAGCCCATGTGCGGAATCTTGATGGCGGGGTCGCTCGGCTCAAGCAGGCGGACGGTGCCGGGCACCCAGCCCAGCCCCTCATGGCGGCCATGCTCTTCGCCCGCTTCGGCCATCAACTGCATCCCGACGCAAATGCCAAGGAACGGCTTACCGCCCGCGCCGGTGCTCTCCTCCAGCGCGTCGATCATGCCATCAATGCCCCAAAGCGCCTGCTTGCAATGCGCAAACGCGCCTACGCCGGGCAGCACAATGCGATCTGCCGCTCGCACCACGTCCGGATCGGCGGTCACGCGAATATCGGCGGCACCAGCAGCCTTTAGCGCGTTGCGGACGGACTGGAGATTGCCTGCGCCATAATCGATCAGCGCAACGACACTCTTGGACATCAAATCACCGTTCGGGCTGAGCTTGTCGAAGCCCTGCCTTTTCTGGATGCCGAAACGCAAGAAGAAAGACAGTCCCCTTCGGCGAAGCTCAGGACATGCTTCGACAAGCTCAGGACGAACGGAGCCAGGAAACGCAGCGCGGGTATCACAACATCCCCTTGGTCGAGGGAATGGCATCGGCCTTGCGCGGATCAATCTCCACCGCCTGCCTCAATGCGCGGGCGAGCGCCTTGAACATGCTCTCCACAACATGATGGTTGTTGGAGCCATGCAGATTTTCGATGTGCAGCGTAATGCCGCCCGCCTGCGCGAAGCTGTGGAACCAGTGCTCGATCAGCTCGGTATCCCATTCGCCCAGACGCGGTGTGCCAAATTCGGCGCGATAGACCAGCCAGGGCCGGCCCGAAATGTCGAGCGAGCAGCGCGTGAGCGTTTCATCCATCGGCGCATAGGCGGTGCCGTAGCGCGTGATGCCGCGCTTGTCCCCCAGCGCCTTGGCGAGCGCCTCACCAATGGCGATGCCGGTATCTTCGGTCGTGTGGTGCTGATCGACATGCAGATCGCCCACCGTCTTCACGGTCAGATCGATGAGCGAATGGCGGGAGAGTTGTTCGAGCATGTGATCGAGAAAACCGATGCCGGTTTCAATGCTGTAGGCTCCGGTGCCATCCAGATTGACGGACACTACGATGCTGGTTTCGCTCGTCTTGCGGCTGATAGAGGCTGTGCGCATGGGCGCGCGATAAGCGCTTGCGGGCCAAGATGGAAGCGCGAACTGCGCTTGACGCTGCGTCGGTTCTGTTTAACCACGGCGGGCATGAGTGACGAAGATATGCCCGACAGCCTGATTCCCTATGACGAAATCGTGCAGGACGCGCTGCGCGCCGTTGTTGCGCGCGTGCTGGGGGGCATCCAGTCCAATCTGGACCTGCCGGGCTCGCACCATTTCTACATCACGTTCAAATCGCAGGCGCCGGGCGTTTCGATCCCGAAACAGCTCGCACAGCGCTTTCCCGATGAAATGACCATCGTGCTCCAGAACAAGTTCTGGGATCTGGCGGTGGAAGAAACGGGCTTCACAGTCAGCCTGACCTTCAGTCAGGTGCCCACCAAGCTGTTCATTCCCTTCGATGCCATCACCACTTTCCATGATCCAGCCGTGGATTTCGCGCTGCAATTCCAGGCGAAGATGGAAGCCGAAGACGTGATGGACCCCGCCGACGCCGAAAATGACGGCCCCGCAGCGGAACCGGTTGAACCGGGATCGAATGTGGTGACCGTGGACTTCGGCAAGAAGAAGTAGGGCTGGAGCCCTCGCCGCTGAACTGACCTCAATCGTCATTCCCGCGAAGGCGGGAACCCAGTCGCCCCGTCTTCGCGGCTTACCCTTTGCGTGCTGCGATTCTGGGTTCCCGCCTTCGCGGGAATGACGGCGTAGATGTGCGCACGCCACAAACAAGAAGACCGCCCCGGTACATGGCCGGGGCGGTCCTTGGTGGAGCCGGGATGGAGAGAGGAGAGAGACCGGCCCCGAAAGCTTCGCAGCTTAGGCGGCGAGACGCGCCTTCACCTGCTCCGCAACCACCGCATAGCGGTTCTGCAACGGTGCAATCACGTCACCGGCGAGCTTCACGCCAAATTCCGACGCCTTGCTGACTTCGGCAACGCCAGCGTCAAACTGGGTGCGAACGAAATCGGCCTGCGCCTTCATCAGATCGGCGGGCGAACGCAGCGCGGTGAGCGCCTTCACATGGGCCACCGAATCTTCAAAATGCTTGCGGGTCAACGCAACGCCGTCCTGCGCAGCGGTCTGGAGACCGGCAGCAGCAGCCTTGGCCGATTCAACCACGGCTTCAGCATTCGCCTTGTGGAAGGCCAGGACGTCCTTGGCGGTTTCGCCAGACTTGGCAAAAGCGTCCTGCGCCTTGGCCTGGGCGTCCTTCAGAAACTCGGTGGCCTTTTCAGCAGCTTCGGCTGCAACGGTCTTCACGGTATCAGTCATGCTGGTCATTCCCTGGTCAAGAGTGTCAGAATTCACGGTTTCGGCAACGATCGAGGCACCCTGCGCGGCGGCAGCGGCCTGAGCGGGCTTCTTCTTCGCGACCTTTTTCACTTTGGTGTCAGCCACAATCGGCCTCCTGCATTTTCATGTTGCATTGCACAATATAGAAGCGCTGGTGCGATTTCAAGGATATTTTTGTGCGCTGCACAAATTTTTTCGCGCAGGCACAAAAAAGCACACCCCTGCCGCAGCCGGGATGCGCTCCTCTGTGTGGGCTAATGCCTGCTCCGAACTATTTCGCGCCGTAGGGGCGTTCATCCATCCAGGGCGAGAAATGCGGGGCTTCGCTGACCTTACACGGATAGTTGGGCGTGCGCTTTTCAAGGAAACTGGTGACACCTTCCTTCGCATCTGCCGAACCGCCGCGTGACCAGATCACCTGACTGTCAAACTTGTGCGCTTCCATCGGATGATCCGCGCCGAGCATCAGCCACAGCATCTGCCGCGTGAGCGAGACCGAGACCGGCGCTGAATCCGCCGTCATTTCCTTGGCCAGCGCGCGCGCGGCGGGCATCAGATCTTCCGGCTCATGGATAGAGCGGACAAGGCCCGCTTCCTTGGCTTCTTCAGCGCCGAACACCTTGCCGGAGAAGCACCATTCCAGCGCCTTGGAAATGCCGACCAGCTTGGGCAAAAACCAGCTGCACGCACCATCGGGCGCGATGCCACGGCGGGCAAACACAAAGCCGAAGCGCGCCTTGGTGGAGGCCAGACGTACATCCATCGGCAGCTGCATCGTGGTGCCCACGCCCACCGAAGCGCCGTTGATCGCGCCGATCACCGGCTTCTTGCTGTTGAAGATGCGCAGCACCAGCCGACCGCCACCATCGCGCGTGGCTGGGTGGTTGAAGTCCACGCTGCCATCTTCCTGAATGGGCGAATTGGGATCGCGCTCTTCGCCATGAGCGGCATAGTCGAACGTCTTCCCGCCGCCCGAAAGATCCGCCCCCGCGCAAAAGGCGCGATCGCCAGCGCCCGTCACGATCACGGCCTTCACATTGTCATCCGCATCCGATTCATCGAACGCGGCCATCATTTCGTCCATCATTTCGCGCGTGAAGGCGTTCATCTTGTCCGGGCGATTGATGGTCAGCGTCATGATGCCATCGTCAATCTCGGTGATGATCGTGTTATATGTGCCCATGGGTCATCCTTTCCATTCTTATTGGGGAGGAAGGGTCTGGCCGAGCACGCGAAACACATTGCCGCCCATCACCTTCGCAATTTCGTCTTCAGTAAAGCCTTCGTCCATCAGCGCCTGCGTCACCAGCGCAACACCCGATGTGTCGAACGGAACCGTCGTCGCGCCATCATAGTCGGAGCCCAAGCCAACATAGTCAATCCCGACTAGATCGCGAACATGGCGGATCGCCTTGGCGATGGCCTTGGGCTCAGTCGAACAGACCGCCGCATCCCAATAGCCGATGCCGACCACGCCGCCGGTTTTGGCGACTCCCTTGATCTCATCGTCGGTCAGGTTGCGATTGACCTTGCAGGTCGCCTGCACCCCGCCATGCGAAGAGACGACCGGGCGCTTGGCGAGGCTCAGCATGTCGGCAACCGCTGCGTGGCTGGCATGGGCGATGTCCACCACCATGCCCTTCTGCTCCATTTTGGCCAGCACCTGCCGCCCGAGCGGGGTCAACCCGCCTTTCTCGAGCCCATGCATCGAGCCCGACACATCATTGTCAAAGAAATGCGCAAATCCCGCCATGCGGAAGCCCGCATCATAGAGCTTGTCGAGATTGGCGAGATTACCTTCCAGATCGTGCAGCCCTTCAATCGAGAGCAGCCCGCCCGTCACCTTTTCACCCTTGGCCCGCGCAGCAAGCAGTGCTGCCAGATCGGCCTGAGACTTCACCTTGACGAGCGCGCCGCGCGAGCGCGCCACATCATCATCCAGCTTCTGCGCGTGATAGAGCGAGCGTTCGAGCAGCGAAGTCCACGTCCGCACCGGCTGGCCCTGCACAATCACCAACGATGTGATGTTGTCCGTATCGCCACTATTGCCATCATAATTCTGGCCCTTGGGCGATTTGGTGACCGAACTGAACACCTGCAATGCCACATTGCCCCGGTTGAGCCGGACCAGATCGATATGGCCGGTATCCGCTTCACGCAGCAGATCGCGCCGCCACATCAGCGTATCGCCATGCAAGTCTGCAACTTGCAGTCTGGCGTGGAGCGCGATGGCCTTCTCACCCACGCGCTCGGCGGTGGGCGCCAGCTTGTTCATGCTGCGCTCCAGATAGCCGGGCAGAAACAGCCAGATGCTCACCCCCAGAACGAGCAGGATGGCAATGATGCCACCCCAGCTGAACCCGCCGCGCTTTTTGACCTGTTCGCTCATGGCTTCACCCGCTTCAAAGTGACGAAATCAAAGGCGGGCACTGAGCCCTCCGCCGGATGCGATTCGCGCGCCGCCTCGCTCCAGCCCTCCAGTCGCTCGCCGAGCCGTGCATCGCCTTGCGGCTCCAGATGCACCTCGGTCAGTTCGATGCGGTCCGCCAAAGGCAGGAACAGGCGGTATATTTCCGCGCCGCCAATCACCCATACATGCGGCGCGTTGGCCGCCTTCAGCGCGGCTTCAACCGAATGGACAACCTCCGCGCCATCCTCATCCCACGCATCATCGCGCGTCAACACAATATGGCGACGACCGGGCAGCAGGCCGGGCAGACTGTCAAACGTCTTGCGGCCCATGATCATCGGGCTGCCCAGCGTCAATTGCTTGAAGCGCCGCAAATCCGCCGGGATGTGCCAGGGAATATCCCCATCCTTGCCGATAACACCATTGTCCGCCCGCGCCAGAATCAGTGTCACTTCAGGATGATTCATACTGCCACTGCCGCCGCTATGTGAGGATCGGCCTGATAGCCATCGATCCGGAAATCCTCATAGGCATAGCCGTCTATCGCATCGGGTTTGCGGAGGATGGTGAGTGTGGGGAGCGGCTTTGGCGTGCGCGCCAGCTGTGTGTGCGCCTGCTCGATATGGTTGGAATACAAGTGGCAATCGCCGCCGGTCCAGATGAACTCACCCACCTCAAGCCCCGCCTGATGCGCAAGCATGTGAGTGAGGAGTGCGTAGGATGCGATGTTGAACGGCACGCCCAGAAACACGTCCGCGCTGCGCTGATACAGCTGGAGCGAGAGCTTGCCATTCCCAACCCAAGTCTGGAACAGGCAGTGGCACGGTGCCAGCGCCATCTGACCGAGTTCGCCGGGGTTCCACGCCGTTACGATCTGGCGGCGGCTGGCCGGGTTGGTCTTGAGTTGCTGAACAAGCTCTCCGATCTGATCCACCGTTTGCCCGTCCGCCGCTTCCCAGCTCCGCCATTGCTTGCCGTAAACCGGGCCGAGATCACCCGCTTCATCCGCCCACTCATCCCAGATCGAAACCTTGCGGTCCTGCAGCCAGCGGACGTTCGTGTCTCCATTCAGGAACCAGAGCAGTTCGATCAGGATTGAACGGATGTGCAACTTCTTGGTGGTGAGCAGCGGGAAGCCCTTGGCCAGATCGAATCGCATCTGGTGACCAAACACCGATAGCGTGCCAACGCCGGTGCGGTCCTTCTGCTCGACCCCATGGTCGAGGATACGCTGCATCAGATCGTGATAGTCTTGCATAACTCTCCGCACCCGGCCTTACCCGGCTTGTGCCAAGGTGCAAGCAAAATGGAAGGGCCATGACGTTGCACCCGCTCTGTAACCCCTGTAACCGCAGCCTCCATGGACCGTTACCCCGCCCCCGCCCGCCCGATTGTTGCCGCCATGGAAGCCGCTGCGGCGGCCGAACCTGATCGCGCGGTCTCCTTCCAGGGCGCGCCGGGGGCCAATTCGCACGTTGCGGTGCGCGAAGCCTGCCCGGATGGGCTCGCTCTGCCCTGTTTCAGCTTTGAAGACGCGATTGCCGCCGTGCAGGAAGGCCGCGCCGCCAAAGCGATGATCCCAATTGAAAATTCGCTGTTCGGGCGCGTGGCCGATATTCACTTCCTTCTGCCCGAATCCGGACTGGTGATTGTGGGCGAGCATTTCCTGCCGATCCGCTACGCGCTGATCGGCTTGAGCGATCTGGCTGAGGTGAAGCAGGCGATCAGCCACCCGCAAGCGCTCGGCCAATGTCGCGGCTGGCTGCGCGCGCGCGGGATTGAGCCCGTCGCCTATCCCGATACCGCTGGGGCTGCTGCCCGCGCGCTGGAAATCGGCGATCCCAAAGTCGCCGCCATCGCCCCGCCGCCTGCTGCCGAACTCTATGGCCTGAAAACATTGGCGACCGGACTTGAGGATTCGGACGACAATATGACGCGCTTCGTCATCCTCGCCCCCGCCTCCACCCCCGTCGCGCATGACGGACCGATGATGACCAGCCTGATCTTTGAAGTGAAAA
>CALMZE010000227.1 GCA_937870585.1 uncultured Sphingomonadales bacterium | reverse complement strand
GCGTTGATGCCATCCTGAGGCACCGAATGATTGGCGCGGCTCTTGGCGACGGAAATCAGCCGGGCATCCTTGCGCACCAAAGCCATAATGCCAGCGCTCACCAGCCCGTCATGCACAACGACGTCCGCCTGACCGATCAGGCGCGCAGCCTTGACGGTCAGCAGATCAGGGTCGCCCGGGCCGGCGCCGACAAGATGGACTGTGCCTTTTTGCATCCCCGCATTGTGCGCGATTCGGCGCGGCGAAGCAAAACAGACAATGTTGCCGCCTATTTAGCGAAACTTGATGTGAGCTCTCGCAGCCCTATGCCGATAGAGGCACGGGCATTTTCCTCTTCGGTGGAAACGACCGGATAGGCGCAATAATCTGCCGCATAGGCCGCACTTGGCCGGTGATTGCCAGACAGGCCGACGCCGCCGAACGGAGCGTTGGAGGGCGCGCCGTTGGTCGGGCGGTTCCAGTTGATCACGCCCGCGCGGACATTAGCCCAGAAGCGATCATACATTTCCGGGCTTCCGCCCACCAAAGAAGCGGACAGGCCATAGTTGGTGGCATTGGCCTCCGCGATGGCCGAATCGAAATCGGGTACGCGGATGACTTGCAAGATGGGGCCGAACAATTCGATGTCCGGCTTGTCCTTGACATTGGTCATGTCGATGATGGCCGGGCTGAGATAGGGCAGATGCGGCGCTGCGCGTTCGAGATTCTTCAGCGGAATGCCGCCGCGCATCATCAGCGCCAGGAAGCTTTCTTCCAGCGCGTCGGCGGCGGCAACGTCGATCACCGGACCCATGAAGGGGGCAGGGGAGCCATGCGGTTCCCCCACAATCAGTCGGTCCGCCAGCTTCTTGACCTCGCCGAGCAACGGCCCAGAGGTTTCATCGCGGATGATCAGACGGCGCGCAGAGGTGCAGCGCTGTCCGGCGGACATGAAGGCTGACTGGCAAATGATAACAGCCGCCGCATGAGGATCGGGCGCATCCCAGACCACCAGCGGATTATTGCCACCGAGTTCGAGCGCCAGAATCTTGCCGGGGCGATCCGCATAGAGCCGGGAGAGCGCCATTCCGGTGGTGGCAGAACCGGTAAACAGCAATCCATCCAGCCCCGGATGCGCGGCCAGCGCCTTGCCCTCTTCCGGGCCGCCAATCACTAGCCGGACAACGCCCGAAGGCACACCGGCTGCATGAAGCAGGCTGACGAGCAACTCACCGGTCGCGGGCGTTTTTTCCGAAGGTTTGAACACCACCGAATTGCCCGCGATCAGCGCAGGCACGATATGGCCATTGGGCAGATGCGCGGGGAAGTTATACGGGCCGAGCACGCCCAGCACGCCGTGCGGCTTGTGGCGCACCGATGTCTTGAGGCCCAGCGATCCTTCCAGCCGCCGTTGCGGGGTGCGTTCGGCATAAGAGCGGACCGAAATGTCCACCTTGCCGATCACCGATTCCACTTCGTTGCGGGCTTCCCACATCGGCTTGCCGGTTTCGCGCGCAATCGTATCAGCCAGCTGCTCGCCTTTCTGACGAACAGCATCTGTAAAGCGGCGCAGCGTTTCAATGCGGACAGTCAGCGGTTGAGACGCCCAGTGAACCCATGAAGACCGCGCAATCGCCACTTCTTCATCAACATTGCTGACATTACCCCGCCATAAGACAGCGCCAGTGGCGGGTTCGATAGAAACAAGTTCAGACGCAGACATACCGGGTTCCATAGCGGCCACGGGTTAAGAACTCCCTGTTAGGCGAGGAAATGCGCCGCCACAAGCGTTGCTGAAATACCGCAGCGGTTGCGGCGCGGCGCACATCAGGCGATAGAGGGGCATGAGCAACAAAAGTGCATGGGCTGACGGCAGCTGGACATCTGATGGGCTGCGGCTGCATTACCGGGACTATGCCGGGCCGAAGAACCGGCCCGCGCTCCTGTGTATGCCGGGATTGACGCGCAACATCCGCGATTTTGAGCCGCTGATCGAGCATCTGGCGGGTGACTGGCGCGTGATTGCCGTTGAATTTCGCGGGCGCGGGGAGAGTGAGTATTCCAAGGCGTCCGCCAGCTATGCGCCGCCGGTCTATGCGCAGGATGTGGCGCTGTTGATCGAAGAGCTGAAGCTCCGCAAGATCGTGACCATCGGCACGTCGCTTGGCGGGCTCGTTTCGATGATGCTGGCCGCGATGCTGCCGGGGCGCATCGTGGGCGCGGTGCTCAACGATATTGGTCCCGTGGTCGATCAGCGCGGGCTGGACCGGATCAAATCCTATGTGGGCAAGGCGCAGACCTGGCCCACCTGGGTTCATGCCGCGCGCGCCTTGGCGGACATGAATGCCGATGTGTATCCGGCTTATGATCTGGAAGATTGGATCAGCATGGCCAAGCGTCTCAACACGCTGACGCCGCAGGGGCGCGTGGTCCCGGACTATGATCCCCGTATTGCAGACCCGATCCGCGCGGAAGACAGCAATGCCGTTCCACCCGATCTTTGGCCGCTCTACGAAGCTCTGGGCGACGCGCAGGTGCTGGTGCTGCGCGGCGAATTGTCCGACATCCTGTCAGCCGAAACCGCGCGCGCGATGGGCCGCCGCCTGCCCAATGCCAAGGTTCGCACTGTACCCGATGTTGGTCATGCGCCTGTGATGGATGAGCCAGCGGCGGTGCGCGCCATTCAGGCATTGCTCAAAGCCGTGATCGCGTGAAAATCCTGCATTGTCACTCAACCTTCTCGTTGGGCGGGAAGGAGGCGCGGGCTGTGCGCTTGATGAACCTGTTTGCTGATCAGGCAGAGCACACCATCCTCTCTTCCGTGCCCGATGCACTGGGCGCGCGAGACATGATCGCACCCCTTGTTCGCGTCGAATTTCCGGGAGACAGCGCACCGCCGCTCCATGGCAAGCCTGCTCCGGGGCGCTATCAGGATCTGGCGCGCTATATGAAGCGCTTTGATCTGGTGCTCAGCTATAATTGGGGCAGTATGGACGCGGTGGGTGCGCATCGCCTGCTCGTGCGGGGCGGCCCACCGCTCATTCATCATGAGGATGGCTTCAACGCGGATGAAACTGAAAAGCTCAACTGGAAGCGCAATCTTTATCGCCGCCTGATGTTGCCCACCGCCAAAGCATTGGTGGTGCCGAGCACGCGGCTGGAAGGTATCGCTTCGGATGTGTGGAAGCAGCCGCGCACGAAGCTCCATCGCATTCCCAACGGCATTGATACGGCGGCCTATGCCCCTCTGCCTGCGCCCGATGCGCTGGGCGATCCTGTGAAACAGCCGGGTGAGTTGTGGATCGGCACGCTCGCCGGGCTGCGGAGCGTCAAGAATCTGCCCCGGTTGGTGCGGGCCTTTGCGACCGTCCCCGGCCCGGTGCGTCTTGTGATCGTGGGCGAAGGGCCGGAGCGGGAGGCGATTTTGGCGGAAGCCACGCGGCTGGGTGTGGCAGACCGTGTGCATCTGCCAGGCTTCCGCGATCAGCCACAGCGCTTTGTGGGCCTGTTTGATATTTTCGCTCTGTCATCGGAAAGTGAGCAATTCCCGATCTCGCTGGCCGAGGCGATGGCGGCCGGTGTGCCAGCGGCGTCGCTGGATGTCGGCGATGTGCGGGCCATGTCTGATCCGGAAAATCTGCCCTTCATCGTGCAGGATGAGGCGGGGCTTGCCCGTGCGCTCCAGACGCTTGCTTCCGATTCCACCCTGCGTGCGCGGATTGGAGCGGCAAATCGCGCGCGGGCAGAGGCGGAATTCGGAGAAGCCGCGATGGTGCGCCGCTATGCGGCACTCTATGGCTTGGAAAGCCCGCTATGAACCCTTGGGCGCTTGGGCTGCTGGCGGCGTTGCTCGGCAATGTGCTCTACCATTTGATGTCCAAGAGCGCTTCGGCAGGGGGGAAGCCGTTCACGCTGCTGGCGATCGTCTATGCCGTGGCGGCGGCTTTGGCTGTGACGCTCGCCGTGTTTGCGGAATCGGCGCGTCCGGCGGATTTGGTGCGGCCTCTTACTACGCCTGCTGTGCTGGCACTGGCACTGGCGGGGGGTATGATCGAAGCCGGGTTTTTGTGGGCTTATGGACGCGGTGCGCCGGTCGGATCGGCCTCTCTCATGGTCAATGCGGGCGTGGCTGTCGTTCTGGCGGTGCTGGGCGTGTTGCTGTTTCGTGAAGGCGTAAATGCGCGGTTGATCGGCGGCTTTGCGCTGGCTCTGGCTGGGGTTTGGCTGATCGGAACCGCGCGCACAGCCGCTTGAAGAATGGGGCCAAAAAAAGGCGCGCATTTTTCCACTGATTGCCTATAGGGCAGAACCAACACCATGGGATGTAACTGGGGCCGAGATGTTCAAGGGTTTGAAGCCGATTCTGTATGCTGGCAAGGAAGTGTGGCCGCTTGTCGAAGGGGGCAAGGGCGTGGCTGCGACCAACCATGCCAGCTCTGGCGCATGGGCGGCGGCCGGGGGCATTGGAACGGTCTCTTGCGTGAATGCAGACAGTTATGATGACGATGGTCACGTTATTCCCCAGACGTTCGAGGGGCTGACGCGCGGCGAGCGGCACCGTGAACTGGTCGAATATGGCATTCGGGGTGGCATCGCACAGGTCCACCGCGCTTGGGAAATTTCCGGCGGCAAGGGCGCGATCAACATCAACGTGCTGTGGGAAATGGGTGGCGCGCAGGAAATTCTGCACGGCATATTGGAGAAGACCCGGGGCATGGTTGCAGGCGTCACTTGCGGCGCGGGGATGCCCTACAAGCTCTCGGAAATCGCCAAGCAATATGGCGTGACTTATCTGCCGATTGTCAGTTCCGGTCGGGCCTTCCGCGCCTTGTGGAAACGGTCCTATTCCAAAGTGGCTGATTTGCTCTCGGCGGTGGTCTATGAAGACCCTTGGCTGGCCGGCGGCCATAACGGCCTGTCCAATGCCGAAGACCCACGCAAGCCTGAAGATCCCTATCCCCGCGTAAAGGCGCTGCGCGATGTGATGCGCGAAGGCGGCATTGCCGATTCCACGCCCATCGTGATGGCGGGCGGCGTGTGGAACCTGAAGGAATGGGAAAACTGGATCGACAATCCCGAGCTCGGCCAGATCTCCTTCCAGTTCGGTACCCGGCCTCTGCTCACGCAGGAAAGCCCGATCCCGCAGGAATGGAAAGACCGGCTGACGACGTTGGAGGAAGGCGACGTGTTGCTCCACCGCTTCTCGCCTACCGGCTTCTATTCCAGCGCGGTGCGCAATCCCTTCCTGCGCAATCTTGAAGCGCGCAGCGAACGCCAGATCGGCTTCGCGCAAGACCCGGACGAAACCCACACCCACCAGCTGGACGTGGGCGTGAAGGGCAAGCATTTCTGGGTGTCGCTGGACGATTTGCAGCGCGCCCGCGGCTGGGCCGGTGAAGGCTATTCGGTGGCGCTCAAGACGCCGGATAACACCGTTGTTTTCGTGACGCCGACAGAACGCGGGGTGGTCCAGAAGGATCAGAAAGACTGCATGGGCTGCCTGTCACACTGCGCCTTTTCCAGCTGGAAAGATCATGACGATTTCACGACCGGCTACCTCGCCGATCCGCGCAGCTTCTGCATCCAGAAGGCGCTCCAAAACATCGCGCATGGCGAGCCGGTGGACGAGAATCTGATGTTCGCAGGCCATTCGGCCTATCGCTTCAAGACAGACCCCTTCTACTCGAACGG
>CALMZE010000226.1 GCA_937870585.1 uncultured Sphingomonadales bacterium | reverse complement strand
CACAGGGCCAGTAGAGCAGCCACCAGCCAATCGGCCGGTCCAGCCGCGCGAGCAGCACAAACGGGCGCGCCGTGGGCGGGAGCAGGGCGATCAGGCCCTTCGCTTCGCTATCCGGGGTGAGGGAGGTGGTCATACTGTGGCCCTGATCGATATTTTCCCATGCTTGTGCTCCGGCGAAGGCCGGAGCCCTGAGAGAATATGGCACGGAGTTGAGCGAGCCGCCACAAGGCTCCGGCCTTCGCCGGAGCACATGCTGCGATTCAAAGCTGAATGGCGTTGTCCTAGCCCCAGTTGTGGCAGACGGGAAGCGTCGTTAAGCAGGATACAAACCCATTGGGAGGATGATCATGAGGAAACCCGTTCTGGCCCTGTCTTTGCTGGCGATAGCCAGTGCATCGCAGGCCCAAACTACGCAGCGCCCCGATCAGGCGGCGTTTCGCGAACTCTATAAGGAATTGGTGGAGACCAACACTTCTTATTCGGCCAAGGGTTGTACCAAGGCGGCTGACCAGCTTGCCACGCGCCTGAAGGCTGCGGGCTTTGCCAGTTCTGACGTGCAGGTGCTCGAAGCGCCCGACCATCCGGGTGAAGGCAGTCTGGTGGCCGTGATGCCCGGCACCTCCAAATCGCTCAAACCGATGCTGCTGCTCGGCCATATCGACGTGGTGGAGGCGCGGCGCGAGGACTGGACGCGCGATCCCTACACGCTGATCGAGGAAGACGGCTATTTCTACGCGCGCGGCACAGCGGACGACAAAGCGATGTCTGCCATCTGGGCGGACAGCCTGATCCGCTTCAAGAAGGAGGGCTACAAGCCCAAGCGCACGATCAAACTGGCGCTGACCTGCGGCGAGGAATCGAATGGCGTAGCCCTCAATGGCGCGCAATGGCTGGCGCTTAATCGTCCAGAGCTGATCTCGGCGGCCTATGCGCTCAATGAAGGTGGTGGTGGCCGGATTGAAAAAGATGGCAAACGCTCGCTGCTCGCCATTCAGGTGGGCGAGAAGGCCACGCGCACCTTCAAGCTGGAAACCACCAACCCCGGCGGTCACAGCTCCGTGCCGCGTCCCGACAATGCGATTGCCGATCTCGCACAGGCCGTGACGGCCGTGCAGGGGATGCGCTTCCCGGTGATGCTCAATGATACGACGCGCGCCTTCCTCGCCCAGATGGCGCCTACGCGGCCTAAAGCGGTGCAGGACATGGTAGCGCGTCTGCTCGCCAATGAGAAGGATGAGGAGGCAGGTACGGCGCTCTCGACCGAGCCTGTTCTCAACAGCACGATGCGAACCACCTGCGTGACGACGATGCTCAATGCCGGCCATGCCCCCAACGCCCTGCCGCAACGCGCGCAGGCGACCGTCAATTGCCGGATCGTGCCGGGGATGAGCGCGGAGCAAACGCAGGCGGCCATTGAAAGCGCTGTCGCCAACCCCAAGGTGAAGGTCACGCTAGAAACGCCGTTTCGCCCCATGGCTGTGCAGCCGCCAATGGATCCCAAGCTGATCGGCCCGATGAAAGAACTGGCCGCCAAGATGTTCCCCGGCGTGCCGCTGATCCCCACCATGGTCACTGGCGCAACCGACGCGACCTATACCGGCCTGATCGGCATTCCCACCTATGGCGTGCCCGGCATTTTCGGCGATGTGGATGGCAATGGCGCGCACGGCCTGAATGAACGCATCCGCGTCCAGTCCGTCTATGATGGGCGCGACTATCTGCACAGCCTCGTCAAGACGCTGTCCAGTCGCTGAGCCATGGTCGCAACGCCTGCCTGGCCGCCCAAATCCACCCCGCGCCTCTTTGTGGAAGAGACGTTGGGGGAGGGTGTGGCGCTGCGTATCGACGGGCCGCAGGCGCACTACCTCTTGTCTGTCATGCGGCTGAAGGCGGGCGATCCGCTCAAGCTGTGTGATGACAGGAGCGGCGAATGGCTGGCGCGGGTTTCGAGTGCTGCCAAGCGCGATCTGGTGGTGAGCGTTGAAGCGCAACTCCGCCCGCGTGAGGCCGTGCCTGATCTGTGGCTGGCGGTCGCCCCGATCCGCAAGGCGCGGTTCGATTTCGTGGCCGAAAAGGCGTGTGAACTTGGCGTTGCGCGCTTCATGCCGGTCCTGATGCAGCGTTGCGTGGCGGACAAGGTGAAGCCGGACCGGCTGCGTGCGCAGATGATCGAAGCTGCGGAACAATGCGGGCGCACCGCGCTGCCGGAGGTCGCCGAGGCGCAGTCGCTTGATCGCTTCCTGAAGGACTTTCCCGAAGGACGGACTTTGATCTTTGCGGACGAAGAAGGAGGCGCGCCGTTTTCAGTGGTGGCTGCCTCATCTCCACGCGCCGCGATCCTGATCGGCCCGGAAGGCGGCTTTGCCGATGCAGAGCGCGCCGCGATCTTGGCGCATCCAGCTGCAAAGGGTGTCAGTCTGGGGCCACGCATCCTGCGGGCCGACACGGCGGCGCTGGCGGCGGTGGCTGTCTGGATGGCAGCCCAGACTTAACCCGAAACGCGCGGGCCGACACCCAAGGCAAAGCGGGCCACGCACGCCTCTTTCACATCAGTCGGAAGGGCGAGATAGTCACGCGGGGGCATTCCCAGAAAATACCGGAAATCCCTGATGAAGTGGCTCTGATCGAAATAATTGGGATCAATGAAGCTGCGCCATTCGGCATAGGGCTTTTCGGCAAGCGCCCGCAACATCCGGCCAAAGCGCGCGCGGCGCAGCAGCTTTTTGGGGGTCTCTCCATAAACGCCCTTGCACATCCGGGCGAGGCGAGACTGGGTGATATCCAGCATCGTGCACAATTGCTCGACCGTGCCGATCTCCGGATCGGCCAGCAACATAGGCAGTCTTGCCTTGCGCGACGGCACAAAGGCCTGGGGTTGCGGGAAAGGCCGGGCAAACACATTGCCACCAGCCAGCTGCTGTTCGTCCAGATACATGATTCCAATCCCTCGCTTTGGAATGATGCATTCGGGCTAAGCGCTGGCGTGATCGGGCAAGAGCCCCATTTGGGGTATGGACTTGCAAATCGAACGAGAATGCCGATGCTGGGACGATGGACCGGGCTCAGGACTTTCTGGAGAAGTTTCGCGAAGCAGAGGCGCAGGACGCGCCTCTCGCCGTGCTGGCCGATGATCCCGATGGCTGGGGCGAGGCACTCAAGACGGCGAACGAAGATGTGGCCGAGGCCTTTGTGCAGGCCGGAACGCGCGGCCATGGCCCGGCGGTCACGCTTCATGCTGATTGCTTTGCAACGGCTGCCTGTGATCGCGATGGCACGGTGCTGGTGGCCGATCCGGGCTTTGAACAATGGTTCGATTCGATTGATCCGTTCGATGCTGTGATCCGCGATCTCCGCAACGATGGGCCGCGCGTTTCACTGCTGGCCGATGATAGTGATGGCCGCCCGGTAGCGCTGGCGGCAGGCACCTATGCCGTCACGCGGCGCTGGCCGTTGAGCGATGACGTGCGTGCTGCGCTGGATAATGGCAAGGCTGCCTACGCCATTGCGGCGTTCCGCGCAGGAGACTCGTCATGGGATCATGCCGCGCGCAGCTATGGCCTGACGCCGGCTGAGGCGGGTCTGGTCTCTTCGCTGGCGCGGCTGGGCGATTTGCAGCGCGCGGCGAAAGAGCGTGGGATTGCCTATGAAACCGCGCGAAAATTTGTGGCCTCTGCCTTGGCCAAGACGGGTGCGAAACGGCAGACCGAACTGGTGCGGCTCGCGCTGACGCTGACAGCGGGCGACATTCCGGATGCGCAGAATCTGGCCTCCGTCCTCACCGATCTATTTGGCATGACAGAGCGGCAGGCGCGGCTTTCGGTTGTGCTCGCGCAAGGGGCTACGCGGGAGCGGGCGGCGCAGGTGGTCGGCATTTCAGACAATCGCGCCAAGGCCGATCTGAAGGCGGTGTTTCAGGCCTGTGGCGTGGACAACGCCGTCGATCTGGCGCGCATCGTCGCGGAAATCAACGCGCTCAAAGGCCTGGCTTCGGCCTGCGAAGTGACGGTTTCGGCGCCGGGCCGCGAAGGGGAGCCGTTGCGCCTTGCTCCGCGCCGCGAGCGGGAGGGGCGGATCGCACTCGCCGATCACGGCCCCTCTGGTGCGCAGCCGGTGCTCATCATGCACTCGACGGTGACAGGGCGGCACCACTCGCCGCGCTTTATCCAGCGGCTTCAGGCCGAGGGGTTTCGCCCGATCACAATGGATCGCGCGGGCTTCGGCCTGACCGACCGGGCGGAAGGTGATCCGAAGGTGGCAGGCGTGGCCGATATTCGCGATACGCTGGAGGTGCTGGGACTTTCTGCCATTCCTGTCATCGCGCGCTGCACCATGGCGAGTGTGATTGCGTGCGAGGCAGGCCGGGCCGGGCTGATTTCGGGCGGTATCCTCGTTTGGCCCGACGCGCCGCTGCCCAAGGGCGCGGCTGAACGCAAGAGGATGACAGATCGCGCCGCGCAAATCTTTGCCAATCACCCGCGTTTGGCTTGGCCCTTTGTAGAAATGCTTTGTCGCCGCGCGAGCCATGATGTGCTGAAAAAACTCTGGCGCAAGGCCGCCGCTGGCTTGCCGAGCGACCTTGCCCTGCTGGACGACGAGGCCGAATGCGCGGCCATCGTTCGGGCGTCTCGACAGGCGTTTCAGGGAATGCACGGCTTTTTTGCCGAAGCGATGGCACTCAACAGGGGGCCTATGCTGGAGCCCCTCCCGGATGGCACGCGCTGGACCGCTCTGTTTGGCAGTGGCTATGAAAGTTACGACGTTTCCGACGCGGTGGCGTTTTGGGGCGCAGCCTTGCCGGGTGGCGCGATCCGCGTGGTGGATGATGGTGTCCACTTCCTTCATCTTACCCATGGTGATGAGATGGTGGCAGCGCTCAAGCGGGCGATTGCCTAGGGGTTGTGCCCCGTTTTTCGTTGCGATATATGCTGATTTCGCAAGAGGCGGCAGCCCATCCATTTGGGGGCCGCCTTTTGCTATTCTGGCTCTTTGCACTTGAAAGGATGATCCGATGGCCATCACCCCGCTCATGCCCGTTTACCCGCGGTGTGGGTTCCGCCCGGTCCGAGGCGAGGGGTGCTATCTGATCTCTGAAGACGGCACGCGCGCGCTCGATTTCGCGAGCGGCATAGCCGTCAACGCGCTCGGCCATGGTCACCCGCATCTGGTGAAAGCCATTGCCGATCAGGCAGCGACGTTGATGCACGTTTCCAACCTCTATGGCTCGCCGCAGGGGGAAAAGTTCGCGCAGCGTCTGGTGGACAACACGTTCGCAGATACCGTGTTCTTCACCAATAGCGGGGCAGAAGCCGTGGAGTGCGCCATCAAGGCGGCGCGGCGCTATCACTATGTGAACGGCAATCCGCAGCGGCACACGCTGATCACGTTCAACAATGCCTTTCATGGGCGGACCTTGGGCACGATCAGCGCGACCAATCAGGAAAAGATGCGCGACGGGTTTGAGCCGTTGCTGCCGGGCTTTGCCTATGCGCCGTTCAACGATTTGGAGGCCGCCAAGGCTCTGGTGAACGAGAACACGGCCGGCTTCCTCGTGGAGCCCGTGCAGGGCGAGGGCGGTATCAAGCCGGCCACGCAGGAGTTCTTGCAGGGCCTGCGCGCGCTGTGCGATGAGCATGGCTTGCTGCTGGTGCTCGACGAAGTGCAGGCAGGCTATGGCCGTACCGGCAAATTCTTCGCGCATGAGCATTACGGCATCACGCCGGACATCATGGCGGTCGCCAAGGGCATTGGTGGCGGCTTCCCGCTCGGCGCGTGCCTGGCCACCGAAAAGGCGGCGGCAGGCATGGTAATCGGCACGCATGGTTCGACCTATGGCGGCAATCCGCTCGCCATGGCAGCGGGGCAGGCCGTGCTGGATGTGCTTCTGGAGCCGGGCTTTCTCGACACAGTGACGGCCAAGGGCGAGCGGCTGCGCGGCGCGCTGGAGCAGATGATCCCCAACCATGACAGCGTGTTTGAAAGCGTGCGCGGCCTTGGCCTGATGGTAGGGCTGCGCCTCAAGTTCGAAACGCGCGATTTCGTGGCGCATTGCCGGGACAATCATGGCCTGCTGACAGTTGCTGCTGGTGACAATGTGGTGCGCATCCTGCCGCCGCTTGTGATGGGTGAAGAGCATATCGCCGAATGCGTGGAGAAACTGTCTGCTGCGGCGGCCAGTTATCAGGTGCCTTCAACATGACACGGCACTTCCTCAACCTGTCTGACGCAGGGGCAGACGGGCTTGCTGCTATCATCAACGATGCCATGGCGCGCAAGGACGCCCGCGCCAGCTGGCCCAAGGGCAAGGTGGATGCAGATGCGCCGCTGGATGGCCGCGTGCTGGCTATGGTGTTTGAAAAGAACAGCACCCGCACGCGCACTTCGTTTGATGTCGGCATTCGCCAACTCGGTGGTTCGAGCGTCATTCTGGATGGCTCATCGAGCCAGTTGGGTCGCGGGGAGAGCATTGCGGATACTGCCCGCGTGCTGAGCCGTATGGCAGACGCGATCATGATCCGCACCGATGATCATGCAAAGATTGAAGAGATGGCGCATTATGCGTCTGTCCCGGTCATCAACGGCCTCACCGATGCGTCTCACCCGTGCCAGATCGTCGCTGATCTGGAGACTATCATCGAACATGGCAAGGCTCTGCCGGGCCTTGAAGTCGCGTGGCTGGGCGATGGCAACAACGTGTTGTCCTCGATCATCGAGGCGGCAGGATTGCTGAAGTTCAACGTGCGGTGTGGTTGCCCGGAAGGTTATGATCCTGATCCGGCCTTTGTGTCTGCGGCGCGCGAACGCGGTGCGCGGATCGATGTGGTGCGCGATGCAGCGGAAGCAGCGCAGGGTGCGGATGTGATTGTCACGGATACCTGGGTGTCCATGGGGCAGGCGCACGCTGAGGCCAAGATTGGCGCAATGATGCCCTATCAGGTCAATGCGGCGCTGATGGCCAAGGCCAAGGCGGACGCGCTCTTCCTCCACTGCCTGCCTGCGCATCGCGGTGAGGAAGCGACGGACGGCGTGCTGGATGGCCCGCAATCGGCAATCTGGGATGAAGCAGAGAATCGCATCCACGCCCAGAAATCCGTGATGCTGTGGTGCTTCGGATTGATTTGAGGCCGACCATTTACGTCATCCCCGCGAAGGCGGGGATCCATGATCACGACTGTTTTCGAAGCAACATGGATCGTGTTCATGGATTCCCGCCTGCGCGGGAATGACGACCAAGGAGAAATCTTGATGTCCAACATCGATCAGGATCGCGCGCTGGGTTTCCTCGTGCCAGAACGCCATGTGCGCGGTCGTCTGGTGCGTCTCGGGCCAACGCTGGAGGCAGTGCTTGCCAATCATGGCTATCCGCCGGTCATCGAGAAACTGCTCGCTGAAGCCTTGGTGCTGGCGGCGCTGCTGGGCACTTTGCTCAAGGATGAAGGCAGCCAGCTGACGATGCAGGCGCAGACTGAGGCCGGGCCGGTGAGCCTGCTTGTCGCCGACTATAAGGATGGTGCCGTGCGCGGCTATGTCCAGTTTGACGAAGAGAAGCTTGCGCTCTGCCCAGAAACACCCAGCCTGATGGCTTTGTTTGGCAAGGGCTATCTCGCCATCACTTTTGATCAGGCGGTGACCAACGAACGCTATCAAGGCATTGTGCCGCTGGAAGGCGCGGGGCTGTGCGATGCCGTTGAGCATTATTTTGCCCAGTCCGAACAGATTCCGAGCCTGATCACATTGGGGATCTCGGCAGATCGTCGGGTGGCGGGCGGGATGATATTGCAGCATCTGCCTGAAGGGGAAGTGGGGCGCGAACGCCTGCATGTCCGGCATGATCACCCTGAATGGGAGCATATGCGGATCATGGGCGCATCATTGCAGGCCGATGAAATGACCGATCCCGCGCTGCCGCTGGAAACGCTGATCTGGCGGCTCTTCCATGATGAAGGTGAATTGCGGGTCACGGGCGGCTCCAGCCTGTCCAAAGGCTGTCGCTGCACAATGGAGCATATTCGCTCCGTCCTTGCGCGTTTTCCGGAAGAGGAGCGTGCAGAGATGGCCGATGATGTGGGCCGGATCACAGTGGATTGCTCCTTTTGTGCCAAGGATTTCCATGTGCCGCTCTCGGAACTGGCCGGTTAAGCCTGTTGGGGCCTGATTTGGCCGCAATTCGGGTGTATGGATTCCATCCAATAACCGAGTCGCGGTTTTGGGGTACGCAATCGTGACACTGCCGGAAACTGCCGGCGTTGAGACTGAGCTTTGGGCCATGACGCAACGCAAGATGCACCGTACCCTTTTTATCACGGCCTTTCTGGCTGCTCTGGCTGCGCCTGCTTTCAGCCAGCCTGCCAATGCGCCCACGCTGGTTGCGCTGAACACGCTGGAGCCGGGGCTGTGGCAGTTGCGCTCGTCTGATGGCGGTGCGCCGCGTTCCATGTGCGTGTCTGATCCCAGAGCGTTGCTGCAAATCCAGCATCTGGGCGTGGCGTGCAATCGGTTCGTAATTTCCAACGATGCGAAGCAGTCATCAGTCCATTACACCTGCCCTGGCGCGGGCCATGGCCGCACTACGGTGCGCGTGGAAACGCCGCGCCTGATCCAAATCGATTCGCAGGGCGTATCGCGCAACGAACCCTTTGCGATGTTGCTGGAGGGCCGCCGCGTTGGCAATTGCACCACGCGCGTGGGAATGCGTTAAGCCTCTGTTTACCATTTCTTGCTAATAAGAGGGTGTGCCAAGCTTTTGGGTGACAGCACGCTTTCCTCCCTTCGGTCCAATCGGACCTCCCTTGGCCGCTCGTATTCCGGGCGGCCTGTTTTTTGGCGCTTGCGGGTGAGGCAAGAGGCTCCTATCGCGCCCGCCCATGATCATCACTCCCGCAAAAACCGGCGCTGCTGCCGTCTGCCTGCTCTCTGGCGGCCTTGATTCGATGGTGACGACCGCGATGGCCAAGGCGGCCGGCTATCGCGTGTTCGCGCTGACCATCGACTATAACCAGCGTCACCGGGTTGAACTGGATGCGGCGGCCCGCATTGCGGCTTTGCTGGGGGCGGAACGCCATGTCGTGATGCCGCTTGATCTCACGCGCTTTGGTGGGTCTGCGTTGACCGATGCCAGTATCGCCGTGCCGAAGGACGGGGTGGAGCCGGGTATCCCCGTCACCTATGTGCCCGCGCGCAACACGATTTTCCTCAGCCTTGCGCTGGGATGGGCCGAGGCCGTGGGCGCGCATGATCTGGTGATTGGCGTCAATGCGCTTGATTATTCGGGCTATCCGGATTGCCGCCCGGCGTTCATCTCCGCGTTCGAGACGATGGCATCCGCCGCGACGCGCGACGGGGTGGAGGGGCAGCCGTTCAAGGTCCACACGCCGCTGATCGACATGAGCAAGGCAGACATTGTCCGTGCGGGGCTCGGTCTGGGCCTTAATCTGGGGCTGAGCTGGTCTTGCTATGACCCGCAGGCCGATGGCAGCCCTTGCGGAGCCTGCGATTCCTGCCGACTGCGCGCCAAGGGCTTTGACGAAGCGGGTGCGGTGGACGGGCGGTTGGCATGAGCTACGCCGTCAAATCCATCTTCCTGACCTTGCAAGGGGAGGGGATGCAGGCCGGTCGCCGCGCCGTTTTCCTGCGCTTTGCGGGCTGCAATTTGTGGAGCGGGCGTGAGGAAGACCGCGCCAAGGCCATTTGCCGTTTTTGCGACACCGATTTTGTCGGGACAGATGGCGAAGGAGGCGGCAAATTCGCTGATGCGGAGGCACTGGCGGATGCCGTCGCGGCGTGCTGGGGCGCTGAGCTCGCGCACCGTTATGTCATCATCACCGGCGGCGAGCCGATGCTCCAGATTGATGATGCGTTGGTCGACGCGCTTCATGCGCACGGCTTCGAGATCGGCGTGGAATCGAATGGCACGATTGCAGCGCATCCGGGCATCGACTGGTTGTGCATCAGCCCCAAGGCGGGGAGCGATGTCGTTCAGCGGTGTGGCAATGAGTTGAAGCTGATCTGGCCACAGCCGGGCAGCGATTGGGCCGAAATGCAGGGCTGGGCTTTTGACCATCTGCTGCTCCAGCCGCTCGACAATGCTGATCAGGCTGCCAACACACAGGCCTGCATTGATTTCATTCTGGCCAATCCCCGCTGGCGGCTTTCGGTTCAGACGCACAAGGTGCTGGGGATCGATTGAGGATTATTATCCTCAGACTTATCGTCATTGCGAGCACAGCGAAGCAATCCAGAGTCCCCGCAAATACTGGATTGCGTCACTGTGCTCGCAATGACGGGGCGGCTTGATCTGGATCAAGGCAGGGCAACGCGCACACTCTATCCCTCAATCCATAACAAATGTTAGGATAAGAGAGCGCCATGGCCCATTTCCCCGACAATCCCGTATTTAAAGATGTGCTCCGCCTCGTTCGCTTGCAGGGCGATATTGGCGATCTGGAGATCGAGGGTGAAGTGCCCGCCGAACTTGATGGCGCTTTCTATCGTGTCCACCCCGATCCACAATTCGCGCCGAAATTCGCTGATGACCAGTTTTTCAACGGCGACGGGATGGTTTCCATGTTCCGCTTCAAGAATGGCCGGATCGACTTCAAGCAGCGTTATGCGCAAACCGACAAGTGGAAGCTGGAGAATGAAGCGGGCAAGGCATTGTTCGGGGCTTACCGCAATCCGTTAACCGATGATGAGGCCGTGAAGGGCAAAATCAGGGGCACGGCCAACACCAACGTTTTGGTCCACGCGGGTAAGCTGTTTGCCATGAAGGAGGACAGCCCCTGCCTGATCATGGATCAGAATACGCTAGAGACCGAGGGCTATACTGATTTCGGCGGCGAACTCGATATTCCGACCTTCACCGCGCACCCCAAGATTGATCCCGATAGCGGGAATTTCTGCGGCTTTGGCTATTCCATCGCCGGGCCGCTGACGCGTGAGGCGCGCTATTTTGAGATTGACCCGGCGGGCAAGGTGGTGCGGCAGGCCAATTTCACCGTGCCTTATTACACGATGCTCCATGATTTCAGCATCGCGGGCGATTATGCGGTGTTCAACGTTTCCCCCTACACGTCAGATATGAGCGTGCTAGAGCGGAACATGCCGCACTTCATCTACAAGCGCGATCTGCCCTTCTATCTGGGCGTGATGCGGCGCGATGGCGATGGCAGCGATATGCGCTGGTTCAAACAGGAGCCGAGCGTGTGCGGTTGCCATGTGATGAATGCGTTTCAGGAGGGGACGAAGATCCATCTCGACTTGCCGGTTTCGGCCACAACGAGCCTGCCCTTTTTCCCTGAACTCGATCACCCATGGGATCCGGAAGCCTCTACCACATGGCTGACGCGCGTGACGGTCGATCTGGGGTCCAACACGGACGAAATCGCCTCGATGGAGCAGATTGGCGACATGCCGGGCGAATTTCCGCGCATCGATGATCGTATGGCGGGCAAGCCCTATCGCCATGGCTGGATGATCACTTACGATTTCCCAAAGCAGTATAACGGTCCGCCAGGTCCTTTCGCAGGCGTGCTCAATTCGCTGACGCATTATGACCATGAAACCGGCGAGGAAAAGAGCTGGTGGTGCGGGCCGGACAGCGCGTTTCAGGAACCTGCCTTCATCCCGCGCAGCAAGGATGCGCCCGAAGGCGATGGCTGGCTGGTTGCGCTGATCGACAACCACATCACCAACTATTCAGACCTGTGCATCTTTGATGCGCTGGCGGTAGAGAAGGGGCCGATCGCGCGCGCGAAGCTGCCCGTGCGGCTGCGGCAGGGGCTGCATGGCAATTGGGTGGATGGATCAAAGCTGGCGGCGTAAGTGCCGTCAGCCGCATTTGCCGGTATATTTGGTCTTTTTCCAGCACCGGTCTTCCAGGTTGGGAAGGCGGTAATTGTTGTAAATCCCAATGCCGGGGAATTGCTGTTCACCTTTGCGGAAGTTCACGGCGTTGTGGATTTGGCGCAATCGCGCCTGGGCGATTTCATACAGGCCGCTGCGCTTGGTGAAGATGGCCGTGCGCACCGTCTGGCCGGAGACGTGGCAGAAGGGCAACAAACCGCCTACTGCTGAGTAGGAACTGTAGGTGCGCGTACCATATTGATCGAGCGCGGTTTGAGCCGCCTTGGCAGACCTGTTCTTGCGCTTGAAATAGGCCGACAGAGTGGTGAAGGCGCTTGCCAGCTCGTCGCGATGATTGGTCAGCATCGCGTTGTAATTGTCAGCAATTTTCAGATAGGGATCGAGCGAGCATTGCAGCGCCGCCACATTCAGCGCTGAACGGAGATTCCACACGAGTGCCGCCCGGTTTTCCGCCGCCGTCGCGCCAGTCAGAACATAACCATAGCCGCTTTCGGGTGCGGATAAGGGACCGCCAGGAATGTCCGGCGCCTTGTAGAAGAGCTGAGCCTGTGCCGGAGCCGCACCGCAAAAAAGGGCGAGGCCTATTAGAAATGTCTTACGCGGCACTGCCATCTCCTTCATTCACTTGAACCCGGTTCCTATCGGGCGCAACGGTTTAACGGAAGCTGTCTGAAATGCAAAAGGGCCGCCCGGAAAACCGGACGGCCCCTCTGTTTCAGAAACGCGAAGTGCGATTACTGAGCGTTGGCAGCTTCAGCCGTGTTGGCAGCAGCTTCTTCAACGGTGTTCGCGGCAGTCGCGTTGGCGTCGGCACCAGCAGCCGCATCGACGTTGGTCATTTCGTCGGTGGTGGCGTTGGCGGTAGCTTCGCCTTCAGTGACTTCGGTGGTGGCGTTGGCATCGACCGGAGCTTCAGTGCCACCGCCGCAAGCGGCGAGAGCGAGGGCAGAGGCAGCGACGAGCGAGAAGGTGACGATCTTGCGCATGGAATTAAACTCCTGAGTGTGCGATCTGGATTGTTTAATGCCCCAAATCTGAGTGGATTTTAAAAGATTCGCGAATCTCACTCAAGCGTTTTTTTCGCAATGGCCCAAATTTTCCAGAAATTGACCAAATTCAGCCAATAGTGCAGCATCCAGATCGGTCATATTGGCCGCATTATTCAGGTCTTGCAGGCTGGTAACGGGGTATTCTGCCAGCCCACAGGGGATGATGCCGCCAAAGTGGCTCAGGTCCGGGCAGACGTTGACCGAGAAGCCGTGCAGCGTCACCCACCGGCGCACCCGTACGCCGATTGCGCCGATTTTGGCCTCTTGGCCATGCGCGATCGTCCAGATGCCGACACGGCCCTCTGCCCGCCATGCCTCTACGCCCAGTCGCGCCAAGGCTCGGATCACCCATCCTTCCACGGCATGAACAAAGCAGCGCACATCACGACCGCGCACGGCGAGGTTGAGGTTGAGATAGCCAACGCGCTGGCCTGGCCCATGATAGGTGTAACGGCCGCCTCGCCCCGCCTCAAACACGGGAAATCGGCCTTCAATCAGTTCATCCGGGCTGGCGCTGGTGCCTGCGGTGTAGAGCGGTGGATGTTCGAGCAGCCAGATCCGTTCTCGGCCTTCGCCTGCCGCAATCGCACTCGCCCGTGCCTCCATATCGGCCAAGGCATCGGGGTAGGGGACAGGCACCGTGGCGGTCACCCAATCAATAGCGGGATCGATCAACATCGTCATGTGTTCCGCCTTGCCAGTCTCACGACCACTTTCCAAGTGCGCTGCCGATGCCCATAAACGGGGATTGAACAATGGTGGAACCGAATCGCATGAGCTTGCCCGTCAGCCAATCCTGGGATGCCACGCTGGACTATGTCCGGCGTGAGTCGCATCTGCTCGTTCCGCTCGCGCTGGGAACATTGGCCGTGGGGCAGGCGGCGGTTGAGTTGGGCGTGCAACTGCGTGAACGCCATGTGGAGAGCGGACTGCTGATGCTCCTGTTCGTTCCCGGCATTCTGCTGATGCTGGGCGGGCAAATGTCGATCTTCAGCCTTGTGCTGAACCCGGGCATTAGCGTGGGAGAGGCGATGAAAAAGGGCTTTTCGCGCCTGCCGCGTTTGGTTCTGTTCTCATTGGGCTTGGGGCTGGTGTTTCTGGTGCTGATCTTTCCTCTCTTGATCTTGCTGTTGAAGAACGGCTTTGATCCCACTGCATCCGCGCCTGTGGCCATGCCGGGCTATGCAGCTATCTGGGCCGGGGTCGTGCTGGCGTTCATGATGTGGCTCAGCGTTCGAACCTATTTTGCAGCGGCCATGATGGTTGATCTTGATGCATCGGTTCGAGAGTCCGTGTCAGGCTCATTCGCGCTCACGCGGGGGCGTTCTGCGGCGCTGCTGGGGGTTGCGCTGATCTTCCTTGTCGTCGGTACGGTCGTTCAATCTGCGGCACAGGTGATTGTCGGCATTTTCTTTGGCGCGCTGGGCAAGCTGTTGGCCATGCCGCTGCTGCCCCTCGTGATGGTTGCGCTGGGCGTAGGTATGGCGGCGGCGGCAATAGGACTTGTCACCGCCGTGTTTGTTGCCATGCTCTACCGGGCAATTTCCAGCTAGGCCCATTTCACTTCGGGTGGCAGGCTCATCAGGATCGCGTCGATATTGCCGCCGGTCTTGAGGCCGAACAATGTGCCGCGATCATGCACCAGATTGAATTCGGCATAGCGCCCGCGCCAGATCAGTTGCTGATCCTTCTCCTCGGGCGTGAAGGCCATGCCCATGCGGCGGCGCACCAGCTTGGGGAAGACCTCCAGAAACGCCTCTCCCACCGCGCGGGTGAAGGCGAAATTGGCTTCAAAATCACCCTCCAGATGATCGTAGAAAATGCCGCCCACGCCGCGATGGACGCCGCGATGCGGGATGAAGAAATAGTCGTCCGCCCATTTCTTGAAGCGATCATAATAATCCGTGCCATGCGGGTCACATGCGGCTTTAAAAGCGGCGTGAAAGTCTGCGGTATCCTCATCATAAGGCAGCGGCGGATTGAGATCGGCGCCCCCGCCAAACCAGCGCTTTTGCGTGACAAGGAAGCGCGTGTTCATGTGAACGGCGGGCACATGCGGGTTGGCCATGTGCGCGACAAGGCTGATGCCTGTGGCGAAGAAGGAAGGATTGTCGCCCGCGCCATGGATGGTCTTCGCAAAGTCTCCTGAAAACTCTCCACCCACGGTAGAGACGTTGACGCCTGCTTTCTCAAACACCTTGCCCTTTATCAGGCCGCGCGTGCCACCACCGCCCTTGCCTTGCGGATCATCATCGCGGTTCCAGCGGGCATAGTCGAAAACGGCATCGCTGCCTGCTTCGCGTTCAATCGCTTCAAATTCGGCACAGATGCGATCGCGCAGGCTTTCAAACCATGTGCGGGCGGCCTGTTGCTGGTCGTCAAGCTGAAGCATCTTGGGGGCCTTTACAGGGTGGGGACTTGCTGGCTGATGCAGTGGAAGCTGCCGCCGCCCGTGAGGATATGATTGGCAGGCAGGCCCACCGTTTTGCGATCCGGAAACAGCTTGGCCACGACCTCGACCGCGAAGGGATCGCTCGGGCCGCCATAGAGCGGAACCACAACGGTCGCATTGCCGATATAGAAGTTCATATGGCTGGCAGGGATGGCTTCTCCCTCCTCATCCGCGTGCAGGCCCGCTGAGGGGATGGTGACGACCTTCACCGGCCAGCGGGAGGCGCGATCCAGCGCATCGGCAAAGATGGCTGCATTGGGATCATCCTTGCCGAACGGTTCGGGCAAAGCGAGCGTGCCCGGGGCGACGAAGCGGGCGAGATTGTCGACATGCCCGTCGGTATGATCATTGATCAGGCCAACACCCAGCCACAGCACTTCGCTCAGGCCTAGATCGGAAGAGAGGCGCTGTTCAATCTCGCGACGAGAGAGATGCGGGTTGCGGTTGGGGTTGAGCAGGCATTGCCCCGTGGTGACGCACAGCCCTGCGCCATCTACATCAATCGCGCCGCCTTCCAGCACCCAATCGCGCGGAGAGCGGGGCAGGCCCGCTTCGGCGCAGAGCCGCTCGGCCAAAGCATCATCCAGCGGGGAGGGGTATTTTCCACCCCAGCCATTGCCGCGATAGTCGAGCGCAAGCGCCTTGCCTTCGGAGCGGACCATGACCGGGCCAGTATCGCGCAGCCAGATGTCGAAAAATGGGGCTTCGATGATGGTCGCACAATCACCCGCCAAGTCGCGTGCGGCAGCGGCGGCCTCCGGATTGGCGCAGACCAGATCGACGCGTTCGCCAGCACCATCGGCATGGACGGCGCGAGCGAAAGCGGCGACTTCGGCCTGAGCGCCAGCCAGATCTTCCAGCCACAAATCGGCTGCGCTGGGAAATCCGATCCAGACGCTGTCATGCGGTGCCCATTCGGGCGGCTGTTGGAAAAGGGTCATCACCCGCTCCTAGCGCGGCATGGGGAAGGGGGCCAGTGGCGGCGCGTCAGTAGCCAACGGCTTTGGCACGTTCCACACAGGCCATGATGATTTCCTTGGCCTTGTTCACATCGCCCCAGCCGAGAATCTTAGCCCATTTTCCAGGCTCCAGATCCTTATAGTGGGTGAAGAAATGCTCGATCTGCTGCGTCACGATCGGCGGCAGATCGTCATGGCCTTCCACTTCGGCATAATAAGGAAAGGTGGAATCGATGGGGACGGTAATCAGCTTTTCGTCGCCGCCCTTGTCATCTTCCATCAGCAGTACACCCACCGGACGCACCTTGATGACAGCACCCGCTACAATGGGAGAGCGCGTGATGACCAGCGCATCGAGGGGATCGCCATCATCGCCCAGAGTATGAGGGATGAAGCCATAATTTGCGGGATAGCGCATCGGCGTGTGGAGGATACGGTCAACGAACAGCGCGCCAGACGCCTTGTCAAACTCATACTTCACAGGTTCACCGCCAATCGGCACTTCGATCAGCACGTTCAATGTTTCGGGCGGATTGTCCCCCGCCGGGATCAGGTCGATTCTCATGCGCTTGCCTTAGTGTGCGGTGCAGCAAAAAAGAAGGGGCCGCGCGCTGAAATCAGCCTGAACCCGGCGTTTGCCTTATTTCAGCACCGCATCCAGAATAGACTTGGCCGCCCCGCCCATATTACCGCGTAGGCCCGTTTCTTCCTTGCCAATATAGGAGAAGATGCCGTTCATCGCCTGCTGCGTCACGCTGTCAGTCAGCCCGTCCTGCGTCAGATTGTTGAGGCCCAGCAGGCTGGCGGTTTTCCCCAGTTTGGACAATTGGTTGAAAGCACCAAATTTGCCGAGCGCACTGGCCACCAGCGGTCGGACCTTGATGCCCAGTTCCGAACCGGCGGATTTCTTGAGATATTGCGTGGCGCCGTCATTCTGGAGCGCGATGCCGGGGACATCGGTCCAACTCAGGCCGTCCACCGATTTGCGGAAAATGGGCTTGGCTTCTCCGGCGGCGAGCGAGGCCGCGTCGTTCAGGCTCTTGGTCAGCTTGGTTGTCAGCCCCAATTTGTCGCCTTGCTTCATCAGCTTGGATGCAAGCTTGCCCTGCGTGCCCGGCAACAGGATGCGGACCGCCAGATCGCGATAAAAGCCATCAGGGGTCGCCAGCTTGTCCAGTGCCTTGTCAGACGCGTTGCCCAACATGGATTTGAGCGAACTGGCCGAAAGCTCGCCCGCCCAGAGCGGTTCAGCCAGACCAGCGATTAGCAGCGCGGCGCTGCCCTGAATGAGTTGGCGGCGGTCAAAACGCGGATCAACAGACATAACTCTACTCCCTGTGCCGTTGGTATGCGCCCATCCTAACAGGCGGAGCCGCCGCTGCAACCGGTTCAGTCATTGCCCTGGATGAGGTCTCCAAACGTGCCGAGCAGAGAGCCTTCGCCCCTGTTCTGGCCACCCGAAGAGCCTGCAGCGGCAAGCATCCGCCCAGCGAGGCGAGAGAAGGGGAGCGACTGGATCCAGACATGGCCCGGCCCGGTGAGTGAGGCGAAGAACACGCCTTCTCCGCCGAAGAACATGCTCTTGATGCCGCCCGCTGTCACCAGATCGAAATCGACCGAGGGCGTATAGGCCGCAAGGCAACCGGTATCGACGTGAATTTGTTCGCCTGGCGCGAGTTCACGCTCCACCAGCGTACCGCCCATCTGCACGAAGACCCAGCCATCGCCCTGCAATTTCTGCATGATGAAGCCTTCACCGCCGAACAGGCCGGTCATCACCTTGCGCTGAAACTGCACGCCAATGGAAACGCCCTTGGCCGCTGCCAGAAAGCTGTCCTTTTGGCAGATCAGCGTGCCGCCATAGTTGGAGAGTTTGAGCGGCAGAATCGTGCCCGGCGTCGGTGCGCCGAAGGCCACGCGGGCCTTGGGCTTGCGGCCCTGATGCGTGAAGACGGTGGTGAACAGGCTTTCTCCGGTCAGCAGGCGTTGGCCCGCGCCCAGCAGCTTGCCCATGAAGCCGCCTTCCTGCGCGCGTCCATCTCCGAACACCGTGGTCATGGCGACGTCGGAATCCTTCCAGACCATCGCACCCGCCTCGGCAATCGCGCTTTCGCCGGGATCGAGTTCGATTTCAACAAACTGAAGTTCCTGACCCTTGATTTCAAAATCAATGTCGTCAGATGCCATCGGAGTCTTCCTTTTGCTTATGGATTTGTCGTCTGCACTCCTAACATTGCCACGCGCTCCTTGTCTCTCGCAAACCAGCGCCCGGCGAGGAAAAAGGCAGGAATGGCGAGAGACGAGAGGATCGTGAAGGCCAGAAGGGCTGCACTATAGGGTTCGGCATGGCCCGCTGCGCGCAGGAAATCGACCATCAGCCCTGCTGCCGTGACGCCGATGCCAAGCCCGAGGGCGTTGAGGCAAAGCACGTAAAAGGCCGTGACCGTCGCTCGGGCAGAGGCGGGGGCGAGTTCCTGCACCGTGGAAAAGGTCGGGCCGTAGAACGCCGCCAACTGGAACACACCCAGAGCAACGCCCAGATAGAAGAGCGGCGAATCCGGCGATACGAGGCGATAGGCAAGCAGGAACGGGGCAAGGATGAGCATCATCCAGAAGAGCAGCATGGGCCGACCCGAGCCGAAGCGTTTTTGCCACCAATCACCCGCATAGCCGCCAAAAACGTTGCCCACCACGCCGCCAATCACCGTCAGCGCGCCGGTGATCTTGGCGATTTCAGCGCGATCAAAGCCGCGTTCCTGAACATACCAGAGCTGATCGAACGAGGCCGCGCCAACGGCAAAGTGAATCGCGACGCCGCCTGCCATGGTGGCGATGAGCGCTGGGGAGCGGCGAATGGCACCGTGGAGCTGCTTCAACTGCGTGCCAAGGCCCGGCTGTTTGTGATGGACATGGCGCGTGCGCGGATCACGTACGAACAGCATCACGACGGCCAGCGTCAATCCCGCCAGACCCAGCAGGTAGAAGCAGTTCCGCCAGCCGATGACGGGGCCAAGAAATCCCGCGACCATCAGGCTGGCACCCGACCCGATGGGCACGCCCAGATAATAGAGCCCGGCAGCCAGCCCCAATTTGTTCGGCGGAAACCGCTCTGCCAGCAAAGACAGCGCTGCGGGCGTGAGGGCAGATTCACCAATGCCAACCAGCGCGCGCGGTATCGCCATGGAAACAAAGCCCTTGGCTGCGCCAGAAGCCGCCGTGAGCAAGCTCCAGACGGCAATGGCCCCAGCGATCAGCCGCCCACGATGTGTGATGTCTGCCAACATACCCATGAACAGGCCGGCGACCGCGTAAAAAATAATGAAAAACAGGCCTGTAAGATAACCGAACTGCGAATCCGTGAGCCCCAGATCGGGCTTGATGAAATTCGCAAAGCTCGGGAGCAGCTGCCGATCTACGAAGTTCAGGATGTTGATGAGGATGAGCAGGCTCAGCAGGCCCCACGGCGTTGGCCCTGGAGCCTTGAGACGTGTTTCTTCATCGGCCATCGGATCAAGCCTGACCTGAAGGCGCTTTAACTTCCAAAAGCAGTTTTCCGAAATTCCCACCGGAATAGAGGTCGCGCAGCGTGATGATCGCGTTTTCAAGACCGTGGCGCAGGTCCACCTTGGTCTTGATCTGGCCACTCATCCACCAGCCTGCCAGCGCGGCGATGGCTTCCCCAAAGCGCGGGGCATAATCGGTGATGATGAAGCCCTGCACCTTCAAACGGTGCATCAGGATGGCAGGCCATGCGGCCGGGCCGCCGCGCGGCGTCTTGTCATTATAGGTGGAGATCATCCCGCACAGCGACATGCGGCCATGATTGTTCATCCGCATCATCACTGCATCCATGATGTCTCCACCGACATTTTCGAAATTCATGTCGATCCCATTGGGGCAGAGCGCATCGAGCCGTGCGCCGACATCTTCGGATTTATAGTCGATACAGGCATCGAAGCCGAGTTCATCGACGACCCAGCGGCATTTGTCTGCGCCGCCTGCAATACCGACCACATGGCAACCCTTGATCTTGCCGATCTGGCCAACGATCGAGCCGACCGCGCCTGCCGCGCCAGAGACGACGAGCGTTTCCCCCGGCTTCGGATCACAAATGTCGAGCAGGCCGAAATAGGCGGTCACTGCCGTACTGCCGAGCGAGCCGAACAGGTCTGAGAAGGGAATGCCGGGCACTTGTGGCACGGCGTTGACCATGCCGGGATCAACCACGACATGACTGGCAAAGCCGCCGAGACCGCTCACCATCGTGCCAACGGGCAAGTCCGGATTGAAGGACTGGGTGACAGTTCCGGCAATGACGCCGCGCATCACATCGCCCAGTTCCACCGGCGGCATATACTGGTCCATATCCGACATCCAGATGCGGTTGGTCGGATCGAGCGAAAGGTAATTGACTTCGACCAGAGCCTGCCCTTCGCCCACAGCGGGCATCGGTTCGGCTGAATATTCCAGATCGCTGTCCTTGATGTCACCTTCCGGGCGGGCGCGCAGGCGCCAGACGTGCCGCTGGTTGGTCATGCTTCTCTCCTCTTATGTCCTCTGGACCAAATGTTGGGGGAGCGAAGCGCGCTTGTCCAGTCACTCATGACTGATTGAGGCAAAGAAAAAGGGCCGCCGGGTCAACCCCGACGGCCCCTTTCGATTGGGTGCCTTTGGCTTAGAAGCCGAAGGTGCCGCCGACGCGGAACGCCGTGCCGCCGCCCTTGGTGAACGACGTGGCAACGCCAGCGTTCAGAGCAACGTTCGGGGACACCAGGAAGCCGAGCTGACCGGACATGGCCGATTCGCCTTCAAAGTGACCGAAGTTGACGGTCAGGTTGACCTTCTTGTCCGGCAGGAACGTGCCACCGCTCATCGCGACAGCAACAGCCGTGCCAGCCTGGGCCAGCTTGCGATAGCGCAGCAGGTTGGCGTTCACCGACGCGGTGAAGGTGTTGAAGTTGCCCGTCAGGGTCGCAACAGCCGAGTTGAGCTGGCCGACATTGACCGCATCCGTGTTCGCCGTACCAGCGGCCACGTTCGTGATCTTGTTGCCGTTCATGTTCAGGCCGGTTGCGGAGATCGCACCGGTGGTCAGCGAGCCAGAGCTGATCGCGCCGGTGGTGCTGATGCCCGAGGAGGTCAGCGAGGTGCTGGACGTCGCAGCCGTCGGCAGAGCAACAGTCACGTTACCCGTGGTCGGGTTGTACGTGGCCGTGCGGACGCGCTTTTCGAACACCACACCCGAAGACGCCAGCG
>CALMZE010000225.1 GCA_937870585.1 uncultured Sphingomonadales bacterium | reverse complement strand
GGGCAGGAATTTGCCCATGAAATCCGTCGCACGGTGACGGATATGGACAATATCCTCTTCTCCTCGCTCACCTACAATCCGGCCGCGATCCATATCGATCATGATTATGCGTCGCGCACCGAATATGGCAAACCGCTGATGAACTCCATCTTCACGCTGGGGCTGGTGATCGGGCTTTCGGTGCAGGATACGACCCTTGGCACCACCATCGCCAATCTGGGGATGACCGATACGACTTTCCCCAAGCCGGTTTTTGCAGGCGATACCATCCGTGCTGTTACCAAGGTGATGGAATTGCGCGACAGCAAGTCGCGGCCCACGCAGGGCATCGTCACATTCGAACATCTTGGCCTCAACCAGCGTGACGAGATCGTCTGCCGCACGCTGCGGGGTGCGCTGATGATGCGGAAGCCCGCATGAAGCTCCGCTCGCTCCTCTTCGTGCCCGGAGACAGCGAAAAGAAGTTCGCCAAAGTGGAGGCGTGCGCGGCGGATGCTCTGATCCTTGATCTGGAGGACTCCGTCGCGCCCGAACGCAAGCCCTATGCACGCGATCATGTGGCATCCCTGCTGGATGCAGGGGGAGCGCCAGACTGGTCCTTCTTCGTCCGCCCCAATCCGCTCGACAGCAGGATGATGGCCGATGATCTGGCGGCTGTGGTGAAGCCGGGCCTCAAAGGCTTACTGATCCCCAAAGCCAATGGTGGGGCGGACATTGCCGAGATTGGCCGGATGCTGGACCCGCTCGAAGCTGCGGCTGGCATGGCGGCAGGCAGTGTGAAGATCGCGGTTGTCGCCACCGAAACCCCGCTCGCCATGTTCAATCTGGGCAGCTACACACCCGCGCACCCGCGACTTGTGGCACTCACCTGGGGCGCGGAGGATCTGGGGGCAGCCGTCGGGGCCACCGACAATAAGGAGCCGGACGGCAGCTGGACCTCGCCTTACAAACTCGCCCGCAACATGTGCCTGTTTGCAGCCGCCTCGGCAGGCGTGCTGCCCATCGACACGCTCTACGCCAATTTCCGCGATCCTGAAGGGCTGGAGGCGGATTGCAGGCGCGCGCGACGTGATGGCTTTCTCGGGCGCATTGCGATCCACCCTGATCAGGTGGACATCATCAATCGCTGCTTCACCCCTTCAGAGGCGGAAATCGCTTTTGCCCGCCGCATTGTCGAGGCTTTCGCCGCCAATCCCGGCGTGGGCACGCTCGGCATCGACGGCAAAATGGTCGACATCCCGCATCTCAAGGCCGCGAAGAAGACGCTGGCCAGCATCGCATAGGAGCCATTTATGACTACGCCCCGCCCGCTTCCGACTGAGGACGATCTCGCCATCATCCGCGAAGGCGTGCGCGCTGTCTGTTCGCAATTCGGCGATGACTATTGGCTCGCGCGCGATGACGATGGGCAGTTTCCGCGCGAATTCCACCGCGCGATGGCCGATGGCGGCTGGCTGGGCATCACCATGCCGGAAGAGTTTGGCGGATCGGGGCTGGGCGTCACCGAAGCGATGACGATGATGAACGAAGTCGCGTCGTGCGGCGGCGGGTTCGCAGCGGCCTCCACCATCCATATCAACCTGTTCGGCCCGCACCCCATTGTGGTGAAGGGCACGCCTGAACAGAAAGCGCGCTGGGTGCCGCGTCTGGTCGCGGGCGAGGATCAATGCTGCTTTGGCTTTACCGAGCCTGATGCGGGCCTCAACACCACGCGGATCAAGACCTTCGCGGAAAAGGTGCCGGGCGGTTATGTCGTTCACGGGCAAAAGGTCTGGACCTCCACCGCGCAGGTGGCGAACAAGATCATGCTGCTGACGCGCACCACCAAATATGAGGATTGCGCCCGGCCAACCGATGGCATCACCATATTCTATACCGATCTGGATCGCAGCAAGATCGACGTGCACCTGATCCCCAAAATGGGCCGCAAGGCAGTCGATTCCAATGCAATCTTCATCGACGGGCTGTTTATCCCTGAGGAAGACCGCATCGGCGAAGAGGGCAAGGGCTTTGGCTATATCCTCCACAGCCTCAACCCCGAACGCGTGCTGATTGCTGCCGAAGCTATCGGCATTGGCCGCGATGCGCTGCGCCGTGCGGTGCAATATGCCAAGGACCGGGTGGTGTTTGATCGCCCCATCGGCCAGAATCAGGGCATCCAGCATCCGCTCGCCGAAAAATGGATGTATCTAGAATCCGCGTGGCTGATGGTGGAGAAGGCCGCGCGCCTGTATGACTCCGGCCTGCCGTGCGGGGCCGAAGCGAATAGCGCGAAGTTCCTCGCCGCTCGCGCCTGCCATGATGCGGCGTGGCAGGCGGTCGCCACGCATGGCGGCTTTGGATACGCCAAGGAATATCATGTCGAGCGGCTCTACCGCGAAAGCGCGCTCACCCGCCTCGCCCCGATCACCGAGCAACTTATCATGAGCTTCATCGCCGAAAAGGTGCTCGATCTGCCCAAGAGCTATTGAGGTAGGGAAGGAACGAAATCCTCCCCAACGTCTTGCGTTGGGGAGGGGGACCATCGGAAGGATGGTGGAGGGGCCAGAAAGCTTGGGCGCACGGCCCCTCCGTCATCGCTGCGCGATGCCACCTCCCCATCGCAAGACGATGAGGAGGACAGATGTGGGAGAATGACATGGGACTAATGGACGGAAAGGCCGTGCTCGTCACCGGCGCAGGCCGGGGCGTCGGGCGCGGCATTGCGCTGCAAATGGCGAAAGCGGGCGCAGCGGTGGTCGTTAACGATTTGGGCGTTTCGATCACCGGCGAAGGGCAGGATGAAGGCTCGCCTGCCGAGCAGGTGGTGGCCGAGATCATCGCGATGGGCGGCAAGGCGGTTGCCAATCATGACAGTGTTGCCGATTGGGCCGGTGCCTGCGCGATGGTGAAGGCAGCAGTCGACACTTTCGGGCGTATCGACGCGGTGGTCAACAATGCCGGCAACCTGCGCGATATGTATTTCCACAAGATGGGGCCGGATGATTTTGAGGCGGTGCTCGCCGTCCATCTGAAGGGCAGTTTCAACACCAGCCGCGCCGCCGCGCCCTTTTT
>CALMZE010000224.1 GCA_937870585.1 uncultured Sphingomonadales bacterium | reverse complement strand
CAATCCTCGGGCGGAGGGGCGCCGAAAAACAGCTCGAACGCGAACGCCGCCTGCCCGATCAGCATCGACAGCCCATCAACCGTCTCCAGCCCATGTTCAGCAGCCGCTCGCAAAAGCGGTGTTTCAAGCGGAGCATAGACAATGTCATAAACAATCGCATCATCGGGCAGCGGCGCAAGATCAGGCGCGAACTCCGGCTGGCCCTTCATCCCGAGCGACGTCGTGTTGACGAGCAAGGCCGCAGGGGGAAGGTCCGTATCGAGCAGCTTCACCTCTCCCTTCATCCCGAACCGGGCGAGCAACATCGCGCCCTTGAGCGCGTTGCGGGCGAGCAAGGTCACCGGGCCGGCCCCGGCCTGTTTGAGCGCGAACAGGATGGCGTGCGCCGCGCCGCCACTGCCGACAACGATCACCGGCTTGCCCGCCAGATCCACATCCATGATCGGCGCGAGGAATCCGGCGGCATCGGTGTTGGTACCAGTGATGCTGCCACCCGGCTCATGAATCAGCGTGTTCATCGCGCCGATAGAGCCGCGCACGTTACCGGGATCATCAACCAGATCCATCACCGCAATCTTGTGCGGCAGCGTGACATTGCAGCCGCGCCACAGCGGATCGCCTCGGCGCGATGCAAGATAGTCCGCCAGCCCCTCCGGCTTGACATGAACCGCGCGATACGCCGCCTCCAGCCCCAGCTTTTCAAGCCAGAAACCATGGATGAGCGGCGATTTGGAATGCGCAATCGGATCCCCGATCACTTCGGCAAAGGGCAGGTTCATGAGGCAATCACACCCCGGGCGCGCAAGACATCAAGCAAGGGAAACATGGGGAGCCCCTGCACGACAAAGCTGTTTCCTTCAACCGCCGAAAACAGCTGCGCGCCCAATCCTTCGATGCGGTAGCCGCCGACGCAGCCGAGCAGCGACTCTCCTTCATGCGCGAGATACTCAGCGATAAAGCCGGGCGAGAGCGGGCGCATCGTCAGATGGGCACTTTGCGCAGCCGACCAGAGACGCTGGCCGTTTGAGAGGATCACCGCCGCGCTGATCAGCCGGTGCTTCTGCCCAGAGAGAAAGGCGAGCTGTTCGGCGAGGTGATCCAGCGAGTCCGCCTTGTCGAGCTGGTTGCCATCGTGCGCGACAAGGATCTGATCGCAGCCGAGGATGAGATGTCCGTCATTGCGAGCGCAGCGTGGCAATCCATTTGTGCCGGAGTCTGGATTGCTTCGCTCTGCTCGCAATGACGGCAAACTATCAACCGCTGCCGCCTTGGCTTCCGCCAGCGCCAGCGCCAGCTCTTCCCCGGCAAGCCCCGCTGCGCGAAACCGCGCCTTGGCGGCCTCTTCATCGCAGGGCGAGCGTATCGCTTCGTGCGGGATTCCAGCGGCTGCCAGCATCCGGCGGCGCGATTCACTTTGCGAGGCGAGGATCAGGCGCGGGCTGCTCATGCTGTGCGTTTCGCCAGATGATCCTTGTGGAGATTGATGATGGCTGCCGCCACTTCCTCGATCGACCGGCGCGTCACATCGAGCACTGGCCAGTCATTATCCGCCATCATCCGCCTGGCAAAGGCCACCTCGCGCGCGACGGCATCCACATCGACATAATCGGTTTCAGCCGCCTGATTGAGCGAGAGCAGCCGGTTGCGCCGCACCTGAATCAGCCGGTCCGGATTGATCACCAGCCCAACCACCAGCGGCTTTTGCAGGCTGTAGAGATTGGCCGGTGGCGGCGATTCAATCACGATGGGGATGTTCGCCGTTTTGTACCCGCGATTGGCGAGATAGATGGAGGTCGGCGTTTTCGAGGTGCGTGAGACGCCTGCGATGACAATATCGGCCTGCTCCCAATTTTCATGGCCCGCGCCATCATCATGCGCGATGGTGAACTGGATCGCTTCGACACGCTGAAAATAGGCTGCATCCAGACTGTGCTGCTGTCCCGGCTTGGCCTTCGCCTGCTGGCCGAGCATCACCGACAGCGCGTTGACCACCGGATCAATCACCGCCACCGTGGGGATGGCCAGCGCCCGGCATTTCTCCTCCAACTGCGCCCGCCGGTCCTGACTGGCGAGCGTGAAGAGGACGAGACCGGGATTGGCAGCAATATCAGCCAGAACGCGCTCCAAATGGCCTTCGGTGCGAACCATCGGCCAGAAGTGGCGCACCACATCGGCCTCGGCAAATTGCGAGAGCGCGGATTTGGCCACCGTCTCCAGCGTCTCGCCGGTGGAGTCGGACAGAAGGTGAAGATGCAGCCGGTTCATGGCCCCATCTTGTGCCTGTGGAAAAGCCTTGGGACAAGTGCGGGCAGCGATCTGTGGGGCAGAGCAGGTGCGGATTCCGACCCCGTTGACCGGACTCCGCTGCACAGTTTCATCCACAGCGTCCGCAATTCATCCCGGCCTGTGGATAACGGGAATCATCGCATCCGACTCATGGAGTCTGCGTGGCCGGGCTGTGGAGCGATTCCGAATGGTTAACGAATTCCCGCAAAAACCGCTCCTACTACTCTCTACCACCCTTTTTATATTCTTGATTCATGAATAGGGAGGGCGCGTGACACAGACAAATTCCAAGCCCCTGCTCGCCGTTCTGAACGGTGCCAAGCCCGCCGTGCCTCCGATCTGGCTGATGCGCCAAGCCGGACGCTATCTGCCCGAATATCGCGCGCTGCGTGCGACCAAGGGCGGCTTCCTCGATCTCTGCTATGATCCGCAAGCGGCGTGCGAGGTGACGCTCCAGCCGATCCGGCGCTTCGGTTTTGATGGCGCGATCCTGTTTTCAGATATTCTCGTCATTCCGCACGCGATGGGTCAGGATTTGTGGTTTGAGGAAGGCGAAGGTCCGCGTCTCGCCCCGCCGCTGGTCGATGGGCTGCTGAATGGCCTCCAGAAAGCCCCTGAGCGGCTCTCAACTATCTATGAGACGATCCGGCGGGTCGCAGCTGCTCTCGACCCGCAAACCACCTTCCTGGGCTTTGCAGGCAGCCCCTGGACGATTGCGACCTATATGGTGGCGGGGCAAGGCTCCAAGGATCAGTCCGCCGCCCGCGCGCTGGCTTACCGCGACCAGCAAGCATTCCAGACGCTGATTGATGCGATTGTGGCGCTGACGGTGGATTATCTCTGCCAGCAGATCGAAGCAGGCGTGGAAGCGGTGCAACTCTTTGACAGTTGGGCGGGGTCTTTGAGCCCTTCCCAGTTTGAACGTTGGGTGATCGAGCCCAATGCCGCTATTGTGGCGGGCGTGAAGGCGCGCTGTCCGCACGCCAAGATCATTGGCTTTCCCAAGGGTGCGGGGGCCAAGCTGCTCGATTATGCCGCAGGCGTGGGCATGGACGCGCTGGGGCTCGATGAAACGATCGATCCGGTGTGGGCGAACGCGCATTTGCCCAAGGGCCTGCCGGTTCAGGGCAATTTGGATCCGATGGCGCTGCTTGCTGGCGGCGATGCGCTTGATGCGGCCGTGGACCGGATTCTGGCCGCGTTCGCGGATCGCCCGCATATCTTCAATCTGGGTCATGGCATCGTGCCGCAAGTGCCGATTGCGCATGTCGAGGCTTTGCTGAGGCGGGTGCGGGGTGCGTGAATTGAGTGTCCCTCGCTCCGTTCGCCCTGAGCGTGTCGAAGGGCTGCCCTTCTCTGGGCATTTCGGTTCAAGGGAAAAACAGTGCTTCGACAAGCTCAGCACGAGCGGTGTTTCTGGAGTGCATGATTGATGGGCTGGCTTGGCAGTGCTTACCCGTGGGTGAAGGCGTTCCACATCATCTTCGTCATCTTCTGGATGGCGGGGCTGTTCATGCTGCCGCGCTATTTCATCTATCATCAGGAAACGGCCCGCGAGAGCGAGGAATGGGACCGCTGGGTGATCCGCGAACGCCGCATCATCCGCATCATCCTCAATCCCGCTATCGTCATGGCGTGGCTGCTGGGTCTGGCGCTCGCCTGGAATATCGGCGCGGGTTCACAACTCTGGTTCCGCTGGAAGCTGGTGCCTGTGCTATGTCTCGCTGTCTATCACTGGTGGCTGATCCATTATGCGGCGGCTTTGGCGCGGGGTGAGGAGCCGGTGAAGGGCAAGACCATGCGCTTCCTCAACGAAGTGCCGGGCTTGGCTGCGATCTGCATTGTGATCCTGGCGGTGGTGCGGCCGGGTTGACAGGTGAGATTTTGCTGTCTGATGTTGGGCCTTTGCGGACGTTTGACAGCCTGTGCATAAATGTCGGCTTCCGATCCCCATCTCGGTCATTGGATCACGACAGCGGAAACCCTGATAGCTGACATCGCTGACTTTTCGTTCTACGCGGAATAATTCACATTCGGGAGGAGCCTGCCCAATGCACTGGGGAGAAAAGGTAAAAGCGACGACAGAAGCAGTTGGCCCCTTGGTGCTTGGCATCGATCCTTTGCCAGACCATGCTCCGGCATTACTCGCTGAAAATTCGGCTACCTTTCTCGAGCGATATTCCGAGGCATTGCTGGATGGCGCAGCTGGCAAAGTTGGTTTCGTAAAGTTTCAATCAGCCTATTTTGAGGCTTGGGGATCAGCGGGAATTGCAAGCCTTGCGCGATGCATCGCCATAGCAAAGGAACGCGACTTTTGCGTTATCCTCGATGCTAAACGCGGCGACATAGGATCAACGTCGGATGCCTATGCCCGAGCCTATCTCGAGCCAGGTGCGTCCGATCTTGAAGTTGACTGTCTTACAATCAACCCGTTTCTAGGACCAGAAACGATGGAGCCCTTTCTAAAACGCGCCAAGGATTACGGTAAGGGCCTGTTTGTTCTCGTCAAAACCTCAAATCCCGGGTCAGGTTGGCTGCAAGATCAGCGCATCGAGGCGCATTCGGTTTCCGAGCGGTTGGCTGAAGTCGTCGCCAAGTGGGCCGACGATACACTTTGCACATCGGGCATTGGTGCGGTTGGAGCAGTCGTTGGGGCGACCTACCCAGAGCAAGGGCAACGTTTGCGAGAACTAATGCCCCGCTCTACATTTCTCGCGCCTGGATTGGGGACACAAGGAGGTGATCCTGCTGCCATCGCTTCTTTGGCAACGCCTTCAGGGCCGGTTCTCGTTTCGGCATCAAGAGGCATAGCAGCCGTGTCAGATCGCAGCATTTCTGTCGAATCTTATCGGGCACTTATTCGCCAAAGAGTCGAAGAGTTCCGCGCGCAACTCATTCAATGACTGGGCCCGGGCGACGACTCCAAGTTCCTGTCTAGCGAGTGCGGCTAGATCATGGAAAGGCGGGCCCAGAAGAATGTCCGCAATCGCATTTTGGCGCTTGAAACTTGCCTTCCGGAATCACTCCCATTCCAGCCATTCGATTACCTTGCCGCCAATGTCCGCTTCGTGCCCAATCCGGACATTCGCTCCACCCCTCCCCCCCCGGCTTGACGCCACTTCCCAAGCCGATTAAAACGCCCCCCCAACCGCCGGACCATCCGTGTCCTTTTCCAAGCGAAGCGGCTCCATTCATATCTGATCCGAGCGCACGCACGCGGTCCCCCCAACTCCATTCATGGACTTGCATAATGCATTTGAAAGAACTCAAGAAAAAAACCCCCGCCGAACTCGTTGAAATGGCTGAAGAGCTGGGGGTTGAAGGCGCCTCCACGCTGCGCAAGCAGGACATCATGTATGCCATTCTGAAGGTCGAGGCCGAGAATGGCACCGATATTTTTGGCGAAGGCACGATTGAAGTGCTGGCCGATGGCTTCGGCTTTCTGCGCGCGCCGGAATCCAACTATCTGGCCGGACCGGACGATATTTATGTCTCCCCGAACATGGTCCGCAAATTCGGGCTGCGCACCGGCGACACAGTGGAAGGCGAAATTCGTGGGCCGAAGGAAGGCGAACGCTATTTCGCGCTCACCAATGTCCGCTCGATCAATTTCGATGATCCCGAAGTTGTCCGTCACCGCGTCAATTTCGACAATCTCACGCCGCTCTATCCCGATGAGCGGCTGAATCTCGATACGCTCGATCCGACGGTGAAGGACAAATCGGCGCGGGTGATCGACATCATCAGCCCCCAAGGTAAGGGGCAGCGCGCGCTGATCGTCGCCCCGCCGCGCACCGGCAAGACGGTGCTGCTCCAGAATATGGCGAAGGCCATCACCGACAATCACCCCGAAGTTTTCCTGCTCGTCCTGCTGGTCGATGAACGCCCCGAAGAAGTGACCGACATGCAGC
>CALMZE010000223.1 GCA_937870585.1 uncultured Sphingomonadales bacterium | reverse complement strand
TGGGTGGGGCCGGGAGGAACGGGGGGGGTGGAGCCCGGTTGGGGGGGGTGGGCCCCCCCCGCCCCCGGGATGGCCGCGTCGCCCCGCCAGCCTGCCCCCAGCAGAAAATGCGCCCGCCGCGCCTGGTTTTTGGCACCAAGGTCCGCATGGTAGCTCCGCCCCGTCCCTCCAGCATCTGAGAAGACGAGAATGCGCTTGTCACCATCCATGAACGCCTGGGTTTCAAGGAGGTTGGCGCGGGGTGTACGGGACTGAAGCTTCTGTACGCCGTCTGCTCCAATGATCAGCCGCTTCGTCCGCCCGGTCACTTCGGCAACCTTATCGACACCAAAACGTTCGATGATGGCATCCAGTGCTGTCGCAATCGGCGGAAGCGCACAGAGCTGCTCGACCATCCGGTCGCGGGCTTCAAGGGCGCGGCGGCACAGAACGGGATTGCCGTCGCCATCAGACATAGGTTCTGAGCGCGGATCACCATTTTCATCGGTGAAGACTTGCATGAGCCGCACCGGGAAACTCTTCATCAAATAGTCAACGACATATTCGCGGGGCGACAAGTCGATGTCGAGATGTTCGCGTTCCTGTGGCGTCAGGTCGGCTAGCCTGCGGTTGAGCATAGCTTCGGCTGTCGACACCAATTGCACCACGACCGCCTGGCCGTCGTTCAGGCTCGTCTGGATGGCTGGCAACAGGCTTGGCAGCTTCATCGACAAAAGGAGCTGCGCGAAAAAGCGCTGTTTCGTTCCTTCAAACACCGACAAGGCTGCAGATTTAGCGCCCGAATTGAGTGTGTCGCCGCTGTCTTCATCGACTATGCGCGTCGCCTCCAGCGCTTCACGAAGATTGCCATGAATGATCGCCCACGCTTGCGCATAGGCATCGTAAACCGCGATCTGCGCGTCCGTCAGCTCATGTTCGAGGACATCATATTCAACACCGGCAAAGGATAAGGCCCGGGCGATGTAGAGCCCCATGGATTTGAGATCGCGCGCGACCAGCTCCATCGCCGCAATCCCGCCTGCACGAATATCCGCCACAAATTTTTCGCGCGTCGCAAAGGCGGTCTGCGGTCCCCAAAGGCCGAGGCGGGTCGCATAGGCCAGATTGTTGACGTCAGAGGCTCCGGTTGCTGAAGCATAAAGAACACGTGCACGCGGCAGCAGATTCTGGAGACGGACACCGGCTATGCCCTGTTCCGAGCCCTTGACCTTGCCGCGACTGCCCTCACCACCTGCCGCATTGGCCATCGCGTGAGCCTCATCGAAGGCTATGACGCCTTCGAATTCATCGCCAGCCCAGGCCAAAATCTGATCAAGCCGGGTCGCATCACCACGTCCCGAACGCAGTGTCGGGTAGGTGACGAACAGGATGCCCTGATCCATCGCGACGGGCCTGCCGAGCTTCCATTGCGACAAAGGCTGGATATCGAGCGACAATCCACCCAGCGCCGCCCAATCGCGTCGTGCATCTTCGAGCAGCGCTTCATTCTTCGAGAGCCAGATGTGACGCTTGACGCCGTTCAGCCAAGCATCGAGGATGATACTCGCGACCTGACGCCCTTTCCCTGCTCCGGTGCCGTCACCGAGAAAGAAGCCGGTGCGATAGACATGACCCTGCTCGTTCGCGGCAAGGCTGCAGCCTTTGTCCTCGGACAAATAACGTCCCGGCAGATCACGCGAGAAGGCCCCGACTGCATAGACAAGCGTTTCAAGCTGTGCCTGCGACAGCACTCCCTTTTCGAGAGCGCTTGACGGAAGCAAGGGCCTGACGTGTGGAATGGGGGCAGCAATGGATCCCATGGCGACCGATTCCACCAACGGCGTAGGATGAAGCGCCGCCCCTTCGATCTCGATCCGACTGGGTCGGTAGGGCAGATAATGTCCAATCTGTGGAAGGATCGGCGCTGGGGTTACCAATGGTTTGAAGGCCAACAGTTCGCCGCGTGTGGTGCCGACAGCTTTGGGCCGTGCAGGGAGAGCGGGGCGCAAGGGAGTGCCCGCTGTGACCAGACGAAGCCCAAGCGGCTTTGGCATCGTCCGAGGCGCTCCAATCCCCTGCAATTGTAAGCGCGGCACAAGCTGATCGACACGTGCAGCAAGGTCGCAAAGGCTTGCGGCCATGCCTGTCAGAGGCACTTTGTCGCAAACAGTCTTGTCGATCACGATCAACCGGGTTGTGATCCCGGTGCCCTGTCGCGCAAAGGCACGATCGATAGTGATGTTCAGCCTGATGGAAAGCGGCTCGTTCAGACTGGATTTGAAATCTGAGGCATCAAACCATTCGGGCATGATGGCCACCAGCCGTCCCCCTACGCGCAGTCGCCTGAAGGCAGACCGCACATGACGCGCGCCGGTCCGGCCATCATGGCCGCGCTCCAGTCCAACCGAAAAGGGCGGGTTGATCAGAACGACGGACGGAAGCAGCGACGGGTCAAGCAGTTCATCGATCAGTTCGCCATCATGAATCGTAACTGAAAGCTTCGGAAAGAGCGCATGCAGGCATTCACGGCGCAACGGCGCGATTTCGTTGAGAATGATCTTTGCACCCAAGGTTTGAGGCCAGATCGCGAGCATCCCGGTGCCCGCCGATGGTTCGAGGACGACATCTTCGGACCGAATGGCCGCGGCCCGCGCCGCAATCCAGGACAATGCCAGAGGGGTGGAGAATTGCTGAAGCTCAATCTGTTCTTCGCTGCGATTGTGCTGGGCGGGAACGAGCCTCGCGAGCGTCTCGAATGCTGCAAAAGCTGTTTCGGTCGTGTCCTTCACATGCACACGGCCATGATCCCGCAGCCAGAGCAGTTGGGCGAGTTCAACAGCGATGTTCATGTCGCGCACAGACCAGCGATTGTCCGCGTCACTGGAGCCAGTCACCGCGACGAAGCGGTCCGACACCGATTTGCGGGTGATCGCAGTGCCCGAGGCAAGTCCGTCCGCCAAGTGTCTGGCAACGACAATTGCGGGATGTTCAGTCGATGGAAAGTCGAACAGACGAAGGGGAATATTCATAGCAAGCCTCCTGAGCGAGGCTCCCTTGTCAGCGCGACCATCGCGCCAGAGCCTCACACAGGCAAAAGCCCCCTTTCCTCTTGTCGCTGTTCAGGCGGCCTTTCGAGAGCGCAGTCGAACCAAGACATCGTTCCAGTCATCTCCTTCCACATCCGGGCGGTGGGGAATGATCGTCCGGCCCTGACAGGCATAGGCTTCGAGCCCGCGCGCAAGCGCCAGGTCGCCCCCGGCATCTGCGTCAATAAAGAGGTGCAGTTCAGTGACGCTCTCCGGGACGGCCACCAAGCCAAAGCGCTCATTGCCGAGCGTCGCCCAGCAAGCAACATCACGCAGTATCTTGACCGACAAGGCACTTTCCACGCCTTCGGCCAGGCCAAGAGTTCCGTTGCGGGGTGGAAAGAGCCGTACAGCACCAGTGCCAAGTCGCCCCAGTGCGCGCTTGGGCTTTGTGAACGGTGCCTTTTTGCCCGATACGGGGTCCAGAAAGGTCCTTTGAATGGCGACAATACCGCCATCCATTCGGACCGCAGCCAGCAATGCAGGCAAAAACCGCACATTGGGTCTCTGACCCAATGGTGTGGCTGCGTGGAAACGCAGTTCTGGCGAAACCGCATTAATGAACCGGGCAGCGAGATATCTCGCGGCGATGGTGTCGGTAAGCGGCACAGCATCCCTCCACAGCCGCAATGCATTCCAATCGGGCCTAGTTTCCTTGGCCACAGGTTCTACCGGAGCGCCACCACCATCGAACAAATCCCGTGCCTTAAAACCATGTTGCGCCAATCCTCCGAGAACGGCCGCACTCGTGCATCCTGCAAAGCAGTGAAACAATATAGCTTGAGCGCCAAGACCAATGGCCAGCGACGGCGTCCGGTCATCATGAGCCGGACAGCAGCACATGCCCCTGCCCCGCCCCCAATGGCCGCCGAGCGCTTCGACAATCTCTTTGGCGCGGGATTCAAGTCTGGACGAGCGAGCAGTCTGAGCAAGAGGCATGGGCAATTCCTTCACATGGATCGCACGCCCCTCGCAGCCTCCGCTCTGCTCACTCGCGAAACCGTTTTCCTACAGGCGTTAGTTCTTAATATGTTCTCCATCGATTCGCAACAATCGGAAAAGAACCATCATGCGCAAACCCCTCTTGGTACTGATCTCAAGCCTCGCCCTTCCTGCAACCCTCGCAGCACAGGAACTGCCATCGCAAGAACTATCATTGTCGCTTGCGGTGCCCAGCGAGCCCGGTGTCGAAACCCAGAGCGGCCAGGACTTTGTGCTCCGCACGCATGGGCAATGGCCTGAAAAGATTTCTGCGTTACAGCCCAGCCCCCTCGAGCCCGTCCCGCTCAAACAGCCAGCAACCCGGATCAAGGCGGTTTCAGCGCAAAAGCCACATCGTCGATCATCATTCCGAAGGAGCGTCTATTTGCCATGGGTGTCGTCCGCAGAGGTGCGCCATTCTCTTCCCAAAGGACTGCTCGATGCACTTATCTGGGTGGAATCCAAATATAATCCCCTTGCGGTAAGTCCCAAGGGTGCCGGAGGGCTTGGCCAACTCATGCCGCCGACAGCAAGCGGCCTTGGCGTCCGTAACCGGTTTGATCCCTATGAGAATATCGACGGAGCGGCACGCTATTTGCGCCAGATGCTCGACAAATTTGGATTGGTGCACTTGGCCGTTGCCGCCTATAATGCCGGTCCCGGCGCGGTCTCACGCGCTAAGGGAATTCCCGACAACAAGGAAACGCCGGGCTATGTCAGCAATGTCCTTTCGCGATGGGCTGTTTTTGGGAACAGGAGTTGAGCGGGGCGCATTGCAAATGACGGAAAATGGAATGCGGCATCGGCTGACCGGACGATTGTCGACCAGCGCCAGAGGACCGGTCCTTGAAACACATGATGGTCACATCTGGGCGCTCGACCTGCAAGCGGGTGACGAGCATTTCATCGGGCAATCTGTTGTGATCGAAGGCGTACAGGCCGGGTTCGACCGGGTATGCGTCGAATGGATTAGGGGAGAAGGGCGAGATTAGGCGGGTCATTATCCGCATATTGTCCAGTCGATCTATACGCCCGCTGATGGTCACCAAGTCGCATCACAAAGGTCTTTGCAAAATTCTAACCAACCAATTTTAAGTGTGGCGGGCCACTGATCCTCGATGATGCCAATGCGGCTGCCCTTCCGACATTTCTTTGCTCATCAACATAATCAGCCCAATCCTGCATCATGCGCCGACGCGGGGCGAGATACTCTGCTGCATTGTAGGCACCCCTCACTTCATTCTCTTCAGAATGGGCGAGCTGCATCTCGACCCAATCCTCGTGATATTTTCGGACCCAAACGGCTGGCTCCCCGAACTCGATCAGTTGCTCATTTGCCCAAGTGCTTGCAAGACTCCGAAAACCATGAATGGTCTGGCGGCCAATATAGCCCATGCGATAGAGCGCATAAATCATCGTGTTTTCCGAAAGTGAGCTCAAGGGTTTGATGCCAGGAAAAAGATATTGGCCTGCTCCATTGCTCATCAACTCTTCAACAAGTGCCTGAGCCTGTCGTGAAAGCGGAACGACATGATCCCGCTTCATTTTCATGCGATCACTAGGGATCCGCCAAAGCGCGTTGGTTGTGCCAAGCCCTTCGAACTCATTGCGTTGTGCAAATCGCAGCTCCTTGCTCCTAACCCAAGTAAGAAGAGCAAATGAGACCGCACTACGTGTGATAAGCGACCGTCTCGCGTTTTCCTCGACGTAGGAGTCGAGCTTGACCAAAAATTCCGGAAAATCGCGGAAAGGCAAACGGCTCATGTGCTTGACGCGCGGCCTCGGTTTCAACGCACCTCGCAGGTGCGTACTCGGATCCGAGCTTGCCCAACCACAGGCAATTGCAAACTGATACACTTGGCCCACGGTTTGCTTTGCGCGACGGCTGATATCCAGCGCGCCCCTCGCTTCTATAAGGCGAACCATAGAAAGCACTTCAGGTGCAGCAATGGAGTTGATCTCCATATTGCCAAGCGCAGGGAGTATGTCCCTTTCAAGCCTCGACCAAACGCGGTTAGCATGCGCCGCATCCAGACTGTCTTTGCGATTGTCATGCCAACGGCGCGCAACCATCTCAAACGTCGATGCCGTACTGGCTGCTGGATCGATCAAGCCCGCCATCGGATCCTTGCCCAATGACAGTGTGTGCTTCGCCTTCAGGCGCTCTTGCCGGGCACAGGCGGCAGAAACCGCAGGATAGGCCCCAAAGGATAAGACCTTCTCCTTGCCTGCGAATCGGTACTTCATCCGCCACAGCTTGGAACCGTTTGGCTGCACGAGAAGATAGAGTCCTTCGCCGTCGGCTAGCTTGTAGGCCCGCGCTTTCGGGGCTGCGTTTCGCGCTTCCATGTCCTTGAGTGCCATTGGGGGTATCGGTCCTTTGAAATCGGAGCCGAAAATACCCCCAAAATACCCCCACAGCAAATTTGGAAGCATGGAAACGCACCGGAACAAAACGAGACGCGAATCATTCAAAAATTGCAGTTTTCTGCGGCTTTGAGGTGCATATGGGAAGCACTGGAACAAAACGAGATTTTGGTGATGGTAGCGGAGGAGGGACTCGAACCCCCGACACGCGGATTATGATTCCGCTGCTCTAACCAGCTGAGCTACTCCGCCATCAGTGCCGTATCCGGCAGGCGAGCGGGCCTATAGGAAGGCCCGGCGCGGCGGTCAACCGCCTTTCGCCATCAAATTTCAACCTGGCTCCCCAACTCGACCACACGGTTGGTGGGCAGGCGGAAGAACTCCATGGCGCTTTCCGCGTTGCGCAGCATCCAGCTGAACAGCTTTTCGCGCCAGATCGCCATGCCGGGCCGTTCAGAGGCAAGCAGAGTCTGGCGGGAGAGGAAGAAGCTGGTATCCATCATCTTGAAAGCCGGACCGCAGCAATCGAGCTTCAGCAACGCATCGGGCACGTTGATTTCCTCCATGAAGCCATATTTCATGACGACGCGGTGGAAGCCGTGGCCCAGATCCTCGGTCTGCACACGAACGCCATCCTCTACAAACGGTGCGTTGCTGATCTTCACGGTCAGCAGGATCACGCGATCATGGATCACCTTGTTGTGCTTGAGGTTGTGGAGCAACGCGTGCGGCACGCCGTCGGCGGTCGAGGTCATGAACACCGCGGTTCCGGGCACGCGCGAGGCGGAATTGGCGGCGGAACTGACGAACACCTTCACCGGCATCGCGGATTCACGGAGCCGCTCCCGCATCAGCGCACGCCCGCGTGACCAGGTGGTCAGCATCGTGAAGATGCCAAGACCAATGATCAGCGGGAAATAGCCGCCATCGGGCACCTTGAGCAGGTTCGCGCCGAGATAGGCCATGTCCACCGCAATGAAGGCTCCGATGAGCAGAGCGGCCTTCCAGCGCGGCCATTTCCACAGCGAAACCAGCACGACCGCGAGCAGGATCGTATCGATGAACATCGCGCCCGTCACCGCAATGCCATAGGCCGCTGCGAGGTTGGACGAGGATTTGAAGAAGATCACCAGCGCCAGAACCATGATCATCAGCGCCCAGTTGACGGCAGGAATGTATATCTGCCCCGCCGCGCTCTCGCTGGTGTGCTGAATGCGCATACGCGGCATGAAGCCGAGCTGGATCGCGGCTTGCGTGAGCGAGAAGGCCCCGGAAATCACGGCCTGACTGGCGATGATGGTGGCAAGGATCACGAGGAACACCACCGGGATGCGCACCAGATCCGGCACCATAATGAAAAACGGATCCTTGATCGCCTCAGCCGCCTGCGCCGCGTCCATGGAGAGGATCATGGCCCCCTGCCCCATATAGTTGAGCATCAAGGCAGGCAGCACGAACGCCGTCCAGCCCAGCACGATCGGCTTGCGGCCGAAATGGCCCATATCCGCATAAAGCGCCTCAGCGCCCGTCACGGCGAGAACGACCGAACCCATAGCGATGAAGGCCCGGAACCCGTCGGCAATGAAGAAATTCACGGCATTCCAAGGATTGAGCGCCTCCAGAATGATCATCGGCATCTTGACGATGTTCATCAGCCCCAGCACCGCGAGCACGCTGAAATAGAGCAGCATGATCGGCCCGAAGAACGCGCCTACCTTCGCAGTGCCGCGCGACTGGATGGCAAACAGGCCGAACAGGATGGCCACGGCAATCGGAAGGATCCACTGCGAAAAGCCGGGATGCACATATTGCAGACCTTCGGTGGCAGACAGCACCGACATGGCAGGTGTGATCATCGAATCGCCATAGAAAAGCGCGGTGGCGAAAACGCCGAGCATGATGATCGGGCCTGTCCAGCTGGCGCCTTGCGCCTTGCCATTGATCAGCGCGAGCAGGGCCAGACTGCCGCCCTCCCCCTTGTTATCGGCGCGCATGATGGTGAAGGCGTATTTAAACGTCACCACCATCATCATCGACCAGAAGACGAGGCTCAGCACGCCAAAAATATGGAGCGGGTCCGGATTAATGGGGTGATGACCGGCAAAAGTTTCCCGGAATGCGTAGATCGGGCTCGTCCCGATGTCTCCGAACACGATACCGACAGCGCCGATAACCAGCTTGTACATCGGGCCATCAATATGGTGGCCGTGATCGCCATCCTGATCCTGCGTGATGGAAGAACCTGACATCGCGGGAAACCCCTTTAGCGGTACACGCCGCCCAAGCGGCCCTGAACTAGGAATGCGCGCGCCTACCACAGCGATATTGGGGCCGCAACGGGCTTGCTAAAGAGCTTTGCAGCGCGCTATCTGGTTGCACCGGGGCGAAGCAACCTCCCGATTAGGCGGCATCTGCCCAAGCGTTGCCTTCACTTCCCTGCCTTTGCGGGGCCATGGAGGTTCCCAGTGCCTAATATTTCGCTTTCAAACATGACCCGCGTTTTCGCGCGCATCGGCTGCCTCAGCTTTGGCGGCCCTGCGGGACAAATCGCGCTGATGCACCGGGAACTGGTGGATGAGCGGCAGTGGGTTGCGGAAGACGAATTCCTCCATGCCCTGAATTTCTGCCACTTGCTTCCCGGCCCGGAAGCACAGCAGCTGGCGACCTATATCGGTTGGAAACTGCATGGTGCGCGGGGCGGGCTTATCGCAGGCCTCCTGTTTGTTCTGCCCGGTGCCGCCGTCATGCTCGCGCTGTCCATGCTCTATGTACTTGCGGCAGACCTGCACTGGTTTCAGGCGCTGTTCCTCGGCATCAAGGCTGCGGTGCTAGCGATTGTCGTGCAAGCCCTGCTGCGCGTGGCGGGAAAAGCGCTGGGCACGCGGTTCAAGATGATGCTGGCCGTGCTCGCGTTTATCCTGATCGGGGTCTTCGCACTGCCATTCCCGCTCGTCGTGCTGGGATTGGGGGCTCTCGGCTTCATTGTCGCGCAAACGAATCCGGACTGGCTGGGTTTGGCTTCGGGGCAGACACAGCCTGATCTGCCGCCCCGCCCGCCGCTCGCCAATACCGTGCGGAGCATCCTTGTGTGGGGGCTGGTATGGGCGTTGCCGCTGGCACTGGTTTTGGTGCTGCTCGGCCCGGACCATGTACTGTGCGACATTGGCCTGTTCTTTTCCAAGCTCGCTGTCGTTACTTTTGGCGGAGCCTATGCGGTGCTCGCCTATATGGCGCAGCAGGCGGTTGAGGGGTTTCAGTGGCTGCGCCCTGGAGAAATGGCCGATGGGTTGGGATTGGCAGAGACGACGCCGGGGCCGCTGATCATGGTCACGCAATATGTGGGCTTCATCGCGGCCTTTCGCACGCCTGATCCCTTCTCACCGCTCATAGCAGGCATTGCGGGAGCCGTGCTGACAACATGGGTGACTTTTGCGCCCTGCTTCCTGTGGATATTCACCTTCGCGCCTTGGGTGGAGCGGCTCCAGCACGCATCGCGCCTCAAAGGAGCCTTGTCGGCAGTCACCGCCGCCATTGTGGGCGTGATCACCAATCTGGCACTCTGGTTTGCCTTGCATCTGCTGTTCACACGCAGCGGCGGCGGACAGTTGGGCGGACTCGCCCTGCCCGATCTGTCATCCTTTGATGCGCGCGCGGCTGCCATTGCGGCCATTGGCGCGCTCCTGATCTTTCGGGCGCACTGGGGCATCATGCCGGTCTTGGCCGTTTCCGCAGCTCTGGGTCTGGTCGCGTCTCTCTTTTGATCCTGCCGCGCTGCACAATCGGACGTTGACACTCGCTTAACGCCTTCCTAAGGGGAGCGCGCCTTGGCGGGGTTGGCCCGTTTCCATGCGGCCCTTCCTTTCAGGAAAGTGGAGATTTCAGCATGGCAGACACCAATTCCGGGCAGGAAGGCAACGGTCCTCGTGATCCCCGGCTCGATTCGTTAGACATGCAGCTGAAGGATTTGCGCAAGGCCGAGGCGATCCGCACCAAAGCAGCCGATGCAAAGCCCGCCAAAGGAATGCGGCAGGGCAATCGGGTGTTGACGGAGCTGATTGCTGGTCCTGCTGGCGGTGCCTTGGTGGGGTGGTTCATTGACCGCACTGCCGGAACCGAGCCATGGGCCTTGTTGGTGTGCATCTTCCTTGGAATTGGTGTCGCCTTCAGGAATATTATCAGGATTTCGCAAGAACGCCCCGAATAGCGGGCGATCTGGCTCTATCACCGCGCCCCGCCTCTGGCGGGCTTTTGCGCATCAAAACGGGGTTTGAAAACGTGGCTGAAGGAAAAGTCGATCCGATGCACCAGTTCCTGATCGAGCCGATGGCTCCGATCCAGCTGGGCGGTTACGACATTTCGTTCACCAACTCCTCGCTGTTCATGGTTCTGGTGCTCGCCGCCATCTGGGTGTTCATGCTCGGCGGCATGAAGCGCGAACTGGTTCCGGGCCGCTGGCAGATGGCGGTTGAGGGCGTGACCGGCTTCATCAACAATCTGATGAGCTCCAGCGTCGGCCCCGAAGGCAAGAAGTTCGTTCCCCTCGTCTTCTCGCTCTTCATCTTCATCCTCTTCGCCAACTTCATGGGCATGATGCCCTTCGGCATTGTTCCGGGCGGCCACGCCTTCACGGTGACGAGCCATCTGACCGTCACCGCAGTGCTCGCGGTGCTGAGCTTCACCACGGTGCTGGTTGTCGGCTTCTGGCGTCATGGCTTCCACTTCTTCTCGCTCTTCGTGCCCCACGGCACGCCGATCTGGCTGATGTGGCTGATCCCGGTCATTGAGCTGTTCTCATTCCTCATCCGCCCGTTCAGCCTTGCGCTGCGACTCTTCGTCGCCATGACCGCAGGCCACGTTCTGATGAAGGTGCTCGCGGGCTTCGTGATCAGCGGCCTCAACGCCGGTTCCGCTGTCATTACCCCGATTGTCGTCATTCCCAGCCTGGCTCTCATGGTCGGCATCAGCGTTCTCGAACTGCTGGTCTGCGCCATTCAGGCTTATGTGTTTGCGCTGTTGACCTCGCTCTATCTGAACGACGCGGTCAATCTGCACTGAGTTTCAACCCCATCCAATTTTTCGGATTTATGAAAGAAGGAGTTTAATCATGGACACAACTGCAGCAGCAATGGTCGGTGCCGGTCTCGCAGCAATCGGTGCGGGTCTCGCCGCCGGTGGCGTGGGCAACGTGTTCGGTTCGTTCCTCCAGGGCGCGCTCCGCAACCCGGCAGCCGCTGATGGCCAGCAGGGCCGCCTGTTCATCGGCTTCGCCGCCGCCGAACTTCTGGGCCTGCTCTCGTTCCTCATCGCCATCCTGCTTTATCTGAAGGCGTGACGTGTCGCGCCGGGCAACCGGCGCACCCATCATCAACCTGAAGGATAGCGTTTCCCATGCCTCAATTTGACCAGATCCTGACGACATATTCGTCGCAGATCTTCTGGATGCTCCTCGTCTTTGCCATTCTCTATATTGTGGTTGGCAAGGGCATGGTTTCCAAGATCGACGCCAATGTCGAAGCCCGTGATCGCAAGATCGCGGATGATCTTGCCGCTGCCGAACGCGCTCGCGCCGAAGCAGACGGACTGGGGGAAAGCGGAAGCGCCGATCTGGCCGCCGCGCGTGCCGAGGCTCAGGCCAAGGCCAGCGATGCCAAGGCCAAGGCCGCCAAGGATGCCGAAGCCCGCGTGGCCAAGGCAGACGCCGAAATCGCAGCCAAGGTCGCGGCCTCGGAAGCGACTCTCGCCAAGGCAACGGCTGACGCGATGGCAAGCATTGAAGGCGTGGCAGCAGAGGCAGCGGCAGAGATTGTCGCCAAGGTCTCTGGGGCCAAGGTAACGGCGGCTCAGGCCGCATCAGCAGTGAAGACGGTTCTCGCCCATGGCTGAAGACGCACACACCGCACCGGCAGAGGCGGCGCATAGCGGCGCTGAAGCCCATGGTGCCACCACGCAAGCGCATGGCGGCGCGGTTCATGTCGAACCGTCGGCGCTGGGGCTCGATGCAACCGGCTGGGTTGCGCTCGCCATGATCCTCGTGATCGGCATTGCCCTCTGGAAAAAGGTGCCCGCCATGATCGGCGCGGCGCTGGACAAGCAGATCGATGGCATCCGTGCCCAGCTCGATCAGGCGACCGCGCTCCGCAAGGAAGCCGAAGCGATCAAGGCTGAATATGAAGCCAAGGCCAAGGCCGCTGCGGCAGACGCCGAAGCCATGAAGGCGCACGCAGAAGACGAAGCCAAGGCGATCATCGCCAAGGCCAAAGCTGATGCCACCGCCCTGATCGACCGCCGCACCAAGGCCGCCGAAGACAAGATCGGCGCTGCCGAACGCGCTGCCGTTGCCGATGTGCGCGCCAAGGCTGCCTCTGCCGCCGCTGCGGCCGCCGCCCAGCTGATCGCTGCTAACCATGATGCAGCCGCTGATAAGGCGCTGGTCGACGGGGCGATTGCCACGATCAACTGATCGGCTTTCCGCATTGGTGACAAGATGAAGGCTCCGGGTTTCCGGGGCCTTTTTCTGTTTAGGGTGCGTGGCTAGTCCGACTTTGGACTCGAAAGGTGACGTGCCCCCCTGAAATGTGACCGATTTTGAGTAGAGTCCGACGCGAAGGAGT
>CALMZE010000222.1 GCA_937870585.1 uncultured Sphingomonadales bacterium | reverse complement strand
AGAGGATGGGACATACGGGCGCTTGTGACTAAGAAATGATCATAGTTGGTAAGACAAAATTCCTCCCCGGAACGGGGAGGGGGACCATGCGGAGCATGGTGGAGGGGCCGGTTGGGGCTGCGAATCCGCTTCCGGGCATGGGCACTGTGCCAACCCGGCCCCTCCGCCGCCCTGCGGTCGGCACCTCCCCGTTCCGGGGAGGATTTTGAGTGCGAGGTTCGGATCAGCCGCGCAAGCACCGCTCGCTGGGTGCGCCAGATGGAACGATTCGCAGGGCGCGGTCCTTGCGGAAAAGCATGTCCCTGCCGGAAGTCCTGTTGTGGCAGCAGCTAAAAGCCCGTCCCGGTGGCTACATCTTCAGGAAGCAGCATCCGGTTGGTCCCTATGTGCTCGACTTTGCGTGCATCAAGGCGCGACTGGACATTGAAGTGGATGGCGAGGCGCATAACAGGGGCGATCAGCCTGAACGTGACGAAATCAGAACCAACTGGCTGGCGCGAAACGGGTTTGCGACGCTCCACATTCCTGCCACAGACGTTCTGAGGAATATGGAATCTGCCGTGATACGCATTGTTGTTGAATGCCAAAATCGGGCAGCCCCGAACCCAAATCGGAGGCAGCCCGCATGACCATCGTCACCAACGACCGCATTGCCGCCATATTGGCGCGGCGCGATGATATTCAGGATCGCATGGCGACGGGGGATTTGCCCGCCGATCAGTTTGTTGCGCTCTCCAAGGAATATGCCGAGGTTGATCCTGTAGCCAGGATCGCGGGCGAAGTGCAGGCGCTGCGGCGCGAACTGGCTGATCTCGATGCGATGTTGGCCGATCCCGAAATGAAGGCGATGGCCGAGGAGGAACTCGCCACCATCAAGGAACGCCTGCCGGACGCCGAGCATAAGCTCGCCATCGCATTGCTGCCCAAGGATGCAGCCGATGAACGCTCCGCCATGCTCGAAGTGCGCGCAGGCACGGGCGGCGATGAAGCGGCGCTGTTTGCGGGCGATCTCTTCCGCATGTATTCGCGCTATGCCGAATTGCAGGGGTGGAAGATGGAGTTGATTTCTTCCACCGAAAGCGATGTGGGCGGCTTTAAGGAAGTGGTCGCTTCGGTTTCAGGGCAGGGTGTGTTTGCCAAGCTGAAGTTTGAAAGCGGCGTTCATCGCGTGCAGCGCGTGCCAGCCACTGAAGCGGGTGGGCGCATCCATACGTCTGCGGCGACCGTCGCCGTGCTGCCCGAAGCCGAAGAGGTGGATGTGCAGATTGAAGACAAGGATCTGCGGATCGACATTTATCGCTCCTCCGGCCCCGGCGGGCAAGGCGTGAACACCACGGACAGCGCCGTGCGGATCACGCATATTCCCACAGGGCTAGTCGTCATCCAGCAGGATGAACGCAGCCAGATCAAGAACCGCGCCAAGGCGATGCAGGTGCTGCGCACGCGGCTTTATGAGGCAGAGCGCGAAAAGCTGCACAATGAACGCTCAGGCGCGCGCAAATCCATGGTGGGGTCGGGCGACCGGTCCGAGCGCATCCGCACCTATAACTTCCCGCAAGGCCGCGTGACCGATCACCGGATCAACCTGACGCTCCACAGGCTTCCCGAAATCCTGATGGGGCAGATGGAGGAATTGGTGAACGCGCTCGTGACGGCGGATGAGGCAGAACGGCTGGCCGGGCTGGATGAGGGGTGATCTCGTGAGGGACCGCTCGCCCTGAGCTTGTCGAAGGGCTGCCCTTCTCGCAAACATGGGCCGTAGAAAAATCAGTGGTTGTTGCTTCGCAACGCCTTCGGCACCAACATGCTCAGCACGAACGGAGTTTGGGGTAGTGGAGAGCCAAGTCAGACAAGCGCTGATCGCTGCCACCGCACGCCTTGCGACCATCACCGATACGCCCCGGCTTGATGCCGAACTGCTCCTCGCCCACGCCTTGGGGATCACGCGAGACCGGCTGATCCTTGATCCGCCTGATCATGTGCCAGCCGGTTTCGCGGCGCTGATTGAGAGGCGGATGGCGCATGAGCCCTTGGCCTATATCACTGGCCGCCGCGATTTCTGGACGATCACGCTCGCCGTCGGCCCCGGCGTGCTGATCCCGCGACCGGACAGTGAAACGCTGATCGAAGCGGCGCTGGAACATTTCGCGGCCCGCCCGCCCGCGACCATCCTCGATCTCGGCACCGGGCCGGGCACGCTGCTGCTCGCCGCACTGTATGAATTTCAGAACGCACAAGGGCTTGGCGTCGATGCGTCTGAAGTGGCGCTCGATTATGCCCGGCGCAATGCGGACGCGCTCTGCCTCTCTCGCCAGGCCAGATTTGAGCAGGGCGATTGGGGGGCGGGGCTTTCCGGACGCTATGATCTGATCCTCTGCAATCCGCCTTATGTGGAAAGCGATGCGGCTTTGGCACCCGAAGTGCTGAACGAACCGCACAGCGCGCTGTTTGCCGGGCCGGAAGGCTTGGACGACTACCGCCGCCTCGCCCCCCAGATCGCGCGGCTGCTGGCTCCTGAGGGCTGTGCGTGTGTAGAGATCGGCTACACGCAGGCCGAAGCCGTCAGCGCGCTTTTTGCAGCGCAGGGCCTGTCTGTGCTTGTGAGGCGCGATCTGGGCGGGCGGGATCGGTGTTTGCTGGTGAGGCGTTGATTTCAGCCCTGTTCCCGCGCCACCTCGCGCCAGCCAATATCGCGCCTGCAAAAGCCGGTCGGGAAATCCACCGCATCCACCGCAGCATAAGCGCGCGCCTGCGCTTCGGTCACACTCTTCCCGCGCGCGGTCACATTGAGCACGCGCCCGCCACTCGCGACCAGCGCGCCGCCTTGCTCCGCCGTGCCTGCGTGGAAAATCTTGGTTGCGCCATCGGTGGCAGGCAGAGTGATCCGTCCGCCCTTTTCCGGCGTGCCGGGATAGCCGTTGGCGGCCATGACCACAGTCAGCGCGCTATCACCAGACAGCTTGACCGGAGCCATGCCCGCAAGTCCATTCTCTTGCGAAGCCGCATGGAGAAGCGTCACCAGATCGCTGTCCAGCCGGGTCATCAGCACCTGACATTCAGGATCGCCGAAGCGGCAATTATATTCGATCAGCTTGGGGCCTTCGCTGGTCAGCATCAGCCCGGCGAAGAGCACGCCCTGATAGGGCATCTCATCGCGGGCGAGCGCGGCGACTGTTGGCTTGATAATGGTTTCCATCACCTGGGCTTCCAGCGTGGGCGTCAGCACTGGAGCGGGAGAGTAAGCCCCCATGCCGCCGGTGTTCGGCCCGGTATCGCCATCGCCGACGCGCTTGTGATCCTGCGCGGAGCCGAAGGGGATGACGTTGGTGCCATCGGTAATGGCAAAGAAGCTGGCCTCCTCGCCGACCATGAACTCTTCAATCACAACTTCCGCGCCGGCCTCTCCAAATCCGCCGGAGAACATGAACTCGATGGCGTCGCGCGCTTCTGCTTCTGTTTCGGCGATAATCACGCCCTTGCCCGCAGCCAGACCGTCCGCCTTGATGACGACCGGCAGGCCGAAGCGCGTCAGGTCAGCCAATGCGGCGTCCTTGGATGAATGCCGCGCATAGGCTGCTGTCGGGATATTCTCCCGAGCGCAGAGATCTTTCACGAACCCCTTTGAGCCTTCGAGCTGCGCGGCCTCCCGATCTGGCCCGAACACGGCGATTTCCGCAATCCGCAGCGAGGAGGCGAGGCCATCGACCAGCGGGCCTTCGGGGCCGACCACGACCAGATCCACGTCATTCTCATCGCAAAAAGTGATGACCGCGCCATGATCGCTCACATCCAGCGCCACCAGTTGCGCATGTTCGGCAATGCCGGGGTTGCCCGGTGTCGCGTAGAGGGTATCGCGGAGCGGAGATTGCGCGAGCTTCCATGCCAGCGCATGTTCGCGCCCGCCGCTGCCGATCAGAAGGATGTTCATGGCTGAGAATTCGCCCTTTGAAGAAGAACCGGGCCGCCTGTTAGCCGAGGAGCGGCGCGGCGACAACGCGAACGCGCTTTCTGTTTCGGAAATTTCGGCGCGGCTGAAGCGGCATGTGGAAAGCGGGTTCAGCCATGTCCGCATTCGCGGCGAGATATCGGGGTTCAAGCGGGCGGCTTCCGGCCATCTTTATCTCAGCCTGAAGGATGCCGATGCGCGGATCGACGGGGTGATGTGGAAGGGCAATGCGGCGCGTCTGGCGTTCGTCCCGTCAGACGGAGTGGAAGTGATCGCCACCGGCAAGCTCACCACCTATCCGGGGCGCTCCAACTATCAGATCGTCATGGACAGCATGGAGATTGCGGGCGAAGGCGCGCTGCTGGCTCTGCTGGAGAAATTGAAGGCGCGGCTGGCCGCCGAAGGACTGTTTGCGCCTGAGAAGAAGCGGCGGCTCCCCTACATGCCGCGCACCATCGGTGTGGTGACGTCGCCCACTGGCGCGGTGATCCGCGATATTCTTCACCGTCTGGAGGATCGCTGCCCCACGCGCGTCATCGTCTGGCCGGTGCTGGTGCAGGGCAATGGCAGTGCCGCGCAGGTGGCCGCAGCCGTGAATGGCTTTTCCGCGATGCAGGGGCCGGATTGTCCCGATCTTGTGATCGTCGTGCGCGGGGG
>CALMZE010000221.1 GCA_937870585.1 uncultured Sphingomonadales bacterium | reverse complement strand
GGGAGCGAAAGCCGGCGGTGAGCTGCCAGTTCTCGCCCTTGATGTCATGGACGATGGCCGAGCCCGGCCAGGTCAGAAGCGAGGGCACCACCAGGCCAACGCCTTTGCCGGAACGCGTCGGCGCGAAACACAGGACATGCTCCGGTCCGTCATGGCGCAGGTAATCCTGCTCCAGCCGCCCCAGCACCACGCCGTCGGCGCCGAGCAGCCCCGCCGCGGCCACCTCCTTCTTCTCGGCCCATCGCGCCGAACCGTAGGTCTGGATATTCTTGGCCTCGCGGGCGCGCCAGACCGACATGCCGATGGCGACAGCGATGGCGATGAAGCCGCCGGACGCTGCGATGAAGGCGCCTTCCGTGAAGATGTCCGGCGCATAAGCGTCGTAGAAATACCACCACCAGAAAAAAGCTGGCGGATAGTAGACGGATACGCCGCCGAGTTTGAACCAGGGTGTTCCGAGCTGCGCCTGAAATCCGAGCTGCCAGGCGACATATTGCGTGGCGCCCCAGGTGGTGGCGAGCACGATGAGGGTGACGACGAGAATCTGCTCCCAGAGGATTTTGGTCGCGGACATGGCGGGATCCTTTCTACGATTGTCAGATGCCGAGATCGCGCTTCCGGCCGATCGCCCATTCGATGCCGCCCCCGTCCTTGGCGACACCGGCGACGTGTTGACCGAGCTTGCGTTCGAGGTCGCGGGACCAGGGGACGAGCTGGAAGCCGAGCCCGTCGTCGATCATAGCGAAGCGGCCAGAGGAGAGCGTTAGGCGCTGGCGCACGGTGCCGGCGACGTACTCGCCGGCCTGTATCTTCACATGCGGCAAGCCGGTCTCGGTCGCGAGCTTCTCGCCGACGGCATCGAGTTCGCGCCGACGCAGCGTCGTGAGAAGATCGCGCTGCATGACGATGCGCTGGCCGTCGCGGCGCGCCAGTCCCTGATCGGCGAGATGATCGGCCCGCGCATGGATGGCGTCGCGTACCTCCTGCCCGAAGCCTGATTGTGCGAGTGGCATCGCCTCGCGCTCGACAAGGCGATGATCGAGCCAGGTCGCGCCGGGCGCCGTGACCTGCGCCTGAAGATCGAGATCGGAGCGCGTCGCGAGCATGAGGGTCGGACGTTCATCCTCGGGGCCACCGAAGCGGCGAACCTCGACGATGCCGCCATTGGCCGGAGCGCGTTCAAGGGCGTCGATGTTGCGAAAGCGGACATGATGCGCGCGCCCGTCGACGCCATCGATGACGGCATAGGCTTCACCGCGCAGCTCGTCATGCAGCCCGCGATCGACCAGACGACCGATGATCGGAGCTTCGACTGCGTCGCCGTCGATCACGAAATCGGAAAAGCCGCGATCCTGGTCGCGCCCGGCGAAGGCGCGGTGCATGGTCTTGATGATGTCGCCGCGGATAGCGAGATCGCGCAGCGTGCGTTCGGCTCCAAGTCCGACCGTCCACTGGCCGGGCTCACTCTCGAACGCGAGGTCCATCTTCTCGAGATGCTGGAGGCGGCCGACCATGAGGCGGCGCAGTTCGGGATCTGAAGCGCTCTGCCGCTCATGGCGCAGATCGATGAAGCCGGTTTCGTCGGCGGCGCGTTGAATCTCGCCATCGATGCGGGTCCAGCGCTCAGTGGTGATTTCCTTTTCCAGTGCGTTGCGGATTTCGTGTTCGGGCTTCGGGCCGAGTTCGATGTCGACCAGGTCCATGGCGCGGGAGCGCAGGCCCCGGCTGATATAGTCGCGCGAGATCACGAGATCGGCGCCAGTCTCGTCGACGCCGCGCACCAGGAGATGTACATGGGGATTGTCGGTGTTCCAGTGATCGACGGCGATCCAGTCGAGGCGCGTGGCGAGATCGGCTTCCATCTGCCGGGCGAGGTCGCGGGTGAACGCTTTGAGGTCGGTCATCTCGGCCGCGTCCTCGGGCGAGACGATGAACCGGAAATGATGCCGGTCGTCCTTGCATCGCTCGGCGAAGGCCAGATCATCGGCGCGATCAGTCCCGGCGTCGAACATGACGCCTTTATCTCCGTCGCGGCTCACGCCCTCGCGCTTGAGGTAGCCGACATGGCTGGTCAGCGGCGCCGAGCGATACGCCTTGCCCTGATGGCGGGCGATGCGCGCCTTGACGACGACGCGGCGCTGCGGGGAGAAGATACGGGAGCGGCCGAAGACGTTGCGGCCACGCCCGAAGGTCGAGTGGCCGAGGCGCCGGCCAGCTTTGCCCGCCAGCGCTCCACTGGGCATATGGCCGGCGCGCTGCGCGGCGGCGAGCACCTGATTGACGTAGCTCTTTGTCCTCGGCGCGCGCGTCGAACGGATGCGGCCCGGCTTGATGCGGAAGTCGCTGTCGCGCTCGCTCATGTCGGCGCTCCGATCAGCGCGCAAATCGCCCCGTGCATATCGAAGCGTTGAAAACGCTCGCAAAATCCGGGCAGCATGCCCGCGACCGACCGCCATGCCCACGGAAACACAAGCCATACCAATGGCTTGTGTTGATCCGGGCATGGGCTTTTACCTTGCCCTCTTTCGGTCGTTTTGCCTGCCTCCACCCTCCCTGCACGCCATGACACGCGGGAACCCGAGACCATGCGACAGATGCCGGACAGGCTCATGGCGTGGTCCTGTCGCCCGAGCGCGCGACGAACAGGTCGCTCAATCGTGGAACGATAGCGGAGAGATCACGTGCCGGGGCTGCGTTCGGAGCGGTGACGGATGAACGTTCAGCCGGAATGGAATCGACAGCCGATCTGCGATCCGGCTGCGTGATGAACAGCGGCGAGCGGGTCCAGGCGAGCGGATCGACAGGCGCCATTACTGCCCCGCCGGAGCCGATGGCCGACGCGACAGTGGCGACATAGGCGCGGGTTTCCGCCGGTAGCGGACGGCCGCTCAACGCCTCGTCGTAGCGACCGGGACCGGCATTATAGGCCGCGATCCAGCCCGGCGATCCATAGCGGTCGAGCAGCTCGCGGATATAGCCGCTACTCGCGATGATATTGTCACGCACGTTATAGGGATCGGCGCCGAGACGATGGCGAGCGCGTAGCTCCGCCCATGTCGCAGGCATGATCTGCATCAGCCCCATCGCGCCCTTCGACGAGATGGCGCGCGGATCGCCAGCGCTTTCCGTGCGCATGACGGCGCGAATCCAAACGGCCGGCAAGCGGAAGCGCGTCGCGGCCTCAGTGATATGGGTGGCATAGGGATCGCTGGCCAAGGCCGATGTGACGGCTAAGCTCTGCGCCATCGTGATCGCCGGCATGACGTTCGCGACGGCAAGGCCGGAAAGGAGAAGAAGAGCCATGCGCCGGGCTGCGCGATGCAGCCCGGACACATTCAGATGGCTCCTCAGTGAACGGCGAGCAGGCATCGCTCAATCCTTCTCGCCGCGATCGCGTTGACGCGACCAGTGCAACGACCATGTGTTGCCGGCATCGTCGTCACGGAACAGGTTGGCGCGGATCGGCTGCGCCAACCCCGGATCGTCGATCACCAGCGCGATATATTCGCCGGCCTTCTCGCCGGTGCGGTTCCAGCCCGCGCCGATCTCCGGGCCGATGTCCCGGGCGCCTGGATCGTGGTCATGGACGCGGTAGTCCGGCGCATTCTCCGCATCCGACGGATCGGCCGGAACGATGACGATGTCGTGGAAAAGCGTGAATGTCTCGATGCGCCCGATGATGCGGGATTCCTCGCGCGTGAACTGTCCGATTTGCGGCATGATGGTCTCCATGCGGTGGTGTTAGGAAAGCCATCGGCGAGCACCGCTCCCGCCGAAGGAAAGGCGGTCAGCGCGTCGGGGCGCGCCATTGAAAGCGACCGTCGCCGTCCTCGTCGGTCCACAGCGGGACGGCGCGGCCGATGATCTGGTCGGTGGAGGTCAGGCCGAAATAGCGGCCGTCGAGACTGTCGTTGACCTGCCAGTTCATGAGAAAGACTTCGCCGGTCGCGATGCGGCGGCAGCCCTGCCAGACTGGAAGATCGCGGCCAGCGCGATCGCGGTCGCGCGCCACGCCGACATTGACGCCATCGACGGTAATGGCGAGGTTCGAGCGGCAAACCGTCTGCCCTGACACGGCGAGGATACGCTTCAGCAGCGGCACGCCCTTCGGCAGATAGCCGCGTTCGGCGAGGAAGGTGGCGAGTGGTTCCGGTGCATCGACGGCGACCAGATCGGTAACTTCGAACGGTCCCTCGAAGGCGATCGAGTAGAAGCCGATCGGCGCGCTGGCCGATGCGTTCCAGATCAGCTTGATCGGCATCGGCGTGAGGCCGGGATAGCCGACGCCCATCGCCGCAAGCGCGGTCGTGACAATCAAGCCAAAGCGCGTCATGGCTCGACCTTTCGGCGCAGCAGGTAGGCGCGATGCTGGTCTGGCGTGTAGGCGCGAGGTTCCTGGCCGGCGGTCATTCGGTTGTGAACATGCCGCCAGTGGTCGGGCGAGACCGCTGCGGGATCGATGCCGAGACGCTCGATCGCGTCGATCGCCTGCAGCACGCGCTCGACTTGTCGCCAGCCTTCGAGCTTGAGCAGGATGTCGCCGCCGGGACGAACGAAGGGCAGCGTCTGGAACGGCTCGCCGCGGCGCACCGCGCGCACGATGTCGATGCGCGAGATGATCGTGCCGTACTCGCCCGCCGCCCAGCGGACGAAGGCGAAGATGCTGTTCGGCGCGAAGCCGACGATACTGCGGCGACGGTCGAGGATCTGTTCGTAATTCTTGCGGCCGAACCTGATCCAGTGCTCGATCTTCTGTTTCTGGAAGGTCAGTTCGACCAATGTCGTGAACGGCGCAGGCCCGTCCGGCAGCGGACGGCTATGCGCGCGATGGACCGCTCTGCCGGTCATGGCTGGTCTCCCGCGATGGGTGGAAATTCGCGCGCGAGCAGTTCGCGCAGCATGTCCGCAACGGTGATCCCGCGCCGAAAGGCCGCGACCTTGATGCGACCGCGCAGCTCAGGCGTGATGTCGATGGTCAGGCGGGCGGTGAACGCATTGTCGGCAGCAATGCCGGTCGGTTGCGGCTCAGTCGCTCTGATCCATTTTTCGGGATTGCCCGGCCGGGACACAAACCGGCGTTTGTCGGCGCGCTCCGTCATGCCGCGCCTCCACCATGGAACAGCAGCAGGGTTGCGATGCGCGCGCGGGCGCGCTCAGCCATGACGGCATCGATGTCGCAGCCGAGACAACGACGGCCGCTGAGCCGGCAGGCTTCACCGGCCGCGCCGGAACCGGCGAACCAATCGTCGACCAGGCCGCCTGCGGGGCAGCTCGTGCGGATCAGAATTTCGAGAAGCGCTGACGGTTTCTCGGTCGGATGGATCGCGCGACCATGACAATTGCGCACGTAGATGACGGAGCGCATGAGCCTTGGCCCGCCGTCATAACTGAGATAGTGGCCGGCATCGATCTGGCCGGTATGCGGCGGACGTTGCTTGCGTCGCGCGGTGCGCGCCGTCGCATCGGGCGTCGTCTGCACATCATTGTAGATGTCGCGCCACGGCGTCTCAGTTGGATAGAACTGGACGGCCAACTCATGCACGCGCTTGAAGCGATCGGCATGGAAGCTGGAGCCGTTCTGTTTCTCCCAGACGATTTCCTGGGCGATGCGCAAGCCGGCGTCGGCGAAGCGGTTGGCGGTCGCCATGAAGCATCGCAGCGAGCCAAACACCCACAACGTGCCGGTCGGGTGCAGCGCCTCGCGAGCGCGCGTGATCCAGCCTTCGACCCGCCGGTCCCAGGCGAGCGACGTATCGCCATAGGGCGGATTGGCGAGGATCAGATCGAACGGGCCGTGCGCCGGCATAAGGTCGCGGCAATCGCCGGTGAGGATCGTCATGATGCGATCCTCCCGATGCGAAGTTGCTCGATCTCGCTGGCGAGCGCGGCGATCTCGCGCGCGGCGGGACCGTCGTCATCGATCTCGAAGGCGAGCCGGCCCGACTGCGCGGCGTCGGCGTAGATGACGCGCTGCCCGATCGCCGTGCGCAGCACCGGCGGATCGTGATCGGCCAGCGTCTCGGCCGTCTCGCGAGCGATGACAGTGCGCGCGCCGCAACGGTTGAGGACAAACCGCGCGGCAAGGCCGGGGCGATAAATGCGAGCTTCGTTCAGAAGCGCGAGCATCTCCGCCGAGGCCCAACCGTCGAGCGGAGACGGCTGCACCGGGATCAGCACGAGATCGGCTGCGAGCAGCGCCGAACGCATGAGGCCGGCGACACGCGGCGGACCGTCGATCACGACATGATCGACGTCGCGCGCCAACTCGGGCGCCTCACGATGAAGGGTGTCGCGCGCCAGGCCCACGACACCGAACAGACGCGGCGAGCGTTCACGGGCGCGTTGTTGCGACCAGTCGAGAGCCGAGCCCTGCGGGTCCGCGTCGATCAGCGTGACCCGCTTCCCCTTGCCGGCCCATTCGCCTGCGAGATGCAGCGCGAGTGTCGTCTTGCCGACACCACCTTTTTGATTGAGGAGCGCCACGATCATGGCGCGCCTCCGACCGTGAACCGGCAGAGCCAGTTCACGATTAAAGGAAAACGAGTCTCCGATTTAAGGAGCAAAACAGCGGCGGATTGCCAGCCGTTTCCAGCCTTTGCGCCATCGTTGCGGAGGTTATCCGCAGGCGTGCAAAAGTGCGGGGGCGTTAGAAAGATTCCGAAGGAATCTAGGTTAGAGAAGTTACGGCCGTCGCAAGCCTTTGAATCTCGGCGATGAATCGTCGATTCCGGTCCCCGATAGCACGAGGATCGGGTCCCTGATGGCACGATAGGGGCGGTCCCCGATAGCACGAGTGAATTCACAGCTTGTCCCCAAAGCGCGTTGACGGCTTCCGTCGCGGGCGCGGCGGGGTGAAAAAGGTTGGATCGGTTGCGACGAAGGTGAGCAGTTCGGGACCACCCACCTGCTGTGTGATGGCGAGCCGGTAGCCAGGCAGGGGCTGGCGGCGGATGATGTCGCGCAGGTCGTAGGCGAAATGCTTCAGCGGCGAGAGGCTGCCGGATTTCCGGTGCAGGTGGGCGAAGTCGAAGCTCCAGCCGAAGGACTGGCGGCCGCCGTGTTTACGCACGACGCGGTAGAGCCAGCGTTCGAGCCCGCCGGTCAGATCGAAATAGGCGCGGTCGATGGTGAGAACGAGCGCGTCATCGAGAACGGCGCGATAGAACCAGTCCGGCAGGATCAGCTCGACGCCGACAGGGCGACCGTCGCGATCGGTTCGCTCCTGCCACTCGTTGATCCACGAGAAGCGATGCCGACGGCCTTCCGCCGGTTGGCGGATCGAGGTCGCGACGGTGGTGGATTGGAGCCGGTCGAGCGCGGCCTTCAGGCGCTGGTAATCGCGCAGCGATACACCGCGGCCGACGAAGGTGAGAATCTCATAGGGCGTCGTCGCCATGAGCCGGGAAGTGCGCAAGCCCGCGTCGCGCGCCTCAACGATCTGGCTCGCGGCCCAGATCAGGATGTCGGCATCCCAGATGGTCGCCATGCCGTGATCGGGCACGGCCTCGACACGGATGGTCACATCGCCTGCCTTGAAATCGATGGGTGCGATGCGTTTCGACTTGGCGAGGGAGAAGAACGGATAGGCCATGAGATCCTGCGCGTCTCGTGGCGCGAAATCGCCGGGGAGCGCCCGGAACAGATTGAGCTGTCCGCGCTCCGAAGAGGACTGATGCCGCGCCGCCATTCGGGAAATCGTGCGCCGTCAGCGTGCGTATCGTCCTGCGCGCGCCGGCGACGTCGGCGACTGGCGCTTGGCGGGAAGAACCGATCCGCGGGGATCGGAGGTCGAGGTGACGGCGCCGCGATCGGCCCAGGCTTCGAGATCGTCGATGGCATAGACGACGCGGCCGCCGAGCTTTCGGTAGGCCGGGCCGGTTCCGTAGGTCCGGTGCTTTTCCAGTGTCCGGGCGGACAGGCCGAGGAATTCGGCGGCTTCCTTGGTGCGCAGAAAGCGCGGCGGGAGAACGGCGAGTTCGGGTCGCATGGATCGGCCTTTCGTGGTGTTCACGTGAGCCGCTGGAAATCAGCGGCGGGCGAAGACCACGATGGCGAAGCGAAACAGGTGAGATGGAGTGGGATTTTAGGGGGACCTGAAATCCCACATCACGTCCGCCGAGTCCCCCGGGGCGGGTGGACAGCAAAGACGTGTTCGCGGCGGATGGGAGGAATTTTGTGAGAAGCGTTTCGCTGTCGGCCTTGTACGTCAGCGGTTCGCGAGAAGCGGGCAACGCATCCGCAGGAGTCCTACGATCATGCAACGGCGACGTTGTGACTTCATTGTTGATCGTTTTCGGTTCGCCTGGTTCGCGAACCCTGGGATCGCCGGTGGCGCAGCAGCGTTCGATAGCCTCCAGCAGCCATCGCGTGGGCATCGCGAAGCAAAGCCATGACGGTATGGCGAACCGAGGATATCTGCCAGTCATCCCGCTTCATCCGCGGAAGACGGAAGATGATCCGGGCGATCTCCTGTTGGGTGGCGCCATCCCGGAACCCGTCGAACGCTTGCAGCATATGGCGCATCCGTCTGCGTTTCTGCCGCGTGAGGCGCGTGTCCGGCGGCACAGCGCGGCCGTAGAGCGATGCAAGAAGGCGGTAAATGGACTCTACCCGATCAAATCCTTCCAGACCGATCGGAACCATGGCAACCAAAGGAACCGCAGGCGAATGGCCGGCGGGCAGGATGAGCTGGAGGTGCTGATTCTTGCTCAGCTCGTAGAGGAGGAGCGTTTCGCCACCCTGTTCGATCGATTGAGCGATATCGAATGCGGCTCGTACATCGCGATCCAAAGAGAAGATCGGAGGAGCCGCCGCCAGCACGACTGTGCTGGTGTCGGCATGCGGAAGCCAGAACACCTGCGCCTTGGGAGGAGCTTGCTGCGGATCAAGCGGGAAATCGCAGTCCCCAACGCTGCCGAATCCTGTCGGTCAGCGATTGAGGATTTTCCTTGTTGCGCGAGTACGCATCGAAATCATGATCATACGTTTCGTTGCGACGGAGCCATTCCCAAGCGATGTCAGAGGCAGCAAGCCCGTCAACGTGGAGGTAGAGCGCCGAGGAGCGCCATCCTGAAGCGTCCGGTACCATGGTCAGTCCTTCCTCCGTCAATTTGCGGAGGAGCCAGCATTCCCGGAACGATTGTGATGCTGAAGCCGCGAAGTTTGGCGGGGGCGATGCCGCAGCGGCATCGCGTGGATCAGTGACACTGACTTTCGCGCACCAACTCGCGATAACCGTGCTCGGTCATCCAACGGGCACGCGCAAGGTGAGTGTCGTGGATCCGACGACAGCGATGCGGATTGCTTTGTGGATCGAGGCCGAACAGGATTTGAACGGCTTCCTGCCAATCGGCGCCGTCACGCGCCGCATCGAGTAGCCGCAAATAGAGAACCATATGCTCGCGGTCATAGCTGGTGAGCCGCCGACTTATCGGCGGCTCATCCAGGAACGCGAATGTCGATGGTTCCGTCATCGCCGGACATTGGCATGGTTACGATATTTTAACCATCGCCCGGTGCGTGCATCTTGGAATGATGGTGCATGGCCCGATGGCGCGGAACGACTATCGATGGGCCTGGCGGTTAGACGTGTCATGATGCAGCAGAACCCCTTGCCCTTTGTCGGTGGAGAGCAGAACGATCCCTGCCGCTTCAAAGGCCCTGCGCACCTGATCGCGCGTCGTTTCGTAAACCTCGAGGTCGCTTTCGGATTCGAGGCGTTTCAACGCGGTCAGCGATATGCGGGCCTTGTCAGCGAGCGTCTCCTGCGTCCAACCCAGCAACGCGCGTGCGGCCCGCGATTGTCGGGAAGTGATCATGCATGATCACCTCCCACCGACGCGAACGCACCTGCCAGAACTACGACTATAATAGTCGTTCTTGGCGCCTCCATCCAGCCGAAAGTCACCTCGAAGCGCTGCGACGAGAGTAGTCGGCCGACGACTGATTCGGTCGTGCCGCCATGCCGAAGGCGGGGCCGAAGCCCCATCCGGCTCAGGCGAACGGATCGATCTCGCCGACGATGGTGTCGGCATCCCCATCATATTCGGCGGCGGGCATGACGCTCATGGTGCCGTCGCCGGCGCGGTAGATGATGATCGTGACCATCAGGGTGGCGGCGAGGCTGAAGGCGAAGGCGTGAGCGTCTGCGAGGGACATTTTCGTAGCTCCTGTCTGGAGGCGGGGACCATCCCCGCTCGACAGGCGCCCGAGGTGTTTCGGTCGCGGCCGGGGTCATCAGAGAGGCAAAGCCGACCTGACCGCACGCTTCGCGTAGCGGACCCCATGAGGGTTGACCCCACGAGGCCGGGATTGAAACCAGGGTCAGCCTCAAAGAACGGGGATGGTGCCCGCCGACCGGAGCGGAAATCCTCGCGTTGGGCGCTGCCGTGGCCCTGCCTTCACCCTGACGTTGCGACGCCGTCGAGATGGGGCGCCGCTGCATGTCCGCAGCCGAAATGGTGGGAATGGAGTCGGGCGCGGTTTTTCGCCTGAGCCGGATGGGACTTCGGCGCCCATGGCCAGAAAGGGAAGCGCGTGGCAGCCGCGATCCGACGCGAACATGGAAAAGCCCGGCGGCTTTCGCCGCCGGGCTTTCCGGTATCCCGCCCGTTAGAACGGGATCTCGTCGTCATCGACGGTATTGCCGTCGTCGTTCTGGGTCTGCTTCGCCCGGCTCAGGAAGTCCACCGTCTCGGCGATGATCTCGCAGCCGTAGCGATCAACGCCCTGCTGGTCGGTCCATTTCGTGTAGTGGATGCGGCCGCGCACCAGAACCTTCATCCCCTTTTCGCAATGTTGCTGGATCGTCTTGCCGAGGCCGTTGAAGGCGGTGATACGATGCCATTCGGTGTCCTGGACCCGGTAGCCGTTCACGTCCCGGATGACCCTGCCTTCCGAGTAGCGGGGACGCGAGGTGGCGAGTGTGAAGTGGGTGATGTCGGTGCCGCCGTTGGTGGTGCGGGTTTCAGGGGCCTGACCGATGTTGCCGGCGAGAATGACGATGTTCTGCATGGTAAGTCTCCGTTGCTTCCCGGAGGGACCATTCCCTCCGACGAGACCCGGCCAAGGCCGTCGGGAGACTCCTGCACTGGCGCTTTCGGCGCCAGCTTGACCCCTAAGGCCCGAAGTGGTGCGGGCAGGCGCGTAGCGCCAACACGGTTCGGAGCCGCGGGGGTTGCTGGTGGAAACAGAACGGACTTAGGGGATCAGTCAGTCGGAGGAATTGGCGCCTCTCGAAAGCCGGGAGACGACACGCAGCCAAACCATCGGCCTTGCTGGCAAAGGCGCCCGATCAGGCCCATCCGCCACGCGGACACACCATTCAGAACCCTCTTAGCCTCCTCATGCGTCGTTGCAGGAAAGGCAGGTTGGGACGAGATCGGTAAAGCTATCGGGTTTCGGGCGCATGGCGCTGCCCCACCGTATCAGCGCGAAGAGGAGATGCATGCGGATCTGCATGGGGCGGGATGAAGGTGTTCACGACTATCTCCGCACTAATATAGGACAGGCCACCCCGGGGGGCGGTGATCGCTACGGCTGCGGGATTCGCTGTCAGACGACGCTTTTCGAAACGGGCGATGCGGATCGAACGTGCGGGCGAACGCGTCCCTGACACGGTCGTTCTTGTTCTGAACGGGATATCGGAAGCCAGCGGCGAAAGCCTTCGGGGTGTCTCGTGGGAGCGCAGGATCGCGGCCGTTGCCTCAGCGCGTAAGGACGGCCGTTCCGACCGCGTAGAGATTAATCATCGCCGCGATGCCGATGAATAGACCGCCAGCGCCGCACAGCAGATTGAGGACGAGACCTCCGTCGATCATGTGCTTGGCGATGCCGTGGACAACCGTGGTGCCGGCGATCACGGCGGGAATGGCGAAGATCGCCAGCGCGACAAGACGCAGAGCCGGATTTTTCGCGAAACCGACGACGGCGATGACCAACGCGATCGAGCCGAGCGCGGCGCTGATGGCGGCAAGGCCGGAGATGAGAGAACTTGCATCCGCCGCATAGGCATATTGAAACGCGGTCAAACCGGCCGCGAAGGGCAAGGCGTAGATCGCGAGGTTATAGGCGAGCACGCAAAACGCGATCGTCAGGGAGATGGCGAGCAGAATCAGCGTCATGAAAGCCTCCGTGCAAACGGTTGAGGATCACGACAGGCTGCCGGGAGATACGCTCCGCCTGCGACTATGCTGCTTCGCCGGTTCTGCAAGAATGCTGATGTATTCTGAACGAGAGCGTTTTTCTCGTAAAGACAATTATTGCTGCCGCGAGGCGGCGGCGCGTTATGCGCCGCCATCGAACTTCATGACGGGGATACCGAGTTTCCGGGCCTTGTCGGCGAGGTTTTCCTGAATCCCGGTGCCGGGGAAGACGAGGACGCCGACCGGCAGAACATCGAGCATCGCGTCGTTGCGCTTGAACGGGGCGGCCTTGCCGTGTTTGGTCCAGTCAGGCCTGAAGGCGATCTGTGGCACCTTGCGGTTGTCGGCCCATTTGGCGGCAATGAGTTCGGCGCCCTTCGGGCTTCCACCGTGCAGCAGCACCATGCCCGGATGCTTGGCGTGGACCTGATCGAGCCTGGCCCAGATCAGGCGGTGATCGTTGAAATCGAGACCGCCGGTGAAGGCAACCTTCGGGCCGGGAGGCAGGAGCACCTCGGCCTCGGTGCGACGCTTCGCGGCGAGGAAATCGCGGCTGTCGATCATCGCGGCGGTGAGGTTGCGATGGTTGACCATCGAGCCGGTGCGCGGCCGCCAGATCGAGTGGGTGTTGCGCTCGAAGTGCTCGGCGGCCTGGTCGCGCATCAGTTCGAAGGCGTTGCGCCGTTCGAGAAGGGTCTGGCCCTGTGCCGTCAGGCGTTCGAGTTCGACAGACTTGACCTCCGAGCCATCCTGTTCGCGCTGGAGGCGCCGCTGGGCGATCTCGTTGTCGTCGAGTTCGCGTTCGATCCGGTCGGTGGCGCGATGGAAGAGGTTGACCGTGCCCCAGAGCAATTCTTCCAGATCTGGTTCGAGGCGGGTGTCGGAGAGCGCCACCACGAGGGCGTCGAAGATGTCGGCGATGCTGCCGGCGATGACGCGGCCTTCCGGAAGCGGTCGCGGGTCGGGTTCGTCTTCGAAGGGACGGTAGCCGTAGAGCTGGAGTTCCTGAAGCAGGTGATCGGTCGGAGAGGAATCGTGGTGCGGCTCGTATGCGGTGTCGTGTCCATCGGTCATGGCGACTTTCCTTCGCGGTGTGGCCGCGCCCATCGCGGCCTTCATGGCGACGAAGGCGACGGGCGGGCCGGACCTGCACCCGCAGCAAAGCGAAGGGCCGGAACACTGTGGAGGATGCTGGAGGCCGGCGATTTTGCCTCGCGATGCAAAGCGCCCCACGGGGGCGCGGCGGAAAATCGTCGGCCGCAGGCATTGCCTGTCCGGCCCGGCTGACGCCCGATCGCCCTCTCAGAAGGCCGTGGGTGTGGCCTCTCGACCCCGGAGGTCTCGCGCCATGATCGCAGCCTGTCACGCACCGCCCTGCCGCACCTTCCCTTGCCAGTCGATCAGACCGCCAGGGACATGAAGCGGGCGACGTCCTCCGAGGCGACCTGTAGACGCAGATGGGCCGCAAGGGCGTCGAAGCCGAGCAGCCGGAGATCCTCGTTGAAGTCCCCGAGCCGTGGCGTGAGCACGACCGCCTCGATCCCGACGGCGCTGGCGCGCTCGATCAGCACGGTCATCGCCCTGTCACCGGCCGGATCGTTGTCGCGCGCGACGTAGAGCCGCCGCAGCGTCCGCGGGAACAGAATGGCCGAGAGGTGCGCGGCCGAGAGCGCCGCCATCGACGGCATCTGCGTCAGGACCGATCGGACAGACAATGTCGTCTCGATGCCTTCGCCGGCCGCCATTACCTCGCCGCCCACGCCGAAGCGCACGGCCTGCCCGAGGAGATCGCCCATCGCACGCCGCGGCGTCTCGATCGGGGCACGGCCGAGATTGGCCTCGCTGAATCCGCCGGGGTCGAGCCAGGTGCGATGCGCGCCGGTCAACTTGCCGGAAAGGTCGGTGACGGCAGCGATCATCGCGGGCCAGGTCTCGGTCGGGCTATGCTCGTCCGGCCGATAGTAGCAGCGCGGATGGAAGCGAAGCGCGCCGGTTTCGTGCAAAGTCGTAATGCCGCGTTTGCGCAAAACCGCTTCGACGAGGGTTCCGCCGATCGGCTGCGACATGGCAAAGAGCCGCCGCGCCGCTTCGGGTGAGCCGGCGCTGATGGACTGTCTGCCGGCCAGCATCCTGGTCCTTTCCGGTTCAGGATGCGGGAGCGCGAGGAATCGGCGCGCTTCCTTGGCCACATCCTTGAAGTCGACAAGGCCACAACTTTCGCGAATCACGTCGAGCAGATCGCCATGCTCGCCCGACGCCGCGGCATCGGTCCATTTGCCGGCCGGACCTTTCGGCGAATCCTTCAACCGCACGAACATCGAGCGGCCCGGCGTGTTGCGCACATCCCCGACCTGCCAGTAATTGCCCTGACGGCGTCCGGCAGACAGATAGTGACGGCACACCGCCTCGGCCTGCCGGCCAAGACGGTGTGCAAGTTCTGCGGCATTGTGACGGGGCATCAAGCCGCCTCGCGCTCGCCGATGCGCTCGACCGGCCAGCGGCCCAGCACGCGCTCGAGCACCGCCGGGCCGGATGTGTCGGTCGGCACGAACATACGCAGCTTCCACGCGATGATTTCGTGGAAGAGGCCAAAGGCCGAGAGCCGTTCGCGCATCGTGTCGGTGAAGCCGGACAGCTCGATGCGGTTGGCGCCCATGACACGGCAGCGGCGAAGCTGGAGGCCCTCGGCGAGATCGAGGATCGTGCGACCCTCCATCAGCGCCATGAACGCGGCGTCCGGCGTCAGCGAGGAGGCGCCGGTCGTAGTCGCGTTCGCCGCCCAGGCCGGCGAGACCTTGCGGCCGACGATCCGCTCACCCTCATCGGTCTGAAGCCGATAGACGCGAGTGGATTCGTTCGGCAGCCGCTTCCAGATCGGCAGTAGCAGGCCGGTGACGACATGGATCGTGCTGTCGGCAAATTCCGGCACCTCGGCGACCTCCGTGGTCCAGGCTGCGGCGAAGGCATTCCGATCGGCGTCGAGCCAATGGGTCTCACCCATCATCTTCACCGGAACATTATGCGCCTCCATCGGCCGGATCAGCTGGACGCGCCGCTCGATCTCGCCGTCGTCGAGCATGATGCTCGTCGTCGGAATCTGCACGGCAGCGCGTCCCGACCGCTCGTTGACGAGCAGCTTCGCTTGGCGGTCATCGAGATGGCCGAGCGCATCATCGAGCGTCACCGGACGATTGCGCTCGCGCTGCGTGATTGTGAGCAGCCGGGTTTCCGCGCCGGTGCCTGGATGGGTGTAGATGATCTGGCGATCGGTGACGGTGAAGCGTTCCGCTGTCAGCGTCTCCAACCCGACATCATAGGCGCCGCTGGCGATGGCGCCCTCGATCTTCGCGTTCAGCAGTTGCTCGAACGCAGTGAACAGGATGCCTTGAAGCTCGATGGTGAGCGCGAGCAGCCGATTGAGGAAGGTGATGATCGGCGGCAGCTCATCCTTGATGCCGGTCGAATCCATCAGCTTCAGGCCAGTGGCGGACTCAAAGCGGTCGAGCGAACAGCCCTCGACCTTGCCGCGCACCAGGAGGAGATAGAGCTGGCGCAGCGCATCGCGGGCATAGGCGCTTTCCAGATTGTCCTCCGGCCGGAACAGGCCCTGGCCGCCGGTCTGGCGCTGGCCGCGCGTGATCGCGCCCAGCGTGTCGAGGCGACGGGCAATGGTCGAGAGGAAGCGCTTCTCGGCCTTCACGTCGGTCGCGATCGGTCGGAACAGCGGCGGCTGCGCCTGATTGGTGCGGTGCGTCCGGCCGAGCCCCTGAATGGCGGCGTCGGCCTTCCATCCCGGTTCGAGCAGATAGTGGACGCGCAGCCGCGTGTTCCGCGCTGACAGCTCGGCATGATAGCTGCGGCCGGTCCCGCCCGCGTCGGAGAAGATCAGGACACGCTTCGCGTCGTCCATGAACGCCTGCGTCTCCGCGAGATTCGCGGAGGCGGCGCGATTTTCGACGGCGAGACGGTCGCCCTTACGGACGATACGCCGTGAACGGCCCGTCACCTCCGCTACCATATCGGTACCGAAATGCTGGACGATCTGGTCGAGCGCGCCGGGAACAGGTGGCAGACTGGCGAGCTTGGCGATCAACTCGTCGCGGCGCGCGACAGCCTCGCGGCTTTCGACAGGCTGACCATCTCGGGTGACGGGCCGTGATGACAGGTTGCCCTCGCTGTCCGTGAAGGGCTCGTAGAGCTGCACCGGAAAGCTCGTCTCCAAATACGATAAAACGTATTCGCGCGGCGTGATGTCCATGCGAACGTCGTTCCATTCCTCGGTAGGCAGGTCGGCCAGGCGGCGTTCCATCAGCGCCTCGCCGGTCGAGACGATCTGGATGACGGCGGAATGGCCTTCATCGAGATCACGGCTGATCGAGTGGATCAGCGTCGGCGTCTTCATGCTCGTGAGCAGGTGGCCGAAGAAGCGTTGCTTGGCGCTCTCGAAGGCCGAACGCGCGGCGGATTTGGCCTGCCGGTTCAAGGTGCCGGACGCGCCGGTGATGTTGGCCGCCTCCATCGCCGCGTCGAGATTGTTAT
>CALMZE010000220.1 GCA_937870585.1 uncultured Sphingomonadales bacterium | reverse complement strand
CGATGCGCGTGATGACGGACAGTCCGCATGTGCTGCTAACCGGTATGGGGGCTGATGATTTCGTGAAGGAAAAGGGGCTTGAGGTCGCCGACCAGAAAAGCTGGTTTGAAACTCCCGAGCGCCGCCGGGCATGGGAAGACTGGCGCAAGAAGCAGCTCAGCTGGTTTGATGTGGACCGCAAGTTCGGCACTGTCGGCGCGGTGGCGCGCGATATGGAAGGGCATGTTGCGGCCGGAACCTCAACGGGCGGGCTGACGGGCAAGAAATGGAGCCGCGTGGGCGATTCGCCGCTCATTGGTGCGGGCACCTATGCCGATGATCGCGCCTGCGCCGTGTCTGCCACAGGCGATGGTGAATTTTTCATCCGGGTGGGTGTGGCACATGAGATTTGCGCGCGCGTTCGCCTGTCAGGAGAAAAAATCGTGCCTGCGGCGCGCGCAGTGCTCGATGAAGCCAAGGCGCTGGGTGGCGAAGGCGGCGTCATTGTGCTGACGCCCGATGGTCAGATGGGCTGGAGCTTCAATACGCCTGGCATGTATCGCGGCGGCAAGGATTCAACCGGGCGCGAACGGGTGGCCATCTACGGAGACGAATGAGGCGCGCGCCTTACGCCAGTTCCAGAATCGAATCCGCGCGGGCCAGCACGATCAGCCGTAGGCCAGCCTCTCTGGCGCGGGCTGCGGCCAGGCTGGTCGGCGCGCTGATGGCCACGAGCAAGGGGCAGTTGGCAAGCGCGGCTTTTTCCACCAGTTCATATGAGGCGCGGGCGGTGATGAGGGCAAAGCCGCCATCCCAGTCGAGCCCGCCGCGCGCCATCGCGCCGATCAGCTTGTCGAACGCATTGTGGCGGCCCACATCCTCGCGCACGATCCTGATGGCGCCGTCTGGCGCGCACAGGGCTGCGGCATGGACAGCCCCGGTTTCCCGGCTGAGCGGCTGATGATTGGACAGAGATGACAAGGCTGCAAAGATGGCTGCTGTTGTCGCCGCGCTGGTTGCCATCACGCGCGGCAACGGGCGCAGCGCCTGTTCCAGATTTTCGAGCCCGCACAGCCCGCAACTCGATTCCGCAACGCGGTGCCGCACCCGTTCTGCCACGCGCGCGGCGCCCTCAGGCGGCAGATTGGCGCGCAGGATCAGACCCTTCTCGGTTTGATACACGTCGATGTTGCCCAGCACCTGCCCGGCATCAAGCAGCCGTTCAGCACGCGCAAAGCCTGTAGCGAAATCCTCCAGGTCGCGCGGGCTCATCATCATCACAGCATAACCGATGCCGTTGAATTCGATGGCGACGGGCATTTCGATGGCGAGCGTGCGCGTGTCTGCCGTACGCGATCCGTCCGGCTTCAGGCGGTGGACAGGAACTGTCTCAGTGGACAAACCGCGCCACCACATCGCGGTAAGAGCGGGAGACCTTCACCTGTGCGCCCGATTCCAGCACAAGGAAGCACTCGCCATTGGTGTGCGGCTTCACTTGCCGCACCAGATCAAGATTGACGATGGTCGAGCGGTGAACGCGCTGGAAGCGGCGCGGATCAAGGCGTTTTTCCAGATCCTTCATCGTTTCGCGCAGGATCAGCGTTTCGCCGCCGGTATAGATGCACATATAATCGCCCGCCGCGTCGATCCGCTCGATTGTATCGACATCGACGCGGAAGATCTGGCCCTGATCCTTGACGTTGATCATTTTCTCGAAGCGGTTGGCAGAGACAACATCCGCGGCGGGTTCGCCCAATTCGTCATGCGCATCAGGCGCGTGTTCAGCGAGCACTTCCTTCAGCCGCTCGGCTTCCTCCACGCCGCGCTTTTCAGCAAGGCGCTGTCGCACGCGATCCAGACAATCGGCCAGCCGTTCGGGCTCGACCGGCTTCATCAGATAGTCCGTCGCCTGCGCTTCAAACGCGCGGATGGCGTGATCGGTATAGGCCGTGACGAACACCACCAGCGGCGGCTCCACCTCCATCAGGCCCTGCACAACGGAAAAGCCGTCAAAGCCCGGCATCTGAATATCGAGAAACACCAGATCAGGCTTGTTGGTCTTGATCGAGCGGATCGCCTCGCGGCCATTGAGGCAGGTGTCGATAATCTCGACATCCGGATGCGCCTCCAGCCGCAATTGCAGGCCCTGAATTGCCAGCTTCTCGTCATCAACCAGGATTGCCCGGATACTCATGCCGCATCTCCTGCCCGAAGGGGCATCTCAATCGTTACCGTAAACCCGCCGGCTGCATTGGTGCCGGAGGAGAAGCTCTGCGCATCCCCAAAGGCCTGCTGCAACCGGTCGCGAATGTTGGCGAGGCCAACACCTGTAGAGGATGTAGGGTCTGCATAGCCCGATGACTCCCCTTGGCCGGTATCGGATACGGTGATCCGCACCCTGTCTCCGACCAGTCGAGCTTCGACCGAAATATCCGCCCCGTCCTCAAGCGGTGTCACAGCATATTTGATGGCATTTTCCACCAAGGGTTGCAGCAGCAGTGAAGGCAGGCGCGCTTCGGAGACGGCGGAATCAATCTCGAAATGCGGGCGCAGCCGCTCTTCAAAGCGCATCTTTTCAATATCGAGATAAAGCTTCAGCGTCTCCACCTCCTGCGCCACCGTGACCAGCGCTGTCGGTTCGTAAACCAGCGTGTAGCGCAGGAAGGACGAGAGGCGCGAAAGCATGGCATTGGCGCGCTCGGTCTGTTTCAGCAGCACCAATGTGGAAATGGAATTGAGCGTGTTGAACAGGAAGTGCGGATTGAGCTGGTAACGCAACATCGCCAGTTGCGCGCTGGAGGCCGCCCCCTCCAGCCGGATCATCTCATCCTCGCGCTGTTCCAAAATGATGTAGAAATTGATGCCGAAATAGAGGGCGGTCCAGCCGCCAATCAGCAGCGCGTTGATCGTAAAAGAGCCGAGGAACAGCGAGCCGTCAAAGCGGCCGCCGCCGCGATCCATCATGTTGTAAACCCAGGCGTCGATCAGCGAATAGGCCATCACCGCCAGAAAATAGGCTGCAAAGGCCCCGCCCCATGTGACGAGCGGCTTGCGTGTCATCAGCCAGCGATAGAGCGCGCTGAGCACCAGTGTGAGTGAATAGCCAGACGCCACCGATACGATCAGCGGAATGACGAAGGATACGCTCATCCCGTTGCCCACCGCACTCGCCATGCGCAGCAGAAGATAGAAGGTCCAGCCGCCCGTCTGGAGCGTCCAGAACGCGCGGTTCTTGTCGTCAAAGAAAGGTTGTGAGCCGAGGCCGGGTATCGCCATGGCGCAACCCTAGCCGATTTGGGCAGGGGTGAGAAGGGGAGCGCTCAGCCCGCTGCCATCTCCAGAATCACGTCCCATTCCGCATCAGTCAGCGGGACGACTGACAGGCGGAATTGCTGGAACATCTTCATGCCCTTTAAGCGCGGTTCTGCTTTCATTTCCGCCAGCGTCACGGCGCGGGCAAGTGGGCGGACGGGGGCGACATCGACCATGACGAAACGCCCTTTCTCGTCGCTCGGGTCGGGATAGGCGGTTTTCACCACCTGCATGATGCCAACCGCTGCCAGGCCTTCATTGCTGTGGTAGAAGATCACTTCATCACCCACCGCCATCGCCTTTAGATAGAGCGCCGCCTGATTGTTGCGCACGCCGTTCCAGAAGGTCTGGCCATCGCGCACCAGATCATCCCAGCTATATTTGAAGGGTTCGGATTTCATCAGCCAGTGCGCCATGGGACTACTCCAGATTGACCGGGGCTTGCGCAGGGTTTCGCGCGGTGAAGAAGCGGCCCTGTTCGGTGACATAGACGATGACAATCGCCACCAAGCCAGACAGGAAGAAGCCGGTATAGAGTGGAACCGTGGTGCCATCAAAGGCCCGCCCGATCATGATGCCGAACGCAGAACTGATCATGTTAGACAGCGAGCCTTGAAGCGAACTGGCCATGCCCGCCACGCTGCCCATCTTTTCCATCGCCATTGCGTTGAAATTGCCCATCATCAATGCAAAGCCGAGCATCATCAGCGTTTGCAGCAGGATGAAGCTGGCGAGCGTCTCCCGGCCCGCCATCCCCCAGGCCATATGGACCCCGGCGACAGCGGTGAACCAGAACAGCGCCAGATGCCCAATCCGTCGCATCCCGTAACGTCGCACGATGGAGGCATTAAGCAGTGAAGCGACCGCCATGCCTGTCGCCATCAGCGCAAAACCCGTGGGCAGAAAATCGGCGCGGTGGAAGGCGTGATCAAAAATGGGCTGCACCGAGTTGAGAAAACCGAACAGGCCGCACCCGACCGCCGCCTGCGCCAGCGTATAGCCAAGCGACATGCGATCGATCACAACCGTGCGGGCGCTTGCCTTGAGCGCGGCGGGTTCGATCAGCGTTCGGTTTTCAGGTTTCAGCGATTCAGGCAAACGCAGCGCGATCCAGAGGAAGAGCACGGCGGCGAGCAAGGCCAGTCCGCCGAAAATCCATTGCCACGGCCCGAAGCGGACGATGCCCGCGCCAAGTGCCGGGGCAAGGATGGGGGCTGCCATGAACAGCATCGCGGCGATGCTCATCACCTGCGCCATTTCGCGGCCCTCATAGCGATCCCGCACGATCGATGTGACGACGACGCGCGCGCCTGCGGCGAACAGGCCTTGCACCGTGCGCATAATCAGCAACGCTTCAAAGCCCGAGGCGCGCATCGAGGCCATGTTGGCGAGCGCAAAGCCGATCAGTGAGATCAGCGCAACGGGCCGCCTGCCATATCGGTCCGCCAGCACACCCACAAAAAGCTGCGCTACGCCAAAACCGGCCAGAAAGGCAGAGATTACAAGTGGCCAGTCTTTTTCATCGGGCGCGCCTGTCGTCCGGCCTATTTCGGGGAGAACGGGCAGCATCGAATCAATCGCAAACGCCGTGCTCATCATGATGAGCGCGATCAGCAGGATGAATTCCGCCTTGCCGGGTGCGTGCCCGGGGCTGATGATTTGATGCTGCGGCATGGAGGATGCGTTAGGGGCGTCCTGTCCTATTTGCAAAGCATTCGCACAAAAAAAGGCCCCCGCACGAATGCGGAGGCCCGTTTGTTCGCTTGGTGCGGGCGATCAGCGATAGACCACCTTGCACACGCAGCGCGGCTTCGGCTTGGCGCGCACGACGCGCTTGGGCGCGTAGCGCTTGCGTACCACCGGCTTGGAGACATAGACCGTTTCTTCGATGATTTCGGTCGTGGTCGTGGTCACCGGCTGGCTGTGGACGGTCACAACGGTTTCGCCGCCGCCATAGCCGCCCTGCCACATGCCCTGATGCTGCATCATGGTGCCGCCATGATAGCCACCACCCCAATGCGGGCCTTGCGGCGCCTGCGGGGCAACCGCGACCGGAGCCGGATTGTTGCCGTGATAATTGCCATTGAACGTGCCAGACCAGGTGCGGGTCGGGCCGCCATCAAAACTGCCGGTCCAGGTGCCTGCCCAATGGCCGTTGTAGGTCACGCCGTCCGCGGCACCGCCATAGCCATAGTCATAGCCCATCGGCGCTGCGCCTCGGCCATAATCGGCACGATCATAATCCATGTCGCGGTTCGAATAGCGCTTGCGGGTCTTGTAACCACGGCCCGTATTGTCACCCGCGTCAATCGCGGCCCCGGCTACAGCGCCCACAACGCCGCCGATGATGGCGCCTTCGGTATTGTCACCACGCTTGGCGATCAGGCCACCGGCGACGGCACCCACGGTCCCGCCGATCAGCGCGCCGCCCAGGCCGCCGTCCCGATCCTTCGGGCGGGCGTAGCGATTGTCATAACCGCCCTGATAGCCACCCTGAGCGCCATAGCCATTCTGATAGCCGTCATAGCCCTGATCATAGCCATAATCGTCATCGCCCCAGTTCACGCCTTGAACATAGTCCTGAACGCGGCCATAACGGTCCGTCATCACGGCATCGTCATAATAGCGCGACCAGCCATAGCCATAGGACGGCTGCGAAAAGCCATAGCTGCCATAATTGCCGATATACCAGGTCGGGTTGATCCAGTAGCGCGGCAGGACATAGCCGACATAGGGGCGGCGATAGGCAGACCAGCCACCCGGCGCACGCCAGCCGCCAACCCAGCGACCCTGATGCTTGCCACCCCAGTTGCGCACGGCACCCATATGATGACCGCCCATGCGCGGCATCCCGGCGCCCATATGCGTGCCGCGCATACCGCCAGAATGTGAGCTGCCACCAGCCTGCGCTGCCACGGGCATACCCGCCATCAGGATCGCAAGCGCGGAAAACTTCAGGGCTTTCATCTCTGTTCACTCCCACAAAACACGTTGTGCAATTGATGAGTCCACCAATTTCAGAACAGATATTAACAGAGCAGTAACCAGTCTGCCACGCTTTGAATTGGTTAAGATTGTCCCGATTCTGGTCAGAATCGCGATTCAAGCAAGCGTGCAAGCTGTTCGATGCAGCGAGCGTCGTCCGAGTCGAAACGGGCCGGGGTTGGGCTGTCGAGATCAATTACACCGCACACGTCACCCTTTTGAAACAGTGGGACCACAAGTTCAGAGCGCGATGCGGCATCGCAAGCGATATGGCCGGGAAAGGCGTGCACATCAGGCACCAGCTGCGTTTCTCCGCTGGCCCAGGCTGTTCCGCACACGCCCTTGCCATGCGCGATGCGGACACAGGCGGGGCGACCCTGAAATGGGCCTAGCACCAGTTCGTCGCCGACAACGCGGTAAAAGCCTGCCCAGTTCAGATCAGGCAGATAGAGCGTCAGCAACGCGGATATATTGGCCATATTGGCCGTCATGTCGGGCTCGTCGCGGGTGATCGCATCGGCAGCGGCGAGCAGATCAGCGCGCAGCCCGGCGCGGTCGGTTCCTGATGCTTGCTGCTCGAACATGACTCATTCCCCTCCTGTAACGCTGGCATCACTTGGCCCGTCATTTTGATCCAGATCAAAGACCATCGGTCGAGAGCCGCCACATTTCAACAGGTTCCAGATAGAGAGGGGGACTGAAATGACGGATCCTTTGTACGATCCCATCGTGATGCTGGTCATCGGCGCGATGGTTTTCTTCATGGCGACCTTGCTGTTCGTGTCTTTGCACGATCTCACGCAGGACAATAAGTCAGCAGATTGAGCGCCTGATTTCCACAATATATGTAGAAAAGCCATCCTGCTCATGGGCCTGCTTATGAGGATGAGCGGGATGGCCATTCTGAACTTGATTTCACGCGCGCTGGTTTGACTCAGCGCGGCAGGGTCGAATCACCCATCAGCGCCAGATCAACGGCGCGCGCGCACTGGCGGCCTTCGCGGATGGCCCATACAACAAGGCTCTGCCCGCGCCGCATATCGCCGCATGAGAAGACCATGTCTTGGCTCGTGGTGTAATCATCCATGTTCGCCGCAACATTGCCGCGCGGATCGAGCGCGACTTCGGCCTGCTCCACCATCCCGGCTTTGCGCGGGCCAAGGAAGCCCATTGCGAGGAAGATCAGATCGGCCTTGAGCACGAACTCGCTGCCCGGCACTTCTTCCATGCGCCCGTTCGACCAATCGAGCCGAACGCATTCAAGGCCGGTGACTTGGCCATTTTCGCCAATCACGCGCTTGGCATTGATTGCCCAGTCGCGCTCGCAGCCTTCTTCATGCGATGAAGAGGTGCGCAGCTTGAGCGGCCAATCGGGCCATACCATCGCCTTGTCTTCCATGACCGGCGGCTTGGGCATGATTTCAATCTGGGTGACCGATGCTGCACCCTGACGGTTGGAGGTGCCCACACAGTCGGACCCCGTATCGCCGCCACCAATCACGATGACATGTTTGCCCTTGGCAGACAGCGTGCCGCGCGGTGCCGCCCGCATCTCGTCATCGCCCGCATTGCGCTTGTTCTGCTGCATCAGGAATTCCATGGCCGCGCGCACGCCCGCCATTTCGGAACCCGGAATATCCAGACGACGCGGGTCTTCCGCTCCGCCGGACATCACCACCGCGTCGAAATTCTCGCGCAGCGAATCGAACGAGACATGTACGCCAATCTCTGTGCTGGTTTTCAGCACCACGCCTTCGGCTTCCATCTGCTGGAGGCGGCGGTTGATCAGATGCTTTTCCATCTTGAAATCGGGAATGCCGTAGCGGAGCAGCCCACCCATCCGGTCATTCTTTTCAAACAAGGTGACGCTATGTCCCGCGCGCGCCAGTTGCTGTGCGCACGCCATGCCCGCCGGGCCGGAGCCGACGACCGCCACCGACTTGCCGGTCTTGCGGGAAGGCAGCAGCGGCGTGATCCAGCCCTGCTCCCAGCCCTTGTCGACAATTGCGCATTCGATCGACTTGATGGTGACGGGGGAGTCGGTGATGTTGAGTGTGCAGGCGGCCTCGCACGGAGCAGGGCAGATGCGGCCAGTGAATTCGGGGAAGTTGTTGGTGGAATGCAGCACTTCCAGCGCATTCTGCCAATCGCCTTCATAAACCAGATGGTTCCAGTCCGGGATGATGTTGTTCACCGGGCAGCCATTATGGCAATAGGGAATGCCGCAATTCATGCAGCGGCTGGCCTGATCTTTCAGGGCTTCCGCGCTGTGGGGAACGATGAATTCCTTGTAGTGCGTCAGCCGCTCCTTGGGATCAGTATAGGTCCGGTCCTTGCGGTCGATCTCAAGAAATCCTGTTGCCTTGCCCATAGTCTCTACTTCCAACCCTTTTCCCGTCATTCCCGCGAAGGCGGGAATCCAGGGGCATCAATGTGTCAGGCCCTGCACCCTCTCCGTCACCATGGGGGGCCATGGATTCCCGCCTTCGCGGGAATGACGGATCATGTGCGGTTGCTTTACTCCGCAGCCACGTTCGCTGCTGCCAGCCGTTCGGCCTCCAGCTGCTTGAGCGCGCGACGGTAATCCTTCGGCATCACCTTCACGAACTTGCCGAGCGCCGCCTGCCAGTCATCCAGCAGGGCGCGGGCGCGCTTGCTGCCGGTGTGGAGCGCGTGGCGTTCCAGCAGGATGCGCAGGCGATCCTGCGAGTGATAGAGCATGTCGCCCATGCCGAAATCATGCACGTTCGATGCCCGCTGCGCCAGGGCTCCGGTGCTGTTTTCCGCTTCGGGGCCATCAGCCTCAACCGCTTCGACATCGACCATCGCCATGTTGCAGCGTTCGCGGAAGCGGCCATCCTCGTCATAAACATAGGCGACACCGCCGGACATGCCCGCTGCAAAGTTGCGCCCGGTCTTGCCGAGCACCAGAACCGTGCCACCGGTCATATATTCGCAGCCATGATCGCCCGTGCCTTCGACGACCGCAATGGCCCCGGAGTTGCGGACGGCAAAGCGTTCGCCAGCCACGCCGTTGAAATAGCCCTCACCTGCAATCGCGCCATAAAGCACCGTGTTGCCGACGATGATGTTCTCGGTCGGCTCGCGCGACACATGGGTCGGCTGCTTCACGACGATGCGGCCACCCGACAGGCCCTTGCCGACATAATCGTTGGCGTCGCCGGTCAGTTCCACCGTCACACCATGCGCCAGGAACGCGCCGAAGCTCTGCCCTGCAACACCTGTAAAGGCGATCTGGATGGTGTTTTCAGGCAGACCCGCATGGCCGTACCGCTTGGCGACTTCGCCAGAGAGCATCGCGCCCGCTGTGCGGTTGAGGCTCTTGATCTCGCTTTCGATGCGGACGGCTTCGCCGCGTTCAAGTGCAGGCGCAGCAGCGGCGATCAGCTTCTGATCGAGAGCCTTGTCGAGCCCGTGATCCTGCGTTTCGGTCTGGTGCAGCGGCGCGCCCTTGGTGTCGACCGCGTGCAGCAGTTTGGACAGGTCGATGCCCTGCGCCTTCCAGTGGTTGATCGCGCCGCGCATGTCGAGCCGATCCACACGACCGGTCATTTCGGCGAGTGTGCGGAAGCCCATTTCGGCCATGATCTGGCGCAGTTCTTCAGCCACGAAGAAGAAATAGTTGATCACATGCTCGGGCTGGCCGGTGAAGCGCTTGCGCAGCACCGGGTCTTGCGTCGCAACCCCCACCGGGCAGGTGTTCAAGTGGCATTTGCGCATCATGATGCAGCCTGCTGCGATCAGCGGGGCGGTCGCAAAGCCGAACTCGTCCGCACCGAGCAGCGCGCCAATCGCCACGTCACGGCCCGTGCGCAGACCACCATCAACCTGCACGACGATGCGCGAACGCAGATTGTTGAGCAGAAGCGTCTGCTGCGTTTCAGCCAGACCGATTTCCCACGGGGAGCCCGCGTGCGTCAGCGAAGTGAGCGGAGACGCGCCAGTGCCGCCTTCATAGCCCGAAATGGTCACATGGTCCGCGCGCGCCTTGGAGACGCCTGCGGCCACCGTGCCGACACCGACTTCAGAGACAAGCTTCACTGAGATGCGCGCGCCTGTGTTGACGTTCTTCAGATCGTGGATCAGCTGCGCCAGATCCTCGATCGAATAAATGTCATGGTGCGGCGGCGGCGAGATGAGGCCGACGCCGGGCGTGGAATGCCGCGTGGCACCGATGGTCTTGTCCACCTTGTCGCCGGGCAGCTGACCGCCTTCGCCGGGCTTGGCACCCTGCGCCATCTTGATCTGCACATCATCGGCATTGACGAGATAGTCCGCCGTCACGCCAAAGCGGCCGGATGCGACCTGCTTGATCGCCGAACGCATCGAATCGCCATTGGCCATCGGCTTGAAGCGCTTGGGATCTTCGCCGCCTTCGCCGGTGTTGGACTTGCCGCCGATGCGGTTCATCGCGACGGCAAGCGTGGTGTGGGCTTCCCAGCTGATCGAGCCATAGCTCATCGCGCCGGTGGCGAAGCGCTTCACGATTTCGCTCGCCGGTTCGACTTCGCTGATGTCGATCGGCTTGTCTGCCTTTTTCAGCTCCATCAGGCCGCGAATGGTGAGCATCCGGCTGGCCTGATCGTTGATCGTCTTGGCAAACTCGGCGTAATTCTTGGGATCATTGCCGCGCACAGCATGTTGCAGCTGCGCGATGTTGCCCGGTGTCCACGCATGCTCTTCACCGCGCACACGGTAGCCATAGATGCCGCCGACATCGAGCATGTTCTTGTAGATCGGATTGTCGCCATAGGCCGCCGCATGGCGCCGAACGGTTTCTTCCGCCACTTCACGCAGGCCCACGCCTTCGATGGTGGTCGCGGTGCCGGTGAAATAGGCGTTCACGAACGCGCTCGACAGGCCGATGGCGTCGAAAATCTGCGCGCCGCAATAGGACTGGTAGGTGGAGATGCCCATCTTGGACATCACCTTGAGCACGCCCTTGCCCACGGCCTTGATATAGTTCTTCTGAACTTCATAGGCGGTCAGTGGCAAATTCTGGCGGACGCGAATGTCTTCCAATGTTTCGAACGCCACGTAGGGGTTGACCGCTTCCGCGCCATAGCCAGCCAGCGCGCAGAAGTGATGCACTTCGCGAGCTTCGCCAGTTTCCACGACCAGCCCGGTCTGCATCCGCAAGCCCTGACGGACGAGGTGATGATGCACCGCTGCTGTTGCCAACAACGCAGGCATAGCAATCCGGTCCGGCCCCTGCGCGCGGTCAGAGAGGATCAGGATATTCTTGTCCGCCAGCACCGCTTCGGTGGCCGCCCAGCACATTTCCTTGATCGCCTGTTCAAGGCCCGCAGCGCCCGACGCGGCATCCCATGTGATGTCGATGGTGCCCGTGCGGAACGCGCCATCAAGCGCGGTTTCAACCGAGCGGATCTTGGCCAGATCGGCATTGGTCAGCACCGGCTGATCAACTTCAAGACGCTTGTGCGAACCGGCTTCGCGGCCGAGCAGGTTCGGGCGCGGGCCGATCATGGAGACGAGGCTCATGACCAGTTCCTCACGGATCGGGTCAATCGGCGGGTTCGTCACCTGCGCGAAGTTCTGCTTGAAATAATCATAGAGCAGACGCGATCTGGAGGAGAGCACGGCAATCGGCGTGTCGGTGCCCATCGATCCCAGCGGATCATCGCCATTGGCGGCCATCGGCTCCAGGAACTTTGAGATGTCTTCCTGCGTGTAACCGAAGGCCTGCTGGCGATCGAGCAAAGCAGAGCGATCATTGGCGAGCGGAGTTTCGGCCACTTCAACCTCGTCCAGATCCTTCAGCTTATACTGCGCGGCGTCGAGCCACTCGGCATAGGGCTGAGCCTTGGCGAGTTCGGCCTTGATTTCCTCATCCTCAATGATGCGGCCCTGCTCCATGTCGATGAGCAGCATCTTGCCCGGCTGGAGTCGCCATTTGCGGACGATATTATCTTCCTTGACCGGCAGCACGCCGCTTTCCGAAGCCATGATGACATGATCATCATCGGTCACGCAGAAGCGGGCCGGACGCAGGCCGTTGCGGTCGAGCGTTGCGCCGATCTGGCGGCCATCGGTGAAGGCCACGGCAGCGGGGCCATCCCACGGTTCCATCAAGGCGGCGTGATATTCGTAGAACGCGCGGCGCTCCTGATCCATCATCGGGTTGCCTGCCCAGGCTTCCGGGATGAGCATCATGACGGCGTGCGAAAGCGAATAGCCGCCTGCAACAAGCAGTTCGAGCGCGTTATCAAGGCACGCCGTGTCAGACTGGCCATGCGGAATGATCGGCCACATCTTGTCCAGATCCGGACCAAGCAGATCCGATTCCATTGTGCGGCGGCGTGCGTTCATCCAGTTTACGTTGCCGCGCACCGTGTTGATTTCCCCGTTATGCGCAATGAAGCGATAGGGGT
>CALMZE010000219.1 GCA_937870585.1 uncultured Sphingomonadales bacterium | reverse complement strand
GGGGCACCAGCATCATCATCGGCGTGGCCGAGGCGGGCAAGGAAATCAGCACCCGCCCGTTCCAGCTCGTCACCGGTCGCAACTGGCGCGGCACGGCGTTTGGCGGAGCCAAGGGGCGGACGGACGTGCCCAAAATCGTCGATATGTACATGACCGGCAAGATCGAGATTGATCCCATGATCACGCATGTGATGGGGCTTGAAGAGATCAACACCGCGTTCGATCTGATGCACGCGGGTAAGAGCATCCGCAGCGTGGTGGTGTTTTAAGCATAGCCTTCTCCCCTTCAGGGGAGAGGGTTGGGAGAGGGGCTGATCACGTTCTACGCGATTGACATTCTCCTCCCCTAGCCCCTCCCCAGAGGGGAGGGGAACAGTTCAACCAAGGAGAGAAAGACATGTTCAGTCACATCATGGTGGGGGCGAATGATATCGAAGCCTCCAAGACGTTCTACGATGCTGTGCTCGGCACGCTGGGCATCGGCCCGGGCTTTGCCGATCCCAATGGTCGCGTGTTCTACATGACCGATAGCGGCATCTTTGCCCTGTCCGTTCCGATCAATGGCGAACCGGCTTGTGCTGCCAATGGCGGCACCATCGGCTTCAACGTGGCGGACGAAGCACAGGGCCAGGCGTGGCATGATGCGGGCGTCGCCAATGGCGGCACGACCTGCGAAGACCCGCCCGGAATCCGCGAAGGCGATATGGGCAAGATGTTCCTCGCCTATCTCCGCGATCCCGCCGGTAACAAGATTTGCGCACTCAAGCGCCTGTAAGAGAGAGGGATTTCCATGTTCACACATATGTTTGTCGGCTCGAACGACATTGAAAAATCGCGCACATTTTATGATGCGGCGCTCGGCGCGCTGGGCCATGCCAATGTGATGCCGGGCGATGCCCCGCGTCTCGTCTATCCGGCACAGGGCGGCACCTATATCGTTGGTGCGCCCGCCGATGGTCAGGCCGCAACGCATTATAACGGCTTCACCGTGGGCTTTGCAGCAGCTGACACGGCTGCAGTCGATGCCTTCCACGCGGCAGGGCTTGCTGCGGGCGGTACCGATGAAGGCGCACCGGGCCACCGCCCGGCGGCTCCGGGCAATGCTTACGGCGCCTATCTGCGTGATCCGGATGGGCACAAGGTCTGCGCCTTCTGCCAGCTGCCGGAGTAAGCGCATGAGCCTGGACACCGTTTCGACCAACAAGGCCTTTGGCGGTGTCCAGGGCGTGTACAAGCACCAGTCTCCGAGCACGGGGACGGAGATGACCTTCTCCGTCTTCGTGCCGGAGCATGAACCGGGCGCGAAACTGCCCGTCATCTGGTATCTTTCCGGCCTCACCTGCACCCATGCGAATGTGACCGAAAAGGGCGAGTTCCGCCAAGCGTGCGCCGAACTTGGCCTGATCTTCGTGGCGCCAGACACAAGCCCGCGCGGCGAGGGCGTGGCAGACGACGCAGAGGGCGCATGGGATTTCGGGCTGGGCGCGGGCTTTTATGTCAACGCCACGCAAGAGCCCTTCGCCGCGCATTACCGGATGCGCGACTATATTGAGAGCGAATTGCCAGCGCTGATCGCCGAACATTTCCCGGTCGATCTTGAACGTCAGGGCATCACCGGGCATAGCATGGGCGGGCATGGCGCGCTCACAATTTCGCTGCGCAATCCGGGGCGCTACCGCTCGACTTCGGCCTTTGCGCCGATTGTCTCGCCGCTCAACTGCCCGTGGGGGCACAAGGCGCTGGGTGGCTATCTCGGCCCGGATCAGGCGACTTGGGCGGAATATGACGCCTGCGCGCTGATCGAGAGCGGCGCTCGCCTGCCCGATCTTCTGGTCGATCAGGGGGAGGGCGATGGCTTCCTTGCTGAACAGCTCAAAACCGGCCTGCTCGCGCTCGCCTGCAAAAAGGCGGGGCAGAAAGCGACGATCCGGATGCAGCCGGGCTATGACCATAGCTATTATTTCATCTCGTCCTTTCTGGGCGAGCATCTGCGCTGGCACGCGGAGCGGCTGCGCTGAACCCACCCGAAGGAGAGCATGATGGGCCAATTGACGATCACCGATCAGGACGGCGTCCGCCACATCATCATCTCCAACCCGCCGCGCGGCTATAGGAACGCGGCGGGCGCGGCGGAACTGGTCGCGGCGCTGCAAGCGGCGGAAGCGGATGATGGGGTGCGCGTGGTGCTGTTTTCAGGCGGTGTGCCGGGCGTGTTCATCCGCCATTATGACGTGAGCGAGATTGTGGCCGTGGCGCACGCCGTCCGCGCCGCGCCGGACGCGCCTGCCGGAGATCGCAGCGCCTCCCCTGTTTATGCGTTGTTTGACGGGCTGCGCGCCTTCCCCAAGCCAACCATCGCCGCGATCAACGGCGTGTGCATGGGCGGCGGCTTTGAGTTCGCGCTTTCCTGCGACATCCGTGTGGCGCAGAGCGGCGACTATCCCATCGGCCTGCCCGAAACGCGGCTGGGCGTCATCCCCGGCGTCGGCGGCCTGCAACACATGGCGCGCGTGGTGGGGCTCGCCCGCGCGCGCGAACTGGTGATGCGGGGCAGGGCGGTCTCCCCGGCAGAGGCCGAGCGGATGGGGCTGGTTCATGAATGCGCAGACGATGCCGTCTCCACCGCGATGACCATCGCCCAAGACCTCGCCACCCGGCCTCCCGTGGGCGTCGCCGCCGTCAAACGCATGGCCCGCCTGATCGAAGAGGGCGAAGGTCTGGCAGACGGCATGATCACCGCCGCAACCGAATTCACCCACACGCTGGTGGCGAATGACGACGCGATGGCGAAAATGCAGCAGTTTCTGGAGACGGGGGAGGATATTTTGGGATAGGGGGGTGAATTGTATCTCTCGTGAACGATGCAATAGAAGCAAATAGATAAGGAAGCTGCACGCTCGGCAAATCGAGTTAGCCCACATTTGGACGCTCTGTCATTTGTTTCCGGTTACGACGAAAATACGGCATTCATATGAGCGTTGTCGAGCGTCCGATTTTTGCAGGAAGCTGCCAACCGGCGCGCGTAGAGTAGCCGGTGCGTACTGCGACGATCCTAGCCGGAATTCGACAAGAAGAGGCGCCCTGCAATCTTTCATGCTGCAAACATCTGCCTTTCGACTGGCCTGTTGCCCAATTTTTGATAAAGCCATTGCAACGAGGCCGTAAAAGCAAGTGTAGGACGTCGTCGACCATGACAAATCGCAAGATCATCCTCGCGACTGTAGGCTCTTTGGGCGACCTTCACCCGTTTCTCGCAATTGGCCAAGCCCTACGCGCGCGTGGTTTGCGACCAATTTTGGCTGTTCCCCTCGATCAAGTTTCAAAATGCAGGGATGCCGGTTTGGAAGCTGAAGCCATTCTGCCGTCATTCGATGAACTTGGGCGAGCGACAGGCCTCGAAGACGACGAAATTGTTCGAAAAGTCATTGCGGATACAAACTTTCTCGTAAACCAGATTCTCTTGCCGCCACTAGGCGAGAGCACCAACCGTCTCATGGAAATCGTTTCCGAGGCTGACGCTGTTGTCGGCTCCATCTTTGCCCTTGCTGCGCCGATCGCCGCCGAAGCCAGATCCGTGCCCTACATCTCTGCCGTTTTGCAACCAATGTCTTGGTTTTCACTGCTTGATCCGCCGGTTGCACCGGGGTTCGGCGGACTTGTTAAGCCGCCATTGGGGATAATGGGCAAGAACTGGAATCGCTTGATCGGCGCGATGATGGCTACGGAATTGAAGCGCCGCTATGCAAAGCGGATTAACGCCGTACGCCTGTCGCACGGGCTGGCAAAATCCTCGGCGACACCCGTGCTCCAGCCCGGCACTCGGCTCACATATTCGCTCGGCCTCTACTCCTCATCGCTGGGAGATATTCCCGCCGATGCCCCGCAGCCAGCAAGCCTGACAGGTTTTCCCTGGTTCGACAGCGCAGATGGCAAGCCCACTCCGCTACCTGAGGATCTATCTTGCTTCCTTGAAGAGGGGCCGCCGCCTCTCGTGGTTTCGCTTGGTTCGTTCGTGCCCTTTGCCGCGCAGGAATTCTATCGCCGTGCGGCTGCGATAGCACTGGAGTTGAAAATGCGAGCGATTCTTTTGACGCAGTTCGATCCAGGCATTGACGAGCCATCCATCAAGGTTGTCGGTTATGCACCCCATTCACTTTTGTTTCCGCACGCAGCGGCCATCATCCATCATGGCGGCATCGGGACATTGGGACAGGCCCTTCGGTCAGGGAAGCCTCAGTTGATAGTGCCCTTCATGGGCGACCAGTTCGATCACGCCAAGCGGCTTGAGAGGCTTGGGGCGGGAGTTTCAGCATCGGTCGATGCGTTCATGCAGAACGGTACGGACCCGCTGCGGAAGATACTGAGCGATCCGAATTATGAAATAAACGCGAATCGAGTTGCGCAGAAGGTGCGCGAGGAAAGCGGTGCCGATGTTGCTGCCGATAAGATTCTCGAAATTATCCAAAAATGACATCCCACGCCCGCGAGTGGTGGCAGCTATCTTTTCGACGCGTCCAGCGATTGGCCAGCGCATCCGAAAACTCGACATTCGCAATCTTTTCTGCAAATAATCGATTTGTCCCAAATCCTGCAATCCAAGCACCACTTTACCAATGCGAAAATGCGGCGGGTTCCGAGCGGCTCATCAAGGGGCAGGATCGGCAACGCCCCCCCCAAATCACCATCCACCCTAGCCCTGCATCGCACTCCCCGCTAAAGCGCTCCCCATGTCTGGAATCACACCTGAGATCGTCGCCGAGCACGGCTTGTCCCCGGAAGAATATGAGCGGGTTCTGCACGCCATGGGGCGGGAGCCGAACCTCACGGAATTGGGCATTTTCTCGGTCATGTGGTCCGAGCATTGCTCTTATAAATCCTCGCGCTTTCATCTGAAAAAGCTGCCCACGAGCGCGCCGTGGGTGATTTGCGGGCCCGGTGAAAATGCGGGCGTGATTGATATTGGCGATGGGCAGGCCGCGATCTTCAAGATGGAGTCGCACAACCACCCCTCTTACATCGAGCCTTATCAGGGCGCGGCGACGGGCGTGGGCGGCATTTTGCGCGACGTGTTCACCATGGGCGCGCGGCCTGTGGCGAACCTGAATGCGCTGCGCTTTGGCCGCCCTGATCATCCCAAGATGCGTCACCTGATTTCGGGCGTCGTTTCCGGCATTGGCGGTTATGGCAATTGCGTGGGCGTGCCGACTGTGGGCGGGGAGGTGAATTTCCACCCGGCCTATGATGGTAACATCCTGGTCAACGCGATGACGGTGGGCGTTGCCGAGACGGACAAGATTTTCTACTGCGCGGCCTCTGGCGTGGGCAATCCGATTGTCTATGTCGGCTCCAAGACCGGACGCGACGGCATTCATGGCGCGACCATGGCGAGCGCGGATTTTGGTGAGGATGCCGAGGAAAAGCGCCCCACGGTGCAGGTGGGCGATCCCTTCACTGAAAAGCTGTTGATCGAAGCCTGTCTGGAACTGATGGCGACCGACGCGATCGTGGCCATTCAGGATATGGGCGCGGCGGGGCTGACCAGTTCCAGCGTGGAAATGGCCTCCAAGGGCGGGTGCGGCATCCGGCTCAACATGAATGCTGTGCCGCAGCGCGAAACGGGCATGACGCCCTATGAAATGATGCTCTCTGAAAGTCAGGAGCGCATGTTGATGGTGCTGAAGCCCGGCAAGGAAACCATGGCAGAAGCGATCTTCAGGAAGTGGGAGCTGGACTTTGCCGTGATCGGCGAAGTGACCGAGGGCGGCCACATGGTGCTCGAATGGAATGGCGACGTCGTCGCCGATATTCCGCTCGGTCCGCTGGCTGAAGATGCGCCCGAATATGAGCGGCCCTTCCTCTCGCGCGCGGATTATGCCGCATGGGCCGCCGTCGCGCCGCTGGGTGATGTTCCGCAAAGCGCCGATCTGGGCGCGGATTTGCTGACGCTCATGGCCTCTCCCAACATCGCCAGCCGCCGCTGGATCTGGGAGCAATATGATAACAAGGTGGGCGGTGACACGGTGCAGGCGCCGGGCGGAGATGCCGCTGTGGTGCGCGTTCATGGCACCAACAAGGCGCTGGTGATCAGCACCGATTGCAACCCGCGCTATTGCTATGCAGACCCCTATGAAGGCGGCAAGCAGGCGGTGGCCGAGACATATCGCAACATCAGCGCGGTGGGCGCGATGCCGCTCGCCATCACCAACTGCCTGAACTTCGCCAATCCGCAGCGCCCCGAAATCATGGCGCAGATCGTCCATGCGCTCGATGGCATGGCAGAGGCGTGCCGCGCGCTCGATTATCCCATCGTGTCGGGCAATGTCTCGCTCTACAATGAAAGCAAGGCGACCGGCGGCGGCTCTGCGATCCTGCCAACGCCTGCGATTGGCGGCGTGGGGCTGATGGCGGATTGGTCCAAGGCGGCCACGGTGGCTGTGAAGGCAGAGGGCGAATGCTTGGCTGTGATTGGCGCGAGCTATCCGCATCTCGGCCAATCCAGCTGGCTGCGCGAAGTGCATGGCCGCGAAGATGGCGCGCCGCCGCGCGTCGATCTGGAAGAAGAACGCTTCCACGCGTCGATCATTCGCATGTTGATCGACGAAGGCAAGGTGACGGCGGTGCATGACATCAGCGATGGCGGTTTGCTTGTGGCAGCGGCAGAAATGGCGCTGGCCGGCGGCATCGGCATCACGCTCGATGCGATGGACACGGCCTTTGCGTTCAACGAAAGCCAGTCGCGCTATCTGGTGACGTACAAGGCTGATGCGCCGCTGGACCGCGCCAAGGTGCCGTTTGAAAAGATCGGGATGACGGGCGGCGATGCGTTGGTCGTCAATGGTCGCGCCGTTCCGCTTGATGAACTGCGCCGCGCGCATGAAGGCTTCTTCCCGGCGCTGATGAACGCCTGATCAGTCCGGGATCTGATCATTCCCGCGCAGCACGACGCCTGCCAGATAGAGCGACCCCATCACCAGCACGCGCGCGGGCTGGGTGATGGCGCGGAAGGCGGTTTCCACATCGGGGGCGGTATGCGCCTCCAGCCCCTGTGCGCGCGCCCATGCGGCAATGGCGGCGGGCGTGTGATGCTCATGGCCGGGCACGGGCACGCAGTGCAGCACCGGGGCCTGATCGACAAACTGACCGAGCACGCCCTCCATCTCCTTGTTGGCGAGCATCCCGCAGACGATGTGGAGCGGGCGATTATCGGCGTGCGCCGCCATGTGCGCGGCGACCGGCTCGGCAGCGGCGGGATTGTGACAGCCATCCAGCCAGGCGCTTGATCCTTCGGGCAGCAGATCGACCAGCGGCCCGGCATGAAGCGGCTGCATCCGCGCGGGCCAGCGCGCCCATCCCATCCCGGCGCGATAGGCGCTTTCGGGCAGGTTGAAGACGCTCTGGTGGCGCAGCATGGCAATGGCGAGCGCGGCATTTTCCGCCTGCCAGCTACCGGCGAGCGCGGGGAGGGGGAGCGACATCTTGCTCAGGCCGTCGCGGTAGTGGAGCTTGCCTTCATAAACGGCAGCGTTCCAGCCTTCTCCGCGCGGCAGATAATCGGCGTGAACGCGCCGCGCCTGTTCGGCAATGGCGTGCATCATGTCCTTGTCATAGGCTTGGCTGACGAGCGGCACGCCACGTTTGGCTATGCCCGCTTTTTCGAACGCGATCCGCTCCAGCGGGCCTTCGGGCGTGCCGGCTTCTTCGGCGAGGAGGAACGCTTCATGGTCTATGCCGAGTTGGGCAATGCCGCACACAAGCGGCGCGGGGATGATGTTGGTCGCATCCAGCCGCCCGCCCAGACCAACCTCGATGATCGCGGCATCAGCTGGCGCGCGCGAGAAAGCGAGGAAGGCGGCGGCGGTTGTTGCCTCAAAGAAGCTGGGGCCAAGGTCAGCGGCTTCGGCAGCATCGAGCACTTCCTTGAGCAAAGTCGCGAGCGCCTCATCCTCGATCAGACTGCCCGCAACGCGGAAGCGTTCGTTAAAGCGCACCAGATGCGGGCTGGAATAAACATGCACGCTGAGGCCCACGCCTTCCAGAATCGCGCGGAGAAAGGCGCAGGTGGAGCCTTTGCCGTTGGTGCCCGCCACATGGAAGACCGGCGGCAGGCTGAGATGCGGATTGCCGAGCACCTCCATCAGCGCCGCAATCCGCTCCAGCCCCAATATGTCGCGGCCCGGCGAGAGCTGGGCAAAGCGATCCAGTTGCGCTTGGACAGCGGGGGAATCGGAACGGGCGTGGTCTGCCATAAAATCTCCCTCTCCCCGTCTGGGGAGAGGGCCGGGGAGAGTGGATGGTTCCGTCCCCGGCCTTCGTTTGAAGCGAGGGACAGCCCCTCTCCCTAACCCTCCCCCCTGAAGGGGAGAGGGAATTGCTTACGCCGCCTTCTTCTCCGGCACGAGATAATCGACCAGCTTGGCCAGCGTCGCGCGCAAATCCTTGCGCTCCACCACCATGTCCAGCATCCCGTGTTCGAGCAGATACTCGGCGCGCTGGAACCCTTCGGGCAACTTTTCGCGGATCGTATCCTGAATGACGCGCTGGCCTGCAAAGCCGATCAGCGCCTTGGGTTCGGAGATGTGAATATCGCCCAGCATCGCGTAACTGGCGGTGACGCCGCCGGTGGTCGGATCGGTCATCACCACGATATAGGGCAGCCCGGCATCATGCAGTTCTGCAATAGCCACCGTGGTGCGCGGCATCTGCATCAGAGAGAGCGTGCCTTCCTGCATCCGCGCGCCGCCTGCTGCGGTGAAGATGATGTAAGGGCAGCGCCAGTCAATCGCCGCGCGCACGCCCGCGATGAAGGCCTCGCCCACGCCGACGCCCATTGATCCGCCCATAAAGGCGAAATCCTGCACGCCGATCACGGCCGCCTTGCCTTCGATGGCACCGCGCGCGTTCTGGAGCGCATCATAATCACCGGTCTGCGCGCGGGCGGCCTTGATGCGGTCCACATATTTCTTGGAGTCGCGGAATTTGAGAGGATCTTCCGGGGCCTTGGGCGAAGGGAGGATCTTGTAGCTGCCTTCGTCGAAAAGCTGCTCAAACCGCGCTTCGGCCCCGATGCGGCCATGATGGCCGCAGATCGGGCAGACGCTCAGATTTTCCTGATATTCCTTCACGAACACCATCTGCGCGCAGCCGGGGCATTTGTGCCACAGATTGTCTGGCGTGTCCTTTTTGGCGGTAAAAGGCAGCGAATTGCGGACTTTGCTCAGCCAGTTCATGCGCGCGACTCCATCATGGCGGCCTTCAGCGAGGCGGTGAATTGCCTTACGGGTTCTGCCGCGTTTGCGCCATGGGTCTCGACCAGGTCGATGATCGCGGAGCCGACGACGACACCATCAGCCACCGCGCCAATCGCTTTGGCCTGTTCGGGCGTGCGGACGCCGAAGCCCACGGCAATCGGAATGTCGGTCGCGGCCTTGAGGCGGGCAACGGCTTCTTCGATGCTCGACTGCGCCGCCTGTTGCAGCCCGGTGATGCCTGCGACCGAGACATAATAGAGAAAGCCAGACGAGCCTTCGAGGATGGTCGGCAGCCGCGCCGCATCGCTGGTGGGCGTCGCAAGGCGGATCAGGTGAATGCCCTTGGCGCGGAGCGAGGGGCCGAGTTCGGGGTCTTCCTCGGGGGGAATGTCAACGCAGATGACGCCATCGACGCCCGCTCTTGCGCATTCTTCCGCAAACCAGTCTGCACCCCGGATAGTCATGGGGTTGGCATAGCCCATCAGCACGAGCGGTGTATCCGGGTGGCGCGCGCGGAAATCGCTGGCGAGCTTGAAAATGTCCGCCGTGGTGGTGCCCGCGCCGAGCGAGCGCAGATTGGCCAGCTGGATCGCGGGGCCATCGGCCATCGGATCGGTGAAGGGCATCCCCAGCTCGATCACATCCGCGCCGCCTTCGACGAGCGCGTCAAGAATGGCAGGCGTGGGGCCATCGCCGCCGGTCACGAAGGTGACGAGCGCGGGCTTGGAGCGAGCGAAGGCGGAAGAGAGGCGGTCGCTCATAGAGCCCTCCCCCCTTCAGGGGAGAGGGTTGGGAGAGGGGAAGTTACTCGCCTGTCCAAATCTGTCCAAATGCCTTCCAAATTGCTCATAACATCCCTGTTCGTATAGCGGATCACTTGATAGCCCAAGCGGTCGAAATAGGTTTCCCGTTCGGCATCATAGTCGTGTTGAAACCCGTGGCTGTCCCCATCGACTTCAATGATGGTCATAACATCGCGCGAATAGAAATCGGCGATGTAGCGCCCCACCACATTCTGCCTTCTGAACTTGATACCCTTGAACCTCTTCGCCCTGAGTATCTCCCACAGTCTCCGTTCAGGCTCGCTCATCTCGCGGCGCATGGACTTGGCAAAATCTACCAGCCTTGGGTCGCGCATGAACAGCCCCTCTCCCAACCCTCTCCCCTGAAGGGGAGAGGACTATCTCACAACCCCACCCCCAGATGCTCCGCGACCGAGAAAATATCCTTGTCCCCCCGCCCGCACAGATTGGCGAGGATGATCTGGTCCTTGCCCATCGTCGGCGCGACCTTCTTCACCGCCGCAATCGCGTGGGCAGGCTCAAGCGCGGGGATGATACCTTCCGTGCTGCATAGCAGCTGGAACGCGTCCAGCGCCTCGGTGTCGGTCACGCTGGTATAATCGACGCGGCCGATTTCCTTCAGCCAGGCGTGCTCCGGGCCGATGCCGGGATAGTCCAGCCCGGCACTGATCGAATGGCCTTCGACGATCTGGCCATCCTCATCCTGAAGCAGATAGGTCTTGTTGCCATGGAGAATGCCGGGGCGACCGCCTGCAAGGCTCGCGGCATGTTCCTTGTCGAGGCCGTGACCTGCCGCTTCAACGCCGAGCATCTTCACGGATGCATCATCGAGGAACGGGTGGAACAGGCCGATGGCGTTGGAGCCGCCGCCGATGGCAGCAACCAGCAGATCGGGAAGGCGACCGGTGCGGGCGAGCATCTGTTCGCGCGCTTCCTTGCCGATCACGCTCTGGAAATCGCGCACCAGCTCCGGATAGGGGTGCGGGCCAGCGGCGGTGCCGATGATGTAGAAGGTGTTGTGGACGTTCGCCACCCAGTCGCGCAGCGCCTCGTTCATCGCGTCCTTGAGCGTTGCCGCGCCCGCCGTGACGGGCACGACCTCCGCGCCGAGCAGCTTCATGCGGAACACGTTGGGCGCCTGCCGCGCCACATCGGTCGCGCCCATAAAGATGGTGCAGGGCAGGCCGAAGCGCGCGCAGACGGTTGCAGTCGCCACCCCGTGCTGGCCCGCGCCGGTTTCCGCGATGATCCGCGTCTTGCCCATGCGCATGGCGAGCAGGATTTGCCCGATGCAATTGTTGATCTTGTGTGCGCCGGTATGATTGAGCTCGTCGCGCTTGAACCAAACTTGCGCGCCGCCAAGCTCCTCGGTCAGGCGCGGCGCGAAATAGAGCGGGGAGGGCCTGCCGACATAATGTTCGAGCAGATCGTCAAACTCTTCCTGAAAGCTGGGATCGGCCTTGGCCTTCCGATACTCCGCCTCCAGATCGAGGATCAGCGGCATCAGCGTTTCGGCGACATAGCGCCCCCCGAACTGGCCGAAATGGCCGCGTTCATCGGGGAGCGTGCGGAAGGAATTGGGTGCGTTCATAATGTGGTTCTAACAGCCCGTTCGTCCTGAGTAGCCGCTGACCCTGAGCTTGTCGAAGGGGCTGCGGCGTATCGAAGGACCCTTCGATACGGGCCTTCGCATGCGCTCAGTCCCTACTCAGGGCGAACGGATGTCGGTTTAACATTCTCGCGCCGCTTTAAGGAATGCGGCAATCTTGTCCACAGATTTGACGCCCGGCGCGCTCTCTACGCCTGATGACACATCAACAAATCGTGCGCCGGTGCGGCCGATGGCGTCGCGGACATTCTCCGGGTCGAGCCCGCCTGCCAAAATCCAGGGAAGGGGATGGGCAAAGCCATCGAGCAGCCCCCAGTCAAAGCGCATCCCATTGCCGCCGGGCAAGTCCGCGCCCTTGGGAGCCTTCGCGTCATAAAGGATGGTGCTGACCGCACCTCGATAGGCCGCAGCGACCTCCAGATCGGCACGCGTCTTGATCGGAAGGGCTTTCCACACCGTGCCGCCCAGCGACTCGGCAAAGGCCGGGCTCTCATCGCCATGCAGCTGGATGATCGCAATGCCGGTTGCGGCGCGGATGGAGTCAATGCGCGCGCGCTCTTCATTCACGACCAGCGCAACGGGTGTTACATGGTCCGGCAGGCGGCGCACCAGCGCGGCGGCGGCGTCTGGTTCCACATGGCGCGGACTTTTGGGAAAGAAATTGAACCCGATATGCGTCGCCCCGCCCGCCACCGCTGCGTCGAGCGTTTCGGGCGTGGTGATGCCGCAGATTTTGGTCTGGATGGGCATGGCAGTGACGTAAACTCTTATGACTTAATACTAATCCGCTCATCCTGAGGAGCCATTGAGCTTGTCGAAATGGCGTCTCGAAGGACGGTCGGTGGGTGGTTCGAGACGGGTCTTCGACAAGCTCAGTCCCTCCTCACCATGAGCGGGTTCTATTTCAGAAAAAGCACCATTAAAGCGTCGCCTCAATCGCGCGCGCGGCTTCATCCGGGTCCACCGCCTGTGTGATGGGCCGTCCGATCACGAGGATCGAAGCCCCTGCATCCAGCGCCTTGCGCGGCGTCACAACGCGCTTTTGATCGCCGGAATGGCCATCTGCCGGGCGCACGCCGGGGACGACGAAGAATCCGCGCGGCCAGATTTTCTTGGCCGCCGCCACTTCCGCGCCCGAACAGACAACGCCATCCAACCCGGCTTCCTTCGCCAGCATGGTCAGCTTTTCCACCTGCGCGTGCGGATCGCTGGGCACGCCGATGCTGTGAAGATCTTCGCCGTCCAGACTGGTGAGCACAGAAACGCCGACCACCTTGGTGCCCTTGGGGGCGGCGGCCTTGGCATCCTCCATCATCGCGCGTCCGCCAGCAGCATGGACGGTGACGATGGCGGGCATCAGCGGATGCAGGCTCTGCATCGCCTTGGCGACGGTGTTTGGAATGTCATGCAGCTTGAGATCAAGGAAGATGGGCAGGCCGACCTTCGCCATTTCCGCCACGCCATCCGGGCCGTTCGCGCAGAAGAATTCCAGCCCCAGCTTCAGCCCGCCCACATGGCGGCGAACCTTGGCGGCAATATCATGCGCGCGTTTGATGTCTGGCGTGTCGATGGCAACAAAAATCGGACTCATGAAACCCCCGGTGGAACGGCAATGGGAGCAGCCGCAGGCGGGATTGAGGCAATCGGGTCCGCCGGGGCCGCAGGTGGAGACGCAATGGCCTTGTGTTCGGCCAGCGCGCGCTCCGCCGTATCAAGCTTGCGCGTGATGCGCCAGCGGCTTGCGCGGTGCCACAACAGCATGGGTAGGAAACCGACAAGGAAGGAGACGAACATCAGGAAGGGCAGGCTGGTATCGAGCACCAGACCGCTCCACAGGCTCACCGTCACCGGTTGCCAGTTGTTGATGGCAAAAATGATCCCCGCGACAAGGACCAGAACCCACATCAGGGTTTTAAGAAACTGCATTGCGATCCCCCCGTTTCAAATGGCGCACGCGTTCGGCCAGCTTAGGCGGAGAGAGGCCCTGCTGCAATCTCCTGCCTGATCTGGGCAATGAGCGCACCGACCTTGGTCAGGCGGGGTTCCTCCTCATCCAAAATGGCCGTCAGCAATTTGCGCTTGAGCGCGCGCAACTCGGCATCGTCATTGACGGGCGGCAAGGTGGTGGAAGAGCAGATGATGTCAAACAGCCGGTCCGCGCCGTGGAGACGCCCCCAGAGATAGTCATTCTCGCGGTAGATGCGGCTGAAAAACGCGCCGAAGCTGTTGAATTCAACGCCTTTCAGCGTGGCGTCCACGCCGCCCTTGCGGATCGAGAGCGCGTCTTCTGGTGAAATGCGGTCGACCTTGATCGGGTCAAATTCGTCCAGACCTTCGCCTTGCAACAGCGGCAGCGTGCTGATGTCGTAATAGGGGAAGCCCAGATAGGCGAGCAGCATCGTCTGCCGCTCCACCTTGGGGCAGGAAGCGAAGGCGAGCGCGAGCGCCTGATCGGTTTCGGCATCAATGCCGGAAAGATTGCGGCGCTCCGCCAGTGCATCGAGAAAGGCCGGAGCTGAATCCGTGGGCAATCCAGTGTGGAAGGCGGGGGTTTCACGCTCCAAATAGGTGTTGAGGATGCGGAACAGCGAATCGCGCAGCGCTTGCACATCGGCTTCGAGCACGCGCCCCTGATCAACCAGCCCGGCCAGCGCGCGGATCACAAAGCGCAGGCGGCGGATGCGGAAGCCATTGTCATGCGCGCGCAGGAAGGCGATCGCGCCATCCTCTGCGTCCTTGCGGTCAGCGGACCACACCCGGTCTGCCCGTCGCGCGCGCAATTCGGCCCACAGACTCTGCCTGAACGCTTCGTAACGCCCGCCGATCAGGCTGGGGTCGATGCGTGCGGCGAGCCCGGCAATGTCTTCCACAATGCCCGAGAGCTTGAGGTGCGCATAAGCTGCATAGGCAAAGCCTGCATCGCGCGTTGCTCCGCCTTGGGCCTTGCGCCGCCACGCGGCCAGTCGCGCGGCATTGGGTCTGTCCAGAAAGAAGGTGCGACCAAAGAGCCGCTCAATCGTATCTTCAACCTCGGGGCGCACCGCTTCGATAATGCGTTGCATCCGGCGGATACGGGCAGAGCGGCCCTCTATCGCTTCCAGACTTTCGCGGATCGGCTGTTCACGCGGAATGTCTGACATCGCACCAAAGATCGTGCCGAAAAAGCCGGGCAGGGCGGCTTCCCCGGCCTTGTTGAAGCGCACCGCCTTGCGTCCGGGCTTGGGATCCACATAGACGAAGCGGCGATCCACCTCGCGCCGGGCAGGCCTGTCTCGCAGTGCGGAAATAGCGGGTGCGAATGGCGCATTGGCGAGCACCGAACCGTCAATCAGCACAGCGCGTTCGGGATCCTTATGCCCCGCCAATTGCCGCGCGAGGAAGGCCGGGCGGCTTGGCCAGTCATGATGGCGCGCTTTGAGCACCGCATCCAGTTCAGCGACATTGAATGGCGGGAAGGCACCCGGGAAGCTTGCAGTAGACCGTCCTGCAAAAGCGAGTTCCGCGCTATTGCCGAGCCCGCCGCCTTCATCATGGAAAGACAGCGTGATGCGATGCTCGCTCTCCATGCTTTCGTCTGGTGTGTTGAGTTTCAAACGCACCGGAAAGCCCTGAAAATCGGTGACGCTGACGAACAAATCGAGCGGCTGGCCCGGCGGAAGCAGGCGCTCTTCGGAGGGCTGTGCCGCCATGGCGTCAAACGCATCGAGCAGCATGGTGCAAAAGCCCGCGCCGCCAAAGGGGGGCTCAAACCAGCGCGAGCGGACGAAATTGGTGATCTTGGCGCGGATTTCATCGCGCGCGGCCTCCTCCACCGGCTCCACATCTTCGCCTGCTTTCTTGCGCGTCGCGGCCCAGGCGAGCGGCGTCGCCCAGAATTTGGACCAGGCGGAATCGGGCTTGGCATCTGGATCGAGCAGGATTTCAACATCGGCCCGGTCGAGCCACATATCCGTCAGCGGCTCCAGCGTCTGGCCCGTGGCGATGGCTTGGGAGAGGAAAATGCCGTTGATGCCACCCGCGCTCGCGCCTGCCACAATGTCTGGCAGCACGCGCAGATCAATGCCGCAGCGGCGCTGGATCAGGTTGAGCAATTCCTCATAGGGGCCGGACGTATCGTGCGGCTTATTTTCATATTCCTTGAAGAAGCGGCTGGCGCGGGCAACGTGCCACACTTCCTTGGTGACCCCGTGCATGTACACCGCAAGGCTGATCCCCCCATAGCACACGAGGGCCAGCCGGAGTTCCTTGTCTCGCATGAGGGGGAGTGTGGCAGGAATGCAGGGCAGATTCAACGCCGCGCTTTGATGCTTGACGATTGTTCCTGTCATGTTCTAGTCAGGCACCAGTAAAAGTCACCCAATAAGCGAAAGTGCGATGGCCAAACCTCAGAAGCGATTTGTCTGCCAGGCCTGTGGTTCGGTTTCGACCAAATGGGCGGGGCAATGTGGCGATTGCGGCGAATGGAACCGCATGGAGGAAGAGGCCGCGCAGACGGTGACGCCCTTCCGCGCGCGCCATGATCTGCAAACGGGCGGGCAGGCAATCCGCATGACCGGGCTGGACGAGGATGTTGCGCTGCCCCCGCGAATGCAGACCGGGCTTGCCGAGCTGGATCGGGCGCTGGGCGGCGGCATCGTCGCGGGCTCTGCCACGCTGATGGCGGGCGATCCGGGCATTGGTAAATCGACTTTGCTGTTGCAGGCGGCGGCGCGTCTGGCCTCATCCGGGCAAGCGGTGGCCTATATTTCGGGCGAAGAATCTGCCGATCAGGTGCGACTTCGCGCGAAGCGGCTGGGGCTGGACAAGGCCCCCGTCCAGCTCGCCTCCGCCAATTCGGTCCGCGATATTCTGACCACGTTGGGGCAGGGGCGGCCGCCCGCGCTGCTGATTGTCGACTCGGTCCAGACGATGCACTCTGACACGATGGAGGGCGCGCCCGGTACGGTCGGGCAAGTGCGCGCTTCGGCTCAGGAGCTGATCCGCTATGCCAAGGCGAGTGGCTGCGCGCTGATGCTTGTGGGCCATGTGACCAAGGATGGCAGCATCGCCGGGCCGCGCGTGCTCGAACATATGGTCGATACCGTGCTGAGTTTCGAAGGCGAGCGGACGCACCTGTACCGCGTGCTGCGGGCGATCAAGAACCGCTTTGGCGGCACGGATGAAATTGGCGTGTTCGCGATGGAGGAATCGGGCCTGTCCGAAGTCGCCAACCCCTCGGCCTTGTTCCTCACGCACCGCGATGAGGCGGTGGCGGGCGCGGTGGTGTTTCCTTCGCTGGAGGGCACGCGGCCGGTGCTGGTAGAGGTGCAGGCGCTGGTGGTGCGGCTGGCGAGCGGCGCGACGCCGCGCCGTGCGGTTGTGGGGTGGGACAGCGGGCGGCTGGCGATGATCCTCGCTGTGCTCGAATCGCGCTGCGGCCTCAGCTTTTCCACCTGTGAAGTCTATCTCAATGTCGCAGGCGGCTATCGCCTCACGGATCCGGCGGCGGATTTGGCGGTCGCGGCGGCTCTGGTGTCTGCGCTGTCGGAGCGGCCAGTGCCAGTTGATGCCGTGATTTTTGGAGAGGTGGCGCTTTCAGGCGAAATCCGACCCGTCTCTCACCCGACGATCCGGCTGAAGGAAGCGGAGAAATTGGGCTTCACCCGCGCGCATGTTCCGCCTTCGGTCAAGGCGGGCAAGGGGATCAGGCTGATCAGCCATGCCCGTCTGTCTGGTCTGGTAGATGATCTGCTGGCGCGGGAGTGAGAGAAGAACGGGTGAGGCTTCATATCGAAACACCACATGTCCTTCATTCCCGCGAAGGCGGGAATCCATGAACATGGAGCAGATCGGATGATCTCAACTTGAAAGCGATGCGATCCAGGTTTCCCGCCTTCGCGGGAATGACGGGTGTCGAGCGAAACCTACCATGTACAATCTTTGCTTGCTGTCAGGCCGGAACCGCCACCGGCAGACGCAATTCCGGCATTCCCGTCAAGGCGGGCTCGTCTCCGTCTTCAACAGGAGTCATTAAATGCCAGCCATCCGGCCCCAGCTTCTCTACCGGCTGGAAGCGGGTCTTATATTCCATGCGGCGGCAGCCATCGACCCAATAGCCAAGATAGACATAATCTAGCCCCGCTTCGGCGGTGCGCTGGATATGGTCCATGATGATGAAAGTGCCGAGGCCGGGACGGCGCTCATTTTCGGTATCGAAAAAGCTGTAGATCAGTGACACGCCGTCATTCTGCCGGTCGGTCAGGCAGACACCGACCAGCTTGCCGCGCTCGCCATGCAGAGACGGTTCGCGATATTCGACCACCCAGGTGTCAACCGGGGACTGCTCGACCATATCGGCATAGTCCATCTCGTCCATGCCCGCCATGCCGCCATCGGGGTGGCGGCTGTTGAGATAGTGGCGCAGCAGGTTGAACTGCTCGGCGGTCGCCCAGGGCTGGCAGGGCGTGATTTCCAGATCGGCATTGCGGCGGATCAGCTTTCGCTGCGAGGCATTGGGTTTGAAGTCCGCCGCGATCACGCGCACCGAAATGCAGGCCGTGCAATCCATGCAGGACGGGCGATAGGCGACGCCTTGACTGCGCCGGAATCCAATCCGCCCCAAAGCGTCGTTCAACTGCGCGGGGTGCTGACCGCCCAGATCGGTGAACACCTTGCGCTCCATCTTGCCGGGCAAATAGGGGCAGGGGGCGGGGCTGGTCACGAAGAAGCGCGGAAACCGGAATTGCGCGGTCATGATCCTCCAAACCCGTCACAAGGCCCGCTGTGCCGGGCAGTTGGTCAATGCGCTGTTTATGACGCGGGCATGTCAGCTTGGGAAGAGCATTTACCAACCGGAAAGGATCATGGCCGTTCCGTTAACCTTTTTGGGCCTAGTGGCGCAGCGAGCGGCTGCTGCGGCGGCCCGAAATCGTCATGATTTCATAGCTGTATCCGGCTTCGTCCAGATCATCGAGCATATCCTCCAACGCGGCGGCATCGCGGATTTCATATTCGATTTCGGTCTGGATGCTCTTGGCAGAGAGCACGCCAAAGATCTGCTGGTGCGAAACTTCGAGGATGTTCGCGCCATGTTTGGTGAAGATGCCCGCCACCTGATAGAGCGCCCCGACGCGATCGTTGAGCAGGATAGCAATCTTGCCGATCTTGCCGGACCGGGCGAGATTGCGCAGGATCACGTTCGCCAAAAAGCGCGGGTTGATGTTGCCGCCAGAGAGGATCAGGCCGATATTCTTGCCGACAAATTCTGCGCGCGGCTGACCGTTTTTGGGCGGCAGCAGCGCAGCCAAGGCCGTTCCGCCAGCCCCTTCGACAACCGTCTTTTCGATTTCGAGCAGCAGCGAAATCGCCTCCTCGATAATCCCTTCGGAAACGATCCGCATTTCATCCACGCACGCTTCGACCACCTGTCTCGTCAGCGTGCCGGGCTCCTTCACGGCAATGCCTTCAGCGAGCGTATCGCCGCCGCACGGCAGATGCTTGTTGTTCTTGAGATTGTACATGGAGGGGAAAAGGTTGGACTGGACGCCCACCACCTGAATGCCGGGCTTCACACCCTTTGCCGCCACAGCCACACCCGAAACGAGCCCGCCGCCGCCGACCGGCACGACCAGCATGTCCAGTTCAGGCGCATCTTCGAGCATTTCGAGCGCGACTGTGCCTTGGCCCGCCATGATGTCTGGATCATCAAAGGGGTGGACGAAGGTGATGCCGCGTTCCTTCTCCAGCGCGCGGGCATGGGCATAGGCGTCTTCAAATGTCTCGCCATGCAGGATCACTTCGGCCCCATGCTCGCGCGTCTGCTGCACTTTCACGATGGGGGTGGAGACAGGCATGATGATCGTCACTGGGATGCCCAGCCGCCCGCCATTATAGGCCAAGCCCTGCGCATGATTGCCTGCCGAGGCCGCGATGACGCCATTCTTGCGGGCATTGTCGCCCAAAAGCAGCAATTTGTTGAGTGCGCCGCGTTCCTTGTAAGCCGCAGTAAATTGCAGATTTTCGAACTTCAGCCAGATATTGGCCCCGGTAATCGCCGACAATGTCTTGGAATGCAGCGTGGGCGTGCGGACGATGGAGGCACGGATGCGTTCATGCGCGGCGCGCACATCGTCCAGGGTCAGGATCGGGCTGGTCTCTTTTGTCATGATGGCGCAAGGCCCTAAACCCATCTGGCGCAATGCGCAAACCGGGGTTATGAACCAAGTCATGGCAAAAATCGCATTTATCGGCTTGGGAGTCATGGGCGGCGCGATGGCGCGTCATCTGCGGCATTCCGGCCACGAGATGGTCGTTTACAACCGCACCCGCGCCAAGGCGGATTCCTGGGTTGCCCAATATGGCGGGCGGGCCGCGAACAGCCCGGCAGAGGCGGCAGAAGGCGCAGAGGCTGTCATCACCTGCGTGGGCAATGATGATGATCTTGCCGCCGTCACTCTCTCACGCGACGGGGCGTTCCGGGCGATGCCCAAGGGCAGCCTGTTCATCGATCACACCACTGTGTCCGCCAAGATCAGCCGTCAGCTTGCGGTGGAAGCGAAGGATTTCGGCCTGCTGGTGATCGACGCACCGGTGACGGGCGGGCAGATCGGGGCAGAACAGGGCACACTCACCATCATGTGCGGAGGCCGTGAAAAGGCGGTGGAAGCCGCGCGCCCCATCATGGCGGCCTATGCCAAGAAGATCGTCCATGTTGGCCCCACGGGCCATGGCCAGCTGACCAAGATGGTCAATCAGGTGACCTTTGCGGGGATCATCGCCAGCCTGTCTGAATCGATGCGCTTTGCGCAGGCCGCAGAACTTGATCTCAACCAAGTGTTTGAATCGATTTCGGGCGGTGCAGCATCAAGCTGGCAGATGCTCAACCGCTGGGACACAATGGCGCGCGACGAATTTGATTTCGGTTTTGCCGTGGACTGGATGCGCAAGGATCTGGGGCTGGCCTTTGATGAAGCCCGCGCCAATGGGGCGACGCTGCCCATCGCGGCGTTGATCGATCAATTCTATTCCGAAGTGCAGCATATGGGCGGCGGCAGGCAGGATACGTCTGCGCTGATCCGGCGACTGGCGAAGGACAAGTGAGGCTGATCGTGCGCCGGGTCTTGGCGTTGGCCTTGGTCAGTGTGGCAGCTCGGGCGCAGGCCGATACGTTGATCGACAATGTCAACGGCCTCACCTTGAGCGAATTTGGCCAGTTGAGCCGGTTCAAGGGGCTTATCATTGGAGAAGATGGCCGTGTCGTCCGCCTTCTTTCGGGTGATGAGCCGCAATGGATTGATCAGGGCAAGAAGGCCAAGAAATCCGAGCGCTACAAACCAGCCTTCCCCAACGTCACCTTTCGCGTGGATGGCAAGGGCCGCACGCTCATACCCGGACTGATAGATGGGCATGGCCATGTGATGGGGCTGGGCGGTGCGCTGTTGCTGCTGGACCTGTCTTCAACCGATACGCTTGCTCAGGCGCAGGCGGCGATTGCCGCGCACGCTGCTGACCATGCCAATCGCAAATGGATTTTGGGCCGGGGATGGAATCAGGAGCGTTGGGGGCTAGGCCGCTTCCCAACCGCAGCCGAACTCGATGCGGCAATTGCCGATCGACCAGCGTGGCTGGAGCGCGTTGATGGCCATGCGGGCTGGGCGAACAGTGCGGCTCTGGCCGCCGCGGGCATCACCGCGAAGACGCCCGATCCCGAAGGCGGGCGCATCGAACGCGATGCGGCGGGACGTCCCACGGGCGTTTTGGTCGATGCTGCGATGGCACTGGTGAACAAGATCGTGCCGCCCTTCACGCCCAAGGAGCGCGATCTGGCCTTTGCCATGGCGCAGGACGCGCTGCTGTCTTCTGGCGTGACGGCGATTGCGGATATGGGCACAAGCGTGGATGACTGGCAGGTCTTCCGGCGTGCAGGCGATAGCAAGCGGCTCAAGCTGCGCATTTTCAGTTATGCCGACGGGCTGGAGCCCTTGCTCTCGGTGGCAGGTGGGGAGCCGACGCCTTGGCTCTATGAAGACCGCCTGCGGATGGGCGGAGTGAAGTTCCTGCTCGATGGCGCACTGGGATCGCGCGGGGCGTGGCTGAAGGCGGACTATGCTGACAAGCCGGGCACGCGCGGACTGCAATTCATGGAAGACACCAAGCTGCGCAACATGATGAGCCGCGCCGCGCTCGATGGATACCAGATTGCGGTTCACGCGATTGGAGATGCCGCCAATGCGCAGGCTCTGGACGCTTATGCCGAGCTCGCACCAACTTACAATGGAGACCGGCGCTGGCGGATCGAACACGCGCAGATCATTGATCCAAATGATCTGCCGCGCTTTGCCCGGCAAGGCGTCATCGCCTCAATGCAGCCGGTTCATCAGACAAGTGACCGGCTGATGGCCGAAGCGCGGCTGGGGCCGGGGCGGTTGGCGGGTGCCTATGCGTGGAAGAGTCTGGCCCGAAGCGGGGCTAAACTCGCCTTTGGCACGGATGTGCCAGTTGAAAGCCCTGATCCTTTTGCAGGGCTGGCCGCTGCGATTTCTCGTCAGGATGAGAAAAGCGAGCCCGCAGGGGGCTGGACGCCTCTGGAGCGGCTGACCTTTGAAGAAGCGTTTGCGGCCTATACCAGCGGTGCGGCCTACGCATCCTTTGCAGAAGGCAAGGTGGGGCGTTTGACGCCGGGGCTGCGCGCGGATTTTCTGCTGATTGACCGAGATCCGTCGAATGCCAGCGCGGCAGAACTCCGCAAGACGGTGCTTTTTGAAACTTGGGTGGGCGGGCAGCCGGTTTGGGTGCGGAAATAGTCTGACGTGCAGCGTCGCCCCCGCGCAGGCGGGGGCCGGGTTGAAAGCTAGGTTCCAATTCGGAACACGGCCCCCGCCTGCGCGGGGGCGACGTCCTTATTCCAGCGCCCTTCAATCCAGATTGGGCCGCACCCAGCGCGTAGCCGTGGCCATATCGACCCCGCGCCGCGCGGCATAATCTTCCAGCTGATCCTGCCCGATGCGCGCCACGCCGAAATATTCGGCCTGAGAGTGCCCGAAATAGAAGCCGGAGACAGCCGCAGTCGGCAGCATCGCATAGCTTTCCGTGAGCACCAGCCCGGCCTGATCGCCCGCTTTGAGCAGATCGAACAGGATCGGCTTCAACGAGTGATCAGGGCAGGCTGGATAGCCGGGGGCAGGGCGGATGCCGCGATACTGCTCCTTGATCAGCGCCTCATTGGTCAGCTGCTCGCCCGGCGCATAGCCCCAGAGCGTGGTGCGGACATGCTGGTGCAGGCGTTCGGCAAAGGCTTCGGCAAAGCGATCCGCCAGTGCCTTCAACAAAATGTCATTATAGTCATCATGGTTCGCCTTGAAACGGGCGACATGTTCATCAATGCCATGGATGCCGACCGCAAAGCCGCCAATCCAGTCCCCATCATCGTCGATGAAATCGGCGAGGCAGAAATTGGCACGATCCCGGCTCTTGCGGATTTGCTGGCGCAGGAAGGAGAGAGTGACATTCTCTTCCTCTTCGGCAAGGTGGATCGTCACATCATCGCCATCGCTCGCGCAGGGCCACAGGCCAACCACGCCCTTTGCTGTCAGCCATTTTTCCGCGATGATCTGATCGAGCATCGCATTGGCATCCTTGAACAAGGTCGTGGCGCTTTCGCCCACCACTTCGTCGGTGAGGATCGCAGGATAGGTGCCCGCCAATTCCCATGCGCGGAAGAAGGGCGTCCAATCGATGCAGGCGCGCAGATCGGCCAGATCCCAATCGGGGAAAGTGTGGAGGCCGGGTTCCAGCGGCGGCGGGGCCTTGTGCGCCATATCCGCCTTGAAGCTGTTGGCGCGGGCATCCTCTAGACTGAGCAGCACAGAGGCTTCCTTGCCCGACCGCACGTCACGCACATGCTGATAGTCGGCGGCGGTCGCTTCCACGAACGCATCGCGCCCGGTTTCGCTCACCAAAGTCGTCGCCACGCCCACTGCGCGGCTGGCATCAAGCACATAGACCACCGGGCCATCATAGGCCGGATCGATCTTGAGCGCGGTGTGAACCTTGGAGGTCGTCGCACCACCGATCAGCAACGGGATGGTGAAGCCTGCGCGCTGCATTTCCTCAGCCACCGTCACCATTTCGTCGAGCGAGGGCGTGATCAGGCCGGAGAGGCCGATCATGTCCGCATCATGTTCCTTGGCGGCCTTCAGAATGTCGCTCCACGGCACCATTACGCCCAGATCAATGACTTCATAGCCGTTGCACTGAAGCACCACGCCAACAATGTTCTTGCCGATGTCATGCACATCGCCCTTCACCGTGGCCATGATGATGACGCCCTTGGCCTTGGCGCCTTCTTCCTTCTCCGCTTCGATGAACGGAACAAGGTGTGCCACGGCCTTCTTCATCACGCGGGCGGATTTGACGACCTGCGGCAGGAACATCTTGCCCGATCCGAACAGGTCGCCGACCACATTCATGCCGTCCATCAGCGGCCCTTCGATCACTTCGATGGGGCGGGCGGCGGACTGGCGGGCTTCTTCGGTGTCGTCCACCACATAGGCGTCGATGCCTTTGACCAGCGCATGTTCCAGCCGCTTGGTAACGGGCCAGCTGCGCCATTCCTCGGCCTGCTTTTCGGCCTCGGGGCTGTTGCCCTTGAATTTCTCTGCGGCTTCGACCAGCCGGTCCGTCGCATCAGCGCGGCGATTGAGCACCACATCTTCGCACAGCTCGCGCAGTTCCGGGTCGATCGTGTCATACACGTCGAGCTGCCCTGCATTGACGATGCCCATATCCATCCCCGCCGGAATGGCGTGATAGAGGAAGATGGAGTGCATCGCGCGGCGCACCGGCTCATTCCCACGGAACGAGAAAGAGAGGTTGGAGAGACCGCCCGAAATATGGACATGCGGGCAAGTGGCGCGGATTTCGCGCGCGGCCTCGATAAAGTCCACGCCGTAATTATTATGCTCTTCAATGCCGGTCGCGACCGCGAAGATGTTGGGATCGAAGATGATGTCCTGCGGCGGGAAGCCGATGCCGGTCAGCAGCTTGTAAGCGCGCTGGCAGATTTCCACCTTGCGCGCCTTGGTGTCCGCCTGGCCCTTTTCATCAAATGCCATCACGACGATGGCCGCGCCATAATTCATGCACTTGCGGGCATGATCAAGGAATGCCGCTTCGCCTTCCTTCATGGAGATGGAGTTGACGACTGGTTTGCCGGAGACGCACTTCAGCCCCGCTTCGATCACATCCCATTTGGATGAGTCGATCATCACCGGCACGCGAGCAATGTCTGGCTCGGCCGCGATCAGCTTGAGGAAGGTCGTCATCGCTTCCAATGAGTCGAGCAGACCTTCATCCATGTTGACGTCGATGATCTGTGCGCCGTTCTCAACCTGCTGGCGCGCGACTTCCACGGCGCGCGTGTAATCGCCCGCCATGATGAGCTTCTTGAAGGCCGCTGAGCCGGTGACGTTGGTGCGTTCGCCGACATTGACGAAAGTGGCTGTTTGTTGGGTTGTCACGTCAGTTTATCCAAATACCGTTCGTGCTGAGCTTGTCGAAGCACTGTTTTTTCTGTTCACCGTTGTTCCAAGAAGGGCAGTCCTTCGACAAGCTCAGGGCAAACGGTGCGGGCTGCAAATTTCGAGGCTAAGCCGCGAAGCGCATCGGTTCCAATCCGGCGAGATTGGTCACCACCGGCACGCTCGGCACCTTGCGCGGCTCCAGCCCTGCAACCGCCTTGGCCATCGCGGCGATGTGCCCCGGCGTTGAACCGCAGCAGCCGCCCAGCACATTGACCTGCCCCGCAACCGCCCATTCGCCGACAAAGCCCGCCGTCTGATCTGGCATTTCGTCATATTCGCCCAGTTCATTGGGCAGCCCGGCATTGGGGTAGATCATGATCAGCGTATCCGCGATGCCGCTGAGCAGCTTCACATGCGGGCGGAGTTGCTCCGCGCCGAAGGAGCAGTTCAGCCCGATGGTGAGTGGCCGGGCGTGCTGCACCGCATACCAGAAGGCTTCGACCGTGTGGCCGGAGAGATTGCGGCCCGAAAGATCAGTGAGCGTCATCGAGATCATGATCGGAATGTCGCGCTGGAGTGCGGCTTCCACCAGCTTGACCGCCATGATGCCCGCCTTGCAGTTGAGCGTGTCGAACACGGTTTCGATCAGGATGAAATCGACGCCACCATCGACCAGCGCTTCCACCTGCTCGCGGTAGACTCCGGTCAGATAGTCGAAATCAATCTCACGATATCCGGGATCGTTTACGTCTGGTGACAAAGAGAGCGTCTTGTTGGTCGGCCCGATGGAGCCCGCCACAAAGCGCGGGCGTCCGTCCTTTGCGGCATATTCATCCGCCACGCGCCGCGCGATGCCCGCATTGGCAATGTTGAGATCGCGCACCAGCGCTTCCGCGCCATAATCGGCCTGGCTGATCTTGGTCGAGCTGAACGTGTTGGTGGAAATAATGTCGGATCCTGCGTCAAAATAGGCGCGGGTGATGGCTTCCACCACATCAGGGCGGGTCAGCGCCAAGATGTCGTTATTGCCCTTCTGGTCATGGCTCAGCCCCAGATCGCCTGCATAATCGGCCTCCGCGAGCTTGAAGTTCTGGATTTGCGTGCCCCATGCGCCATCCGTCAGCAGGATGCGCTTGGCGGCTTCGGCGAGGAATGTGTCACGGGCGTTGGTCATTTCGATCCTCGTACAATTAAATAGGGACAGTCCCTATTTATGGAGATGAGAATTAAATAGGGACTGTCCCTATTTAATGGGGCGCAGGCCCAGCAGATGGGAAATGGCGTAGCTCAGTTCGGAACGGTTGAGCGTGTAGAAGTGGAACTGCTTCACGCCGCCCGCATAAAGCTTGCGGCACAGTTCAGCGGCGAGCGTGGCGGCCACCAGTTGCCGGGCCGCAGGATGTTCGTCCAGCCCTTCGAACAGGCGGCCCAGCCAGTCGGGAATGGCTGTACCGGTCATGCCGGACATGCGGGTGATGGCTGCAAAATTGGTAACAGGCATGATGC
>CALMZE010000218.1 GCA_937870585.1 uncultured Sphingomonadales bacterium | reverse complement strand
TTTGAACCGCCCATCCTGAGCAACCGCTGCGCTTGTCGAAGCGGTGCCCCGAAGGCCCAAGTGTCTGGTCCGAGCCGGGTCTCCCACAAGCTCCCCCCCTCCTCTCCATGAGCGGATTGATTCAGATTATGCGCATTTTGCTCTAACCCAGCACCTCGCGGAACAAGGCGAACATAGCGTTCCATGCGCGTTCGGCCTGAACCGCGTCATGGGCCGGACCACCCGGCGGCACCCAGCCATGCATGGCGGGATAGACCGCCACATCGCCTTTCAATCCAGCGGCCTTGAACGCGTCGGCCAGTTTCCCCTTTTCATCCGGGCGCTGTTCATCGTCGTTCTTCGCGGTCGCGATATGGAAGGCCGCCTTGGTCTTGGGGAGCAGCAAATGCGGGCTGTCCGCGCCGTCCGTGATCAGCGCAACCGAGTGGAAGGTCGCCCCGGCCCGAACGCGCGCGGGCACCGCTGCTGCTGAAACGAGCACCAGCGGGCCACCCATGCAATAGCCGGTCACGCCAACGCCTTTGCGAGTGTCCACGCCCTTCTGTCGATCCATAAAGCCGATGAAGGCCTTGGCATCACTGGTGACGCTCGCCGCGTTCAGTTTCGCTGCGTAGCCCCGGACAATGGCAAAATTTTCAGGCGAGCGAGGATTATCGCCCTTCAAGATGATCGGCGATTTCACGTCGCGATAGAATTGGTTGACCGTCAGCACGGCATAGCCTTTGGCGGCCATCCGGCGCGCCATGTCCCGAAACGCCGGGCGCAGGCCCCAAATATCGGGCCAGACCAGAACCGCCGGATGCTTGCCCTTGCGCGGGCGGACGAAATGCGCATCCGCCACCCCATCCGGAGTGGCAATGCTCACATCCTGCTCGATCAGATCCGCCGCCCAGGCCTCTGCCGGAAGCATCGCGGCAACGCCTGCTGCACCGAGCCCGGTGGCAAAGTCGCGTCGGTTAAGCAGATCCGCTTCGGTCTTTTCATCACACATCCGCCCGTCCTCTCGCAATCAGGCTTCGAGCAAAGCCGCAGCCTGCATCAGCCGGTCGCCATGTTCGGTTTCTTCCTGGCCGTTCAGGCGGAACAAGGCGGCGACTTCTTCATTGTCGGTCGACTCCGCCCATTTGCCATAGAGCGCCTCGCCACCAAACTCCGCCTGCGCCGTGCCGCGCAGTCCTTCAGGCGTCAGTGTCGCACGCGGGAATTCGCCCTGCAAATAGGGATTGTCGGCGCGGGCGGGCGGCGCAAAATCCTCGCCAGACAGCGCCTTGATCGCAGCAGACATGCGGTGAGCGTGTTTCATTTCCTCCACGCCATTTTCAATCAGGAGCCGCTTCACTTCGGGATGATCTGTGCCCTCTGCACTGACATCATAGAGCGTCTGGCCCGCCGCTTCGACAAGCACCATGATCTTGAGATCCAGCACACTCGGTGCGGTGCAGGCATTGATACGCGCAAACGCTTCTCCCAGCGTTGCGGGCGCACCTTCGGGCAAATTCATCGGCATAGTCTGTCTCCTCTTATCTGTTCTGCGATCCTAGATAGGGCAGCAACGGAAAGAGGCAAGGCACAGATCAGCGTTCAGGCCATTTGCGCTTGCGTTCGGCCAGCATCTGTTCGGTCTGCTCACGCAGGTGCCAGGGTTCTTCAGCGAAAACATCCTCAAACAGCGTTTCGAGCGGTTGATGCAGGCCATGGCCCAATATGCCATTGGCTTCCGCTGCCTTCTGCTCCGCTTTCACATGCGTGGAGACCTCCGCCAGCATCGCCTCGTGCCGCGCATCATCCCACTCGCCGAGCGAAATCAGATGCGCCTTCAGCCGCTCGATCGGATCGCCCAGCGGCCAGCCCGAGGCTTCGCGCGCCGGGCGATAGGCGGACGGATCGTCTGACGTGCTGTGCCCTTCGACGCGATAGGTGACATGTTCGATCAACGTCGGGCCGTGATTGGTGCGGGCGCGTTCCGCCGCCCATTGCGTCGCGGCATAGACGGCGAGCGCATCATTGCCATCGACGCGCAGCCCGGCGACGCCATAGCCCAGCGCCCGCGCCGCAAATGTCGTCGCCTCTCCGCCTGCAAAGCCCGCAAAGCTGCTGATCGCCCATTGATTGTTGACGATGTTGATGATGACAGGCGCGCGATAGACGGTGGCAAAGGTCATCGCAGCGTGAAAATCACCTTCCGCTGTAGACCCTTCGCCGCACCAGGCCGCCGCAATGCGCGTGTCACCCTTGGAGGCACTCGCCATCGCCCAGCCCACGGCCTGCGGCAATTGCGTGGTGAGATTGCCAGACAGCGTGAAAAAACCATAATCCGGAAAGCCGTACATGATCGGTAGTTGCTTCCCCTTCTGCCGATCTTCGCGATTGGAATAGATCTGGTTCATCATCTCCACGAGCGGGCAGCCGCGCGCGATCAGCAGGCCCTGCTGGCGGTAGGAAGGAAAGCACATATCGTCGCGGTCAAGCGCATGGGCTTGCGCGATAGAGACAGCCTCTTCCCCGGTGCATTTCATGTAGAAGCTGGTCTTGCCCTGCCGCTGCGCCCGGAACATGCGGTCATCAAAGGCGCGCGTCAGCACCATGTCACGCAGCATGGTGCGCAACGTGTCTGCCCCTAGACGGGAATTCCACGGGCCGACAGCCTGACCGGCCTCATCAAGCACACGCACCAGACCAAAGGCCTGATCACGGATACTCGCCGCAGCGCTTGCCGGATCTGGGCGCGGCGTTTCCCCCGCCGGGGAAAGCGGGACATGGCTGAAATCCACCTCTTCCCCGGGCCGGGCGAGCGGTTCAGGGACATGGAGCGAGAGTGGCGGAAGGTTTGATCGTGTCATGGCCTTATAATATAATTTCACACGCGTGAAATCCAGCCCGTTCTGCCGAGAGCGGCGCGCGGATGCTTTGCAAGCCGTTCGCAACGCGCTAGGCAGTCGAGCATGAGCATTGATCCCGCGCAGCTTGCCACGGCCCTGATGGCCGCCCCCAGCATTACCCCTGCCACCGGCAGCGTTTTTTCCGTGCTGGAAGAGGCTTTGCTGTCGCTCGGCTTTGACGTTCACCGTTTTGTCGCGGGAACGCCGCCCGAAGGCCCGGTGGAAAATCTGTTCGCCACGCGCGCAGGCTCAGGCCCCGGCAGGCATTTTGCCTTTGCCGGTCATCTTGATGTCGTCCCCCCCGGAGAAGGCTGGGTGAGCGCGCCATTCGCGCCCGAGATACGCGGCAACATCCTCTATGGGCGCGGCGCTTGTGACATGAAGGGCTCGATTGCGGCCTTTGTCGCAGCCATCCCGGCTGACCATGCCGGGCGGATCAGCCTGATCATCACCGGCGATGAGGAAGGCCCCGCACTATACGGCACACGCGCACTGATCAGCTATATGGAAGAGCAGCAGTTGGTGCCCGATCTCTGTCTGGTTGGAGAGCCAACCAGCGCACAGCGACTGGGAGACATGATCAAGATCGGGCGGCGCGGCTCCGCCTATTTCAAGATCATCGTGCCCGGCACGCAAGGCCATGTCGCTTATCCACATCTTGCGGACAATCCTGTGCCCAAGCTCGTCCGCATCCTGAAGGCGATTGATGATGTGGTGCTGGACGAAGGCACGGACTGGTTTCAGGCCTCCAATATCGAGATCACCAATATCGAAGTCGGCAACACTGTTGGCAATGTCATCCCCGGACAGGCCTCGGCCAATCTCTCGATCCGCTTCAATGACACGCATTCCGGTGCCAGCCTGACCGCGATGATCGAAGGCCTTGCAGCTGCCGAAACGCCGCAGGCCCGTGTGGAAGCCCGGATTTCTGGCGAGCCTTTCCTCACCCAACCGGGCGAATTGAGCGCGTTGGTCAGCGAAGCCATTCGGGCCGTTACGGGGCTGGAGGCCGAACTCTCCACAACTGGCGGCACCAGCGATGCGCGCTTTCTGTCACGCCTGTGCCCGGTCGTCGAATTTGGCCTGCCCAATGCCACGATGCACAAGCTGGATGAAGCTGTGGCGTTGGAAGACCTGACAGACATCACGCAGATTTACGCGCGCGTCATTGCGGCTGCGACGACGCTCCCCACTCCAGCCTGAGCAGATAGTTCGGCTCGCCGATCATAAAATTATTGTCATTGGCGATCCAGATGGTTGCGCGGCCCTGCCCGCGATCTTCGACGCCAATGGCTTCCCAATTGTCCGCACCGCGCCCGGCATTGAGCCACAGGATTGGGCGGGTCTGCAAGACCGGGGTGCGCCCCGATGTCTCCAACGATCCAATAGAGAGGATCGCCGAGAACGCAAATGGCAGTTCAAACCGACGGTGCAGCACCAGCAAGCGCCCATCGGGGAGTTGTGACGCGTCAACCGGCGCATAGCCAGACGGCGGCAGATAGCGCGTCTGAGTCATTTGCGCAGCAGGATCTGACGGATCGCGATCGAAGAGCAGGATCGGCACACTGGGTGCAGGCGGATAACTCCGCTCTGCAATCACGAGAATGCGACCATCTTTCAAGCGCACGATCGCTTCTGGTCCACCTGTCCTCGGCCATTCTTGCATCGCCTTGGGAGCCACCACGCGCGAAGAGCCGCCAGGAATCGCCGAACAAATGAGATTATGATGCTCCAAACCGATCCAGATGCGCTGACCAAGCGGGTCGGCGGTGATCGATTCTGAGTCCCTGTCAAATTTCGAAGCGCTGCGTACGCAGGCAGCGGGAATAGGCATCATCTGCCCGGTCCATTCGGCCTTGTCCGGTTCAATCATCGTCTGGATGAGCATACCCGCATCCGAGACGCCCATCGCCATGCCGCGAAACGGGATGAGTCCTGAAATTCCGCCAAATTCAGGATTATCACTGCTCAGTTGCCAGGATTGCACCAGCCTGATTGGAGCGGTCTTCGCGCGCCGCCCGAAAAAGCTGCCGGGTGCCACCTCCCGTGCGCGAATCGTGATTCGCGCCGGGTCTGGCGGGCGACCTGCCCTCGGTTCAGACGATGCCAAACTGAACAACAATGTTAGCAAGATAAGAAATTTCATGCTTTTGTTCAGGGATTTGGAAGTGCGCAGGAGCATGGATTGCACCCATAAAGCACCGAAATCCGGGCACAAGCACTGAAGCTGAATGCCAGATAAATGAACGGAAAATAACCGTAATGTTCAGGATCAGGCCAGCGCACCCCTGCCATAAGCAGGTCATCGGACGGGGTGAGCGGACACGCACTCCCCCATTCGAAAAGGAGAATTTGACATGGCACGCTCAACATTGATTCCGATGCTTGCACTCGCCCTGGGCAGCACCGCTGTTCTGGCTGCTCCGGCAGAGGCCCGTCATGGGCGCTGGAGCAATGCGCCGGTGGTGGTGATGGACAATGGCTATGGCGGCTATGGCAATTACGGCCAATATGGTCGCGGATACCGCACCGACCAGCAATATCGCGGCGGTCGTGGCTATCGCGACGGATATCGCTGCGATCGCGGCACAGGTGGCACAATCATCGGTGCCATCGCAGGCGGCTTGCTTGGCCATGAAGCCGCTGGTCGTCGCGGGGATCGCACGATGGGCGTGATCATCGGGGCCGGCGTGGGCGCAGTGGCAGGCCGCGCGATTGACCGGTCCAGCGGCGGCAATCGCTGCTGAACCAAGGCACGATCCAAATTTGTAACCGGGAGCGGGGCGCGTATCGGCCTCGCTCCTCAATTCGCAAATCAGTTCAATATTGCTGGAGCAGACCGATCATCTGAACCAGTCCGACTTCCCCCTCGGGTCGCTTAACGAGGGCGGGAGCCGGTGGCGCGCAAGTGCATCCGGCTCCCAAATCTAACGGCCGCGTATCAGGCCGCAGCGCGTACCCTCCTGTAGCGTATCGAGGGCGCGCGCGCTGTGCAGCAAACGACGCTGCCAACCAATTTCCAAACAATAGCCTGCGACAAAAGCAGGATTGAGCTGCCCCCCTTTCGCTTTCCTGGGGGCGGGTGTCGGCGTGCGTATCCCGTTGCCGACACCCAAAATTCGCCGGATGCAACAGGGGGTTGCACCGCGTGCGGCGGAGGCCGATTTCCGGGTTATCGGGCGTACCCGGCCTCCGTCGCCAAGGATATCAGTCCGTCTTGCCCCGCTGGATCAGCGCCAAGCCGTAAATGACGGCGGCGATCAGCGCGAAGGCAAACCACTGGATCGCGTAGGACCAATGGTTGTTGGGAATGTTCGCAGGTGATGGCGGCGCGCTGGCTTCAAGTCCCGGCACCAATGGCTTTGAGCTGACCAGACGGATCAGGCTGGCATCATCGGTGGTTATGACGCCTTCCACCGGGCCGCCTTTCCAGTCTGGCGCCTTGGGTTGACGAGACCAGCCAACCTCCACAGCCACGCCCGGTCCTTCCGCGCCTTTGCTGCAATCGGCAATATGCGCCCAGCCCGTCTCTTCTCGCAGATTATGCCCCGCCTTGGTGCGCCAGCCGGTGACGGTCAGGCAATAGGCGCTCGCCCGGCGGAACAGTGGCAACACTTTGGGCAAGGGTGTCGCGGGATAGGCCATGACAGGCAGCGACGCAGCGGCTTCATATCGCTTCAGCAGCGCGGCCTTTTCATCCATGCGCCGCAATTGCCAGACACCCAGCGCGATCATGATGGCACAGGCAAGACCAACAATCAGCGTCGGCACCAACGGCACACGCTTCATCCGACGATACGGCCTTCATGTGCCCGGTTGCGATATTCAAGCACGAGCATCGCACCCTTGGCCAGCCGCAACAGCCCGACCGTCAGGATGACGAGAAGCGGCAGCCAGAGCAGCAGATGCACCCAGATGGGCGGGCTGAACGCCAGTTCCACCAGCACCAGCCCGATGGTGAGGATGCCGCCGACCACGAAAACGAGAAATGCCGCCGGACCATCTCCCACATTGAATTGGGAAAAGTCGAGCTTGCAGTGAGAACACGCATCCGCAAACGAAACAGCGCTCCGGAACAAGCCCGGAGCGCCGCATCGCGGACACAACCCCTTCAGCGACGCCTGCGTCGTATCCGGAGCCTGCCAGTCAGCCATGATCAGCCGCCGTGGACCGGTGCGCCCCAGCCGCCCCAGACATAGACGACAACGAACAGGAACAGCCACACCACGTCCACAAAGTGCCAGTACCAGGCAGCAGCTTCAAAGCCGAAATGCTGACGGGCAGTGAAGTGGCCCTTATAGGCGCGGATCAGGCAGACAATCAGGAAGATCGTGCCGACCAGAACGTGGAAACCGTGGAAGCCGGTCGCCATGTAGAAGGCTGCGCTATAGTTCAGGCCAGAGAAGCCGAACGGTGCGTGCGCATATTCATACGCCTGAATGCTGGAGAAGATGACGCCAAGGATGATCGTCAGCCACAGGCCCTTCTTCAGCGTGTCGTTCGAGCCAACGCCGAGCATCCCCCAAAAACCCTTGAGGTCGCCGCCACGTTCGCCATGGATCAAACCATGATGCGCCCAAGTGATTGTGGTGCCCGAGCAGAGCAGAATCAGTGTGTTGAGCAGCGGAAAGCCCCACGCATCAATCACTTCCAGACCCTTGGGCGGCCACTGACCAACGCCGAGTGCCGTTGCCGTGCCCTCAATCAGAGACACTTCACCTTCAGAAACCTGCACACCCGCCGGAAAGAGCGAGAAGTCGAACCAAGCCCAGAACCAGCCGACGAAGAACATGACTTCAGAGGCAATGAACAGGATCATGCCATAGCGCTGATGCAGTTGCACCACCGGCGTATGGTCACCCGCATGGGCTTCCTTGATGACATCGGCCCACCAGCTGAAGGCGCAATAAAAGACCGAAATGATGCCCGCCAGACAAATCAGCTGACCGAACGGCTGTTCGTGCATCCACATCACGCCGCCGCCGGTTGCCGCCAGCAGCGAGAAGGACGTCACCAGCGGCCAGATGCTGGGCGGAAGAATATGATAATCGTGGGTTTTTGCGCCTGCCATGTTAGCTTTCCCCTGGGTTTTATAAAATTGCTCTAGCTGCCCTTTTTGGCCTCGTCCACCGGATAGAAGGTGTAGCTGAGCGTTATTTCCTGAATGTTCCGGGCATCCGGGTCATCAAGGATTTTCGGATCGACGAAATAGGTGACAGGCATCCGCACCGCTTCGCCGGGTTTCAATGTTTGCTGATTGAAGCAGAAACACTGGATCTTGTTGAAATATTTGCCCGCTTGCGCCGGAGAGACGTTGAACGTCGCCATGCCGGTCACGGGTTTGTCAGACAGGTTCCTGGCCGCAAAGAACGCCATTTCGCGTTCGCCGAGCGCCACCGAATCCAGCTTGTTTTCAGGCTTGAACTCCCAATCAAGCGCTGGAACATGATTGGCATCAAAGCGCACAAGAATCGTTTTACCCGCGACTGCGCCCGGCACGGCGGATTCATCCGCCTTTTGCGTTGTGCCGCCAAAGCCCGTGACCTGGCAGAACATGCGATAGAGCGGCACACTGGCATAACCGAGTCCGGTCATGCCCACGGCCAGTCCCAACGCCAACAGGCCGGTACGGATTTTGCGGTCACGGAGCATCAATGCTGCATCTTTGCAATGGAGATGAAGAAAATGAGCAGCACGAACGCGCCCAGCAGGACAGCTGTCACCAGAGCGCGCGATTTGCGGCGGCGGTGGAACTCGGCATCGGGTTCGGTCATGCGGCCATCATCCTGTCTGTGGCGAGCGCCAGAAACAGCGCGAAAAGATAGAAAATCGAATAATAGAAGAGCCGACGCTCGGCCTTTGCGCCTTCGGCAACCTGCGTGCGCATCAGGCCAACCTGCGCAGAAAAGCCCAGAAAAATGAGCGAACCGATCAGCGCGACCACGCCATATATGGCACCGGCCAGCCCCAAGCCCCAAGGCACCAACGCGCAGACGACCATCGGCAAGGTGTAAAGGAAAATCTGCACCCGCGTGGTTCGCTCTCCGGCAACAACAGGCATCATCGGCACACCGGCGCGCGCATAATCGCTCTCGATAAACAGCGCGAGCGCCCAGAAATGCGGCGGAGTCCAGAGAAAGATCAGTGCGAACATCAAGACGGGCAGCAGGGTGATGTCCCCTGTCGCAGCCGCCCAGCCGATGACGGGCGGAAACGCCCCGGCAGCTCCGCCAATAACGATATTCTGCGGCGTCCGGCGCTTGAGCCAGACGGTGTAAATCATCACATAAAACAGGATCGAACCCGTCAGAACCGCAGCCGCCAGCCAGTTGGTGGCAAGGCCCAGCAGGATCACTGACAGGAAGGACAATCCAACGCCAAAATGCAATGCGGACTGACGGTCCATCCGCCCGGCAGGCAGAGGTCGTCCGGCGGTGCGCTTCATCAGTGCATCAATATCAGCTTCATACCATTGATTGAGCGCACCCGCAGCGCCCGCGCCAAGTGCGATGCACAAGACGGTAGTGAAGCCGAGAACCAGTGGCAGCGACGCCGGAGCGGCCAGCAAACCGCACAGCCCGGTGAAGACCACCAAAGACATGACGCGCGGCTTTGTGAGCGCGAGAAAATCACGCCAGTCCGCCGGAAGCTCTTGGGCGGGGATCGCCGCGTCGGTCATTGCATCCTCATACACATCGCCCCGGCAAGGCCGGGGCTCCATGCCGATTCCAGACGAAGCCGGAACCGTTGTTTGAAGGAGAGCCGCACCCTGAGGAACGGCTCCCCTGCCCTGCTCTGGATCAGTCGATCCGCGGCAGCGTTTCAAACTGGTGGTACGGCGGCGGGCTGGACAGCGTCCATTCCAGCGTCGTGGCGCCTTCGCCCCAGTAATTCCCTTCGGCCTTCTTGCCCGCCATCAACGACCAGGCAATGTTGACGAAGAAGATCAGCACGCCAATCGCCATGATGACATAGCCATAGGACGACACCGCGTTCCAGTAAGTCTGGGCATCCGGATAGTCCGGATAGCGGCGCGGCATACCCTGGAGACCCAGGAAGTGCTGCGGGAAGAAGATCACGTTCACACCCACGAAGAACACCCAGAACTGAAGCTGCCCCAGGAATTCATTATAGTGCTTACCGGTCATCTTGCCGAACCAGTAGAAGAAGCCGGCGAACAGCGCGAACACCGCACCCAGCGACAGCACATAGTGGAAGTGCGCGACCACATAATAGGTGTCGTGCATATAGTTATCCACGCCACCGTTCGCGAGCAGAACGCCGGTCACGCCACCCACGGTGAACATGAAGATGAAGCCCAGCGCCCACAGCATCGGAGTCTTGAAGGTGAGCGAACCGCCCCACATCGTTGCGATCCAGCTGAAGATCTTGATGCCCGTAGGCACTGCGATCACCATCGTGGCAAGCGTGAAATACATCTTCGTGTTCACGTCCATGCCGGTGGTGTACATGTGGTGTGCCCACACGACAAAGCCAACGACGCCGATCGCGACCATGGCATAAGCCATGCCGAGATAGCCGAACACCGGCTTGCGGCTGAACGTGGAGATGATCTGGCTGACAATGCCAAAGCCCGGCAAAATCATGATGTACACTTCGGGGTGACCGAAGAACCAGAAGAGGTGCTGGTAGAGCACCGGATCGCCACCGCCAGCGGGATCATAGAAGGCCGTGCCGAAGTTGCGGTCGGTCAGCAGCATGGTGATGGCCGCAGCCAGAACCGGCAGCGAGAGCAGCAGCAGGAAGGCAGTAACCAGCACCGACCACACGAACAACGGCATTTTGTGCAGGGTCATGCCCGGCGCACGCATGTTGAAGATGGTGGTGATGAAGTTGATCGCGCCCATGATCGAGCTTGCGCCCGCCAGATGGAGCGAGAAGATCGCCATATCGACCGCCGGGCCAACCGAACCGCTTGTGGAGAGCGGCGCATAGACCGTCCAGCCTGTGCCCGCACCCGGGCCCGAACCGCCACCCACAAACATCGATCCGAACAGCAGAAGGAAGCTGGGAATCATCAGCCAGAAGCTGATATTGTTCATGCGCGGGAAGGCCATGTCCGGCGCGCCGATCATGATCGGAACGAACCAGTTGCCAAAGCCGCCGATGATGGCGGGCATGACCATGAAGAACACCATGATCAGGCCGTGAGCCGTGATCAGCACGTTCCAGAGATGCTCACCCTGCGTCTGATCCGGCTGACCGCCGTGCAGAACGGTGGCCACCCAGGGCAGGTATTGAATGCCGGGCTCAACGAGTTCGAGCCGCATGATGCCAGACAGCGCGCCGCCAATGACACCCGCGAAAATCGCGAAAATCAGGTAGAGCGTCCCGATGTCCTTATGGTTGGTTGACATGAACCAGCGGGCAAAAAATGCCGGCTTGTGGTCCCCGTCGTGATGATCGTCGTGTGCGTGTTCAGCAGCAGACATGTTGACCCTATCCTTATTTCGTCGCGGGAGCAGCTGCGGCAGGCGCAGCAGCGGCGGGAGCAGCAGGGGCAGCAGCGGCATCGGGTGCCGGAGCGGCAGCAGCAGGCTCCGCAGCTGCATCAGCCTTGGTCAGCGAACCGCCCTTGGCCACAACCCATTTCTCAAAGTCTTCCTTGGACACGACTTCTACAGCAATTGGCATGAAGCCGTGCTTGATGCCGCACAGTTCAGAGCATTGGCCGTAATAGACGCCGGTCTTTTCAACCTTGAAGCTCAGTTCGTTGATCCGGCCCGGAACCGCGTCCAGCTTCAGCCAGAAAGCGGGAACCGCCCAGCTGTGGATCACGTCCGTCGCCGTCGTCAGCAGGCGGATCGGCGTGTTGACCGGAAGGACAACGCGATTGTCAACGCCAAGCAAGCGGGGCTCACCGGCCTTGGCCGCTGCTTCGTCCGACAGCATGTTGGACGAGAATTCGACACCGTAATCGGGATATTCATAGTTCCAGAGCCACTGCGCACCGACAGCCTTCAGCGTGACCGCTTCCTTGGGAGCGGGTTCGAACTGGGCCGCAAGCAGCTTGATCGACGGCACACCGATGACCACGAGGATCAGAACCGGAATGCCCGTCCACAGCACTTCAAGCAGCGTGTTGTGCGTCACCTTGGACGGCACAGGGTTGGCAGCGCGACGGAAGCGGACAATCACAAAGCCCAAAAGGCCAAGCACCAGCAGCGCGATACCGATCATGATCGGCGTCAAAATGCTGTCATGCATCCAGGCGGCATAGCGACCATTTTCGGTCACCTGCGGTTGCAGGCCAATCTGGCCTTCAATCGGCTGACCGATCATCGCCTCGGGGTTTGGCCGGGCAAAGGGTGGTTTAACCGCCTTCGCCGCATCCTTGGCGTCGGCGGCGGCCGGCGCGGCAGCTGCGGCAGGAGCCGCAGCCGGTGCAGCGGCCTGGGCCACCCCCAATGGCGCCAGCAGCAGGCCTGCGGCCATCAACGCTGATTTGATCCTGATCATAAAATCTTCCGTTCAGTGCCCCTATATAGGCTCAACGCATAGTCTGCGCTCAGCCTGACTCGGATCGCTATAGGCAGGACTTGTTTCCCTCTCAAGCCGTTTACGCCCTTTTTTGACGGGATTGCCCGAAACCATCGCGCGTCCTAAGGGCAATTGAGCCATCTGCAAGGAGCATGACGTGACCGAAGACGAGGTTTTGGCGGAATTCCGGGCAGCTGGAGCGCTGCTTGAAGGGCATTTCATTCTCTCGTCCGGCCTGCGCTCTCCCAAATATCTGCAATGTGCGCGCGTTTTGATGAATCCCGCCCGTGCTGCACGCCTTGCCGAAGCGCTGGCGCAGACAATTCCGCAACCCTTGCGCGACTCGATTGACGTTGTTCTCTCGCCTGCCATGGGCGGCATCATCATCGGCCATGAGATGGGACGCGCGCTCGGCAAGGATGCGCTGTTTCTTGAACGCCCTGAGGGTATCTTCGAGTTGCGGCGCGGTTTTGCCGTCGAACCCGGCCAGCGCGCGCTGATGGTGGAAGATGTGGTGACAACGGGTCTCTCTTCCCGCGAAGCGATTGCTGCTGCGGAAAAGGCGGGCGTGAAAATTGTTGCAGAAGCGTCGCTCGTAGACCGGTCTGGTGGCTCGGTCGATCTTGGGGTTCCCTTCTTTCCGTTGATCAGGCTTGACGTCCCCACATATGAAGCAAACGCCCTTCCTCCCGAACTGGCAGCGATTCCCGCTGTGAAGCCCGGCAGTCGAGCCAAGCCATGAGCGCGCATCTCCGCCTCGGCGTCAACATCGATCATGTGGCGACCGTCCGCAACGCGCGCGGCGGGGTGCACCCTGATCCGGTGCAGGCCGCTTTGATAGCGCAAGCGGCAGGGGCGGATGGCATTACGGCGCATCTGCGCGAAGACCGACGCCATATCCGCGATGCCGATCTGGACGAATTGATGGCCGCGCTCACAATTCCGCTCAATCTGGAAATGGCTGCGACCGACGAGATGCTGGAGATCGCGCTGCGCCACCGTCCGCACGCCGCCTGTATCGTGCCCGAGAAGCGCGAGGAACGAACGACCGAAGGCGGGTTGGATGCCGCCAGTCAGGATAACCGCCTTCTTCCTCTGGTCGAGCGGCTGTCTGCGGCGAACATCCGCGTGTCTCTTTTTATTGAGCCCGATGCGCGTCAGGTGGAGGCGGCAATCCGGCTCAAAGCCCCTGTCGTGGAATTTCATACCGGGCGCTACGCTGAACTCGATGGGCAGGCGCGCGTGGCAGAATGCGCACGCATTGCCGATGCAGCGAAGCTCGCGGTGGAAGGGGGCATAGAGCCTCATGCGGGCCACGGCCTGACTTTTGACAATGTTGCACCCATCGCTGCCATTCCGGAACTCGCCGAACTCAATATCGGCCATTATCTTATCGGCGAAGCGATTTTCATGGGGCTGGAGGCCAGCATCCGCGAAATGCGCAATCGCATGGATGCGGCTCGCTCATGATCATCGGCCTCGGCTCCGATCTCTGCAACATAGAGCGCATCCGCGCGTCGCTTGATCGCTTTGGCGAGCGCTTTGAACAGCGCGTGTTCACGGAAGTCGAGCGCGCCAAGGCCCATCGCCGCAAGCTCACCACCGCCGAAACCTATGCCAAACGTTTTGCCGCCAAGGAGGCCTTCAGCAAGGCGGTGGGCACCGGGTTCAAACGCGGCGTGTTCATGAAGGATATCGGCGTGGTCAATGCGCCCTCCGGCGCGCCGACGCTGCACCTGACCGGCGGCGCTAAGGCCCGTCTCGACGCGCTGATTCCGGACGGCTATGAGGCGCGCATCCACCTGACGCTCACGGACGATCATCCATGGGCGCAGGCTTTTGTCATCATCGAGGCCCTGCCCTCCCCAATTGAGTGAATGCGCGTGAACGATCAGAGTGAGGCAGCCCCTGCCGCAGAACAGCCCGCAGCGTCAGTAGGATTTGACTGGAAGGGCGAGCTCAAAGGCGTGTTCTGGCTGGTGCTGGCGGTGCTTGGCGCCCTCAGCCTGGTCGCCAAGCCCTTTTTCATCCCCTCTTGATACCTGGTGCCGGGGCTGCTTGTTTGGGACCCGCCGGGCGCTTGCAAAAACCCCCACGGCTGGAGCTTCGTCTCCATGACGTTCCACCTGTTGCCGCCAATGAAGGGCCGCATCATGGGATCGCTGCCTGAACGCGGCGATGTGGTGATCGCCACGCCACCGGGCTCGACGCAGGACTATATCAAGCGCGTCATCGGGCTGCCGGGGGACCGGATCGAAGTGCGCAATGGCGTGGTGATCCTCAATGGCACGCCGGTGCAGCGCGCACCGGTGCAGATGCGTGACATTCCGATTGACGCCAATGCGCCATGCGACGATCTCCATTATCCCGGCCTGTTGGTGACGGTCGCAGATGGCTCACAGGTCTGCCGGATGCCCATCGTGCGCGAAACGCTGCCCAATGGCCGCAGCTATGATACGATTGATCTGGGCCTGAAGCTGGAGGCGGATGATTTCCCCGCGCTCGTCATTCCCGATAATCATGTCTTCCTGATGGGGGACAACCGCGACAATTCGGCAGATAGCCGCTTCAGTCTGGATCAGGGCGGTCTCGGCGGACCGGTGCCGTTCGAAAATATCGGCGGACGCGCGGAGTTCATCACTTCCTCGCTGGATGGCAGCACAAACCTGCTCAATCCGATCAGCTGGTTCACGGCGATGCGCAGCGGACGGGCGGGCACCAGCCTGCACGCCAGCGAGGCGACAAAAGAGCGTTAACGCGCTCGACAAGCCGCCGGATTTCAGCCAAATCCCGATGCGCACAAGTTCCGGAGCGTGACGATGAGCGAGACACAGCAGACCCAGACCGGCATCGACCGGCGCAACGCCATTCGTTTGGGCGCTGTGGGGGCAACAGCCATTCTCACTATCAAGCCTGCCGTGGCGCAGGCGGCCACCTCTGTACTCAATTGCCAGATCCCGGTGCCTGATCCCGTCCAGAGCGGTCAATATATCGCGGCAGACGGCACGCTGGTGCCCGCAGGCACGGACGGAGCTTTCGCGCCCGCACTGCGCCCGTTCACAGGCGAAGAAGTGAAGCAAGCGCTCGCCGGATCGAACCTGCCAGGCACAACCTATGAGCAAAATCAGGCCTATCTCGCTTATATCCGCAAGCTGCAGTTCGGGCAGAGCGGCTATACTTGCTTCGCGTCGCTCCAGATGCCGGGACGCTGATGGCAGCAGACCGCTTTGCGGCCCCCTCTCCTGAAACGCTCATTGTCACCCCACTGGAGGGGCTGACGGCGCTCTACCATCGGCCCTCCGGGCAGACGCATGTCGTGGCGGAGCCCGTGCCTGAAATCTTGGCGGCGCTGGCCGGAACTGCGCTTTCTCTCGACGATCTGATGATCACCATGGCCCTTGGCTCGGATGATGAAGAGGTCCGCACGGGCCTTTCCGGGCATCTCGCCGCGCTGATCGACAGCGGATTGGTGTGGGTAGCCTAATGCACAGCTTCACCGTCTCGGTTGGCCCGCGCAGCTTCCGCATCGGTTCGGTCTGGAAAGCGCCGCTCGCGCAACTGGCGCGGCTCTACGCCCATTATCCGCAATCGGCCGAAGCCATTGCGCACTATCGCATCAGGCTCGACGCGCCGAGCTGGCTGCGTCGCCACATCCGGCCTCAGGTCGCCATTCAGGGCGATTATACCCTGCCAGAGGCCGTCCCCCTGCCTTATGATCAGGCGATCTTGGCTGCTGAAATGGGGATGAACCTGCAAATCGCGCTGGGCGAGCGCCGGTTGATGCTGCTCCATGCCGCATCGGTGGAGAAGGATGGCAAGGTGCTGATCCTCACGGGCGAGTCCGGCTCCGGCAAATCGACGCTCGCTGCCATGCTGGGCGAGCAGGGCTGGCGGTTGATGGGTGATGAATTCGCGCTGATCGACCCCGAGACGGGTCAGGCCCTGCCCTTCCCGCGCCCGGTCAGCCTCAAAAATGAAGCCATTGCAGCAATGCAGGCGCTGGCCGGAGAAGAGCGGTTCGGTCCATTGCTCAAAGACACGCCCAAGGGCGACATCCGCCACTTCATGCCCCGCGCAGAAGCGGTCTCGCGCATGACCGAACCGGGCACACCAGCGCTGATACTCTTCCCCCGTTTTGGCGCGCGCCGGGCCATCCGCCCGGTGGGTCAGGGCGAGGCCTTTGTAAGGCTAACCCAGGCCTCAACCAATTACACCATGCTGGGCGAACGCGGATTCTCTGCGCTGACACATCTGGTCCAGAGCGTGCCTGCGCGCGCGATTGACTATATGAGTGGCGCAGAAGGCATTTCGCTTGTCGAGAGCCTGTTCGAGGATCTGGCCTGATGGATGCCCGCCACCTCGCCCGCGCGCTCACTGATCCCGATTATGTCAGAACGCTCGATGCGCGCGGCTGGAACGCGCTGATTGCCATGGCGCGGGCCGAGCGGCTGGATGGTTCGCTTGCGTGGCGCTTGAAGGGCATGGACCTGCCCGACCAAGCGCGCGAGATTCTCGATAACGCGCTCGCCAATGCCGAAGCCAACCGCACGCAAGCGCTGTGGGAAGCAGAGATGGCGCGCCGTGCGCTCGCTCCGCTGGGCATTCCGCTCATCCTGCTCAAAGGAACAGCCTTTGCCGCCGCTGGGCTGGATGCAGGAAGCGGGCGCTTGATTGGCGATCTCGACATTCTCGTGCCGCGCGATCGGCTGGACGAAGCTGAGGCCGCATTGCTCGCTGCGGGCTGGATCTGGGTGAAGGACAATCCCTACGATCAGGCCTATTACCGGCAGCATATGCATGAACTCCCCCCACTCATCCATGATGGGCGGGAGAAGATGATCGACGTGCACCACACCATCCTGCCGCTTACCGCCAAACCACGGCCTGACGCGGCGGCGCTGATTGCGGATTCGGTGGAAGTTGGCCCATTCCGCACATTGTCCCCGGAGGACATGATCATTCACGCCGTCGCGCATTTGCTGGCAGATGGCGATTTACAAGGCGGCCTGCGCAATTTGTGGGATATCGACCGGCTGATCCGCGAATTTGCAGACAAGCCCGGCTTCTGGCCGCGCCTGCACGATCGCGCACGCCATCATCAACTCGCCAAATCCACGTCACGCGCATTGCGGCTGACCAACCATATCTTCGACACGCCGGTGGATACGCACTTCGCCTGGCATGGCCGCAAGGGCGATGTGTTCTACATGGGGCGGCTGCTCGCCCGCGATGATTGGGGGCGAGAGAGCCGAAAGCTGCTCTGCTTCGCCTTTTACGTCCGCTCCCACTGGCTGCGGATGCCGCCGCTCAAGCTGGCGCGGCATTTGTGGACCAAGTGGAAAATGGCAAAGCAGGCCAATTCCTGACGGCCAGACCAAAACGCCCACCACAGATTGCTCCACTGCGCCCCATGATGCGGGATGCCCGGAAGGCCCATGCGGAAAAGCTAGGCCATAACGACCCATTCCCCCATGCGATGCAAAGCGCCAAGTCCGGCGATGTTGAACCTGTCACCACAATTCCGAAACTTGTCCCATCCTGAAGCACGGCCAATAAACCGATGGCCGCAGCGTAGATCTTGGCTTAGCCCATGTGGTGATGATGGACTGGTGGCGGACATGGCTCAAATCGCGGGCGCTGCTTTGGTCGGGGATCGGCGTGATGACTCTGGTTGACGGGGCTGGACTGTTCCATTTGTATTACAGTAGCCCCCCGGAAGCGCCTCGCATTGCACCAGCGCCCGCCAAGCCGGCAACCCCGGAAAAGCCGCCGCCGCCTGCCATGATCCACCCTCCCGCAGTTGCGACGGTGCTCAAGAGCGGTACGCTCATCGTGATCAGCAAGGCATCGCAGACGATGTTCGTGTTCCGCGATGGCGCGCCTTGGGCCAGCACGCCCATCTCCTCTGGCAAGCGGCATCACGAAACGCCATCGGGCGTGTTCCCCATCCTGCAAAAAAACAAGTTTCACCGCTCCAACATCTATAGCAACGCGCCGATGCCCTTCATGCAGCGGCTGACATGGGACGGGATAGCCCTCCATGCCGGGCGCGTGCCGGGGTATCCCGCGTCGCATGGCTGCATCCGTATGCCTCACGCCTTTGCCGAAGCGCTGTTCAAGCTCACCAAAGCCAGCGCGACAACTGTGGTGATCGGAGACGCCCCGCTCACCACAGAGATGCAGGCGCAGCAATTCGCGCTGGTCAACCAGTTGACCGTGCGCGCGGCGCTGGCCCCGACCCCCCCTCCAAAACGCGCTGATACGGCAGGCAAGGTGGCCACGCCTTCGCGCGCGACGCTGGCCGCAGCACCGCGCACGCCAGTTCCCCCAACACCGCCCCCCGCGCCGCCAAGCCCGCCGCCGACCATCCCCGTTCCGGGCGCTGCATCCCCCCCTGCCAGCGGCCCAATTGTCCAGCTGGCCGCCGCGCCATCGCAAGCCGAAGCAGAAGCGCATTGGGCGCGATTGCTCCAGTCTCACTCGGATCTGAGGCGGTTCCAGAAGAGTGTGGAGGCCGCGCAAGTCAAATCCCGATTGGTGTATCGCCTGCGCATGTCTGGCCCCGATGCCCGCACTGCGTGTGCACAATTGAACAGCGAAGGGATCGGCTGCTTTAGCGTGAACTAGGGTCCGGACCCTTACATAGTGTCCCCGGATTTATGTGCGCGGGCTATCCCTATGGCCCTTCCGTGTCAATTTAGTATTGTGTCCCCGGAATTTTCGGAATTTTTAGCCCCCAAAATAAAAATTCGGTCATTGTCGCGCTTGCGTGGCGGTGTGGCTAGCCAACGCGCAAAGGCAAGGGCGCTTTCTCGATATATAATCCAATTTTCCGTATTCATAACATCATTGCCTGGAATCGCAAAATTTAAACCCACGTCATCAGAATATCTTAAATATACTCTCGAATAGCTCATGAAATTTTGAGAATTATCTTTCAGAATCTGATTTGGATTCGTCAAACCGAATCCTATTCCAGTATCAAGGTTATCAATACGGCCGAACGGAGCATACAGACGAACACCAACACCTTGGCCTGTACGTGAAATCTGATTGGGTATATGTACTAACCCAGGGCATTCATCTGAGTGAATGTCAGGGATATGTTTCTGGAGATCGTGCTCATAAATAAATTTTCCGTCTCGTCGCCTCAACTTATCCACGAAATGGTCTTGCATAAGCACGGTGGGAACATACAGCTTCGTTTCCCTAAACTGCACGATCCGCACATCGGCAATACTACCATCCTTCAACGTGACGTTCTTTAACTCGGGCAGTTCCGGACAGTTTGGCGGCTTGGGCGGCGGGTTCTCCAAATGCCGCGTGTCTTCATAGACGGGCGTTCTGTCACATCCCAAAAGCGCAAGAAGACTTGCCATCAGACCCATCCCAAAAACACTCCTCACGCCACCATCCTTCCATCAAAATGGAATGGCCGTTCCGGCCATGCGTCATCATCATTGGCAGGGCGGACGCCTGCGCTCATGATGCCCCCGGCATCATGTGCTCGGCGTCCCTGCATCGCCATGCGCACGGCGAACCGGCGGGAGGTGATGATGTACTGCGCCATCGCCACGTCGAGCATCTCGATCATCGGCTGGATCGGAGAGACATAGCTGGTTTCAGACAGGCTCGCCCGTCCGCTATCATTAACCGAATAGGTGATATGCCCCGTCGCAGCGTCCGCCACCGCGCTCAGCATGTGGGGGTTGAAATCCAGCCCGCCCAGTTGCAGCGCAAACTGGAATTGCGCAGGCGTCAGCAGTTCGACCCGATAGACCGCATCATCGGTCGAGCCGACTTCATCCAGCGTCGCAAAGTCAATCTCGTAATTCCGCAAGTTGAATTCGCGGTAATCCCCTGTCTTGGCTTCCAGCTCCAGCGCGCGGTCCAGATTGCGCGCCCAGATGAAGAAGCTCCCATCCGCGTCGGTCACCTGCACGGTGTAATCCACCGCAATCCCATCGGCATAGCGCACACCGATCGTGTCCACCGGCAGGTTGGCGTTGGGGTTGAACGCGAACGCCTCCTCGCGCCAGGTGCGGCCCTGTGCTGTTGCCAGCGCCATGATCGCGGCCTTGCTCGCATAGGTTACTGCCGGGTCTGAGGCCAGGCTCCAGCTGCCATCGGCATTGTGGATCCCCACATCATGGATGATCGCGCGACCATTCACGATCTCCACCAGATAGGGCGCTTCCTCGCGCGTCGTGAGCGGAGCCGCACGCGTCGCAGGGCTCCAGCCCTGTTCCAGCCGCCAGCCTGCCGCCACATCCTCGGCACGCAGCGCAGCGCCATCCCACAGCCGGTGTTCGAGCAGCGCCCCATCCGTGCCCAGACGCACCGCAACCAGCTCGCGGCTCGTCTCCTGCGTCGCCCCCCAGGCCCCCAGCACATCGCCCGCCTGAGCCACCAGCGCCTTCAGGTTTTGACTGCGGCCAATATTCACACAATATACTCCCGATATAGTGACCCCTTTTGTGCCAGATACTTGGTGCAGACAATGTTAAACCCATCAGGAATATTTTCTTCACAACAGCAGATGGAGTCCCGCCTTCGTGTGAATGATGGGCCTTTTTGACCACCACGCTATCACCGCCCCCCATTGCCCCGCGCCGCGCCCGCGCCTATGTTCGCCCTATGTCCCTTATCATCCGCACCAATCTGGCTGAGCCCGAAACCGGGCAGACCTTCATTCCGCACCGCCCGGAGCGCCCGCCCAAGACGGATGGGGGCAAGGCGTTCAAGGTCATCTCTGAATATGAGCCCGCAGGTGATCAGCCGACCGCCATCGCCGAACTGGTGGAGGGTGTGCAGTCGGGCGAGCGAGATCAGGTGCTGCTCGGCGTCACCGGCTCTGGCAAGACCTTCACCATGGCCAAGGTGATTGAGGCGACGCAGCGCCCTGCCCTCATCCTCGCGCCCAACAAGATCCTCGCCGCGCAGCTATACGGAGAGATGAAGAGCTTCTTCCCTGATAATGCGGTCGAATATTTCGTATCCTATTACGATTATTACCAGCCCGAAGCCTATGTGCCGCGCAGCGACACCTATATCGAAAAAGAGTCGAGCGTGAATGAGGCGATCGACCGGATGCGGCATTCGGCGACGCGCAGCCTGCTCGAACGCGATGATGTGATCATCGTCGCCTCGGTCTCATGCCTCTATGGCATCGGATCGGTCGAGACCTATTCGGCGATGATCTTCGACATGAAGAAGGGCGAGACGCAGGACCAGCGCGAGATCATCCGCAAACTGGTGGCGCTGCAATATAAGCGCAACGACGCGGCCTTTGCGCGCGGAAATTTCCGTGTGAAGGGCGATAATCTGGAGCTCTTCCCCAGCCACTATGAGGATACGGCGTGGCGCGTCAGCTTCTTTGGCGATGAGATTGAGGAGATTGTCGAGTTTGATCCGCTGACCGGCAAGAAGGTCGCAAGCCTCGATAGCGTCCGCGTCTATGCCAATAGCCACCATGTCACGCCCGGCCCCACGCTCAAACAGGCGATGGAGGCGATCAAGCTGGAACTGGCGGTGCGGCTGGAAGAACTGGTCAAGGAAGGCAAGCTGCTGGAGGCGCAGCGGCTGGAGCAGCGCACCAATTTCGATCTGGAAATGATCGCGGCCACGGGCAGTTGCGCAGGGATCGAAAATTACAGCCGCTTCCTCACCGGGCGCTTGCCGGGCGAGCCGCCGCCGACCTTGTTCGAATATCTGCCCGACAATGCGCTGCTCTTCGTGGATGAAAGTCACCAGAGCGTGGGCCAGATCAACGGCATGTCGCGCGGCGACCACCGGCGGAAGCTGACGCTCGCCGAATATGGCTTCCGCCTGCCCTCCGCCATCGACAACCGTCCGTTGCGCTTCAACGAGTGGGACGCGATGCGCCCGCAGACCACCTATGTTTCCGCCACGCCGGGCAATTGGGAGATGGAGCAGACCGGCGGCGTGTTTGCCGAACAGGTGATCCGCCCCACCGGGCTGATCGACCCCCCGGTGGAGATCAAGCCGGTCGAAGATCAGGTGCAGGATTGCATCAACGAATGCCGCAAGACGGCGGAGGCGGGATACCGCACGCTCGTCACCACGCTCACCAAGCGGATGGCGGAGGATCTGACCGAGTTCATGCACGAGGCCGGGCTGCGGGTGCGCTACATGCATTCGGACGTGGAGACGCTAGAACGCATCGAACTCATCCGCGACCTGCGCATGGGCGTGTATGACGTGCTAGTGGGCATCAACCTGCTGCGCGAGGGGCTCGACATTCCCGAATGCGGGCTGGTGTGCATCTTGGACGCGGACAAGGAGGGCTTTCTCCGCTCTGAAACGTCCCTGATCCAGACCATCGGTCGCGCCGCGCGCAACGTGGATGGCCGCGTGATCCTCTATGCCGACCGCATGACCGGCAGCATGGAACGCGCGCTGGCTGAGACAGACCGCCGCCGCGAAAAGCAGCGCGCCTATAACGAAGCGCATGGCATCACGCCCGAAACCATCAAGCGCGCCATTGGCGACATCATCAAGGATGTGGCGAGCCGTGATCAGGTGACGGTGGAGATTGAAGACGGCCCGCAGCACATGGTCGGCCACAATCTCCGCGCCTACATCGAAGAGCTCGAAAAGAAGATGCGCGCCGCCGCCGCCGATCTGGAGTTTGAAGAAGCCGGCCGCCTCCGCGATGAAATCCGCGCGCTTGAGGCGAGCGAACTGGGACTCCCGGTGGATGAACAGCGTGCGCCGATGATGGGACGGAGCAATGAAGGCAAGCCGGGGACACGTAAAACGCGGTTTGGGAAGACGAGCAAGTTCAAGGGGCGGGGGCGGTGAAAAGCTGGTTGCAGCCCCCATGGCCTCGGCCCTTGCAAATGCTCCTGACTGTCATCGGGACAATTCTCGTCGGCGTGCTGATCGACACTCTGACCGGCGGACACGTCTATGATCGCCTCTTCTATCCCATTCAAAAGACGCCCGCTGATGTGCAGGCCTGGTCCGCACTGATCTATGCGCTGACGCTGATTGGCGGTCTACCGGTAGCTTTCCTCGTTTGGCACTGGCGCGATGTGAACAAGCGAGCGGAGATTGAAAACGCCCGCAAAGACATCAACCTGAAGGAGTTTCAGGAAGTCCAGCTGCGGGCAGCGGGCGCGCTGGACGAAAAGCTGCCTCAAGAGGCGCGCGAGCAGTTGCAGATTGCGGCGCTGCACCAGTTGCGAGGATTCCTGCGCGGCGATTATGGCGAGAGTTTCAAGCGGCCTGCGTTCGAGCTGTTGCTGGCGGGACATGCGGCGGCGGTGCATAGAATTGGCGTGCCTGAGGTGCAGGAATATTTGGCTGGTAAGTCATTATCTGAAATACAGGATTCTGCGAATGCCCTCTATGCCCGACTATCTCCAATTGATCTTACGCGAATGTTAATTATCCGGGACGAGAGCACACATATATTCACAGCCAATTTTCCTATAGATGGGAGGCGCTTTGATTTACTCAATCTATCATTCAAAATTTTTCCAGATGGCCTTAATTTCACGGCGAGCCACTTCTTTGGCACAAATCTCTACAAGTCACGAATCAAGAACGCCATAATGACGGTTTGTCATTTCGAGCTTGCTAATTTGCGCGAGTCCGACATGGATCAATCAGACATGAGTGGAGCGCATCTCCAAGGCGCAGATCTACGTTGGACCACGCTAAATGATGCAAACCTTTTAATGGCACATTTGGAATGCTCAGATCTTCGCCGGATTAAGCTTGCCGAACATGCTGAATGTGAACGCGCCACTTTCAATTCTGAAACCAAATTTGGTGGAAAATCCTTGCTAACTTGGGCGGAACTCTCAGAGGCCAAGAAGGATGCCGAACGAGCCCCATGGATCGCACGGGGGATGATCAATGTCGATGCGCCTCCCGCAGCAGACTCCACTCCCAAATAATGCCACCAGCCTCGTCATTGTGAGCGCAGCGAAGCAATCCAGACTGGCCCGAACACTGGATTGCTTCGCTGCGCTCGCAATGACGGCATGCTTGATCAGCTACAATCGCCTAATCTACCGCAGCACCCCCGCCCTCACCTGCCGCCGCGCATAGATGAACAGCGCGATGCAGATGCCCCAGATCATCGCATTCATCAGGATCGGCACCGGGCCGAATACTTTGCCCAAATCAACGCCTGAGAGGCCGACTTGCCAGACGGTGCTCATCGCCAGACCGATCAGTGAGGCGGCGAAGGCGGTTGCTGCATGGCGGTTGCGGAGGAGGAGCAGGATTGAGCCTGCGACAGCGCTCCACACGCCGAGTGCCCAGAAGAACTCCACCCAGGGCGGCATACTCAGGAAGAATGCCTTTTGGTCTGGCGTGAACTGGTTGAGGTAGTCGGCGTCTTCGGTTTGGGTCAGCACATAGTCAACGCCGCCTACGGCGTTCCAGAGCAGCGAGACGATGCCAGTGGCCCAAAGATGGGCAGGTGTTCCGGCTTGCCCCGCAACGGTCGGTTCCGTCTCGGTCATGTCCGTTCTCCTCTTTTGCCGGTCCGTCTGTGCGGGCCGGTCAAAAGGGAGACTATCATGGAATGGTGGGCGAGCAAAATAGGGATCGCGCGGACGCCATCCCCTCTCCCTGCCCTCTCCCCAGAGGGGAGAGGGTTCCATCGGATCAGAGCGTTTTGATGATCGCGGAAAAGTCCATGCCACCCTGCCCGGCCTTGTCGAACGCCGCGTAAAGCTCTGCCGCACGCGCGCCCATGGGAACGTTGGCACCAACAGACTGGGCCGCTTCCATCGCTAGTGTCAGATCCTTCAGCATCAGCGCGGTGGCGAAGCCGCCCTGATAGCCATTGTCCGCAGGCGATTGCGGGCCGACGCCGGGTACGGGGCAATAGCTCGTCATGGACCAGCTCTGGCCGGACGCCTTGGAGGAGATGTCAAAGAAGGTCTGAAGGTCCAGCCCCAGCTTCTCAGCCATGGCAAAGGCTTCGCAAGTGGCGATCATCGTCGCGCCGAGGATCATGTTGTTGCAGATCTTGGCCGCCTGCCCTGCGCCTGATCCACCGGCATGGATCACCGCCTTGCCCATGGCAGACAGGATCGGTTCGGCACGCGCGAAGGCCTCATCGCTGCCACCGACCATGAAGGTCAGCGTGCCGCCATTGGCCGCCGCGATCCCGCCAGAGACGGGCGCATCGACCATGGAATAACCGCCCGCTTCGGCAGCGGACGCCACCTTGCGCGCCGTATCCACGTCGATCGTCGAGCAATCGAGCAGCAGCGCAGCGGTCGGCGCGTGGCCAATCACGTCTGCGCCGTAGACGCTGTCGACGATCTTGCCATTGGGCAGCATCGAAACGACCGCGTCCACGCCCGCCACAGCTTCGCGCACGGTGGTGAACGTCTCGCAGCCATTCTCTTTCGCCCGGTCAAGCGCAGCAGGCGCAAGATCGAACGCGTTGACGCTGTGGCCCGCTTTCACAAGATTGGCCGCCATGCCGCCGCCCATATTGCCTAGGCCGATGAACGCGATTTTCATGACTCTGTCCCCCTGATCAACCCATGGTCGGGATAACGAAGGCGTTGCCGCCATCCACGGCGCCGTCGGGCCAGCGCGCGGTGACCGTCTTCACCTTGGTCCAGAACTTCACGCCTTCCATGCCGTGCTGGTTGGTGTCACCAAAGGCAGACCGCTTCCACCCGCCAAAGGTATGATAGGCAACAGGCACCGGAATCGGCACGTTGATGCCCACCATGCCGACATTGACACGCCCGGCAAATTCACGCGCCGCATGGCCGTTGCGCGTGAAGATGGCCACGCCATTGCCATATTGATGCTTGCTCGGCAGCGAGACCGCCTCTTCAAAATCCTTGGCGCGGACGATTTGCAGCACGGGGCCGAAAATCTCGTTGTGATAGCTGTCCATATCGGTCGTCACATGGTCGATTAGCGTCGGGCCAACGAAGAAGCCCTTCTCATGGCCTTGCAACGTGAAGCCGCGCCCATCGACAATCATTTCGCCGCCTTCATCCACGCATTTCTGGATCCAGGCTTCCACCTTCTCCTTATGCGCCTGCGTGACGACAGGGCCGTAGTGCGCTTCGGGATCGGTGGAGATGCCCACTTTCAGCGCGGCGATGGCAGGGATCAGCTTGGCCTTCAGCGCCTCAGCCGTTGCATCGCCCACCGGCACGACGACCGGGAGCGCCATGCAGCGTTCGCCCGCAGAGCCGAACGCCGCCCCGCACAGATC
>CALMZE010000217.1 GCA_937870585.1 uncultured Sphingomonadales bacterium | reverse complement strand
CACCCGGTCCGTCTCGGTAATCCCCTCCATGTGGGTGTCCGGCCGCGGCCGCCAGCAGGCCCGCGAGATGGCGGCGCGCGCCAAGCGGCTGTGGGAGAGCGAACCGCTGCCGTGGATGGTCCAGGAGGAATCCTACCTCAACCCGATCCTGCTGGCCGCGAGCCTGCCCTTCGGCCTGTACCCCGAGCGACGCACGATCGGTATGCTGCAGCGCGATTTCCGCGTGCCGGTGCGCGCGGGCGTGCTGATGTCGCCGATCCAAACCGATTTCCGGGGCGGCGGGCGGCCGGCGCTGCTCTACACGGGCCGCAAGGGGCAGCTCATCACGCTCGACCTCTTCGATCCGCGTATCAACAACTACAACTTCATCGTCTCGGCGGAATCGGGCGCGGGCAAGAGCTTCCTGCTCAATAACCTGTGCCAGCAGTATTTCGCGCAGAACGCGCTCATCCGCATCATCGACATCGGCGGCAGCTACAAGAAGCTCTGCACGCTCTGCTCGGGCCGTTACATCGATCTGGGCGAAGAGCATCTCGTCCTCAATCCGTTCGACCTGGGGCTCGCTCTCGACGGCGACGATCGAGAGTCCGCGATCTCGATGGCGGTGTCGATCGTCGCGGAGATGGCCAACGCCGGGACGCGCAAGGGCGTCACCACGTCCGAATGGAACCTGCTCAAGTCCGCCGTGCAATGGGCGATCGAGAGCGGCCGCGCGGAAGCCGGGATCGATGCGGTGCGCGAATGGCTCGGCTCCTATCCGGCCAACACCGTCTCCGATCTCGACCGGGTCGACCACCTCGTGCCCACGGCGCGCGAATTGGCCTTCAACCTGCGTGATTTCGGGTCGGACGGAGCCTACGGCCATTATTTCAACGGTCCCAGCACGTTCGACATCTCGAACGATGAATTCGTGGTGCTCGAACTCGAGCGCCTGAAGGCCATGCCTGACCTGTTCAACGTGGTCGTCATGGTGGTGATCAACGCGGTAACGCAGGAACTCTACCTGTCCGCCCGTGATCGCCCCCGCTTCGTGCTGTGCGATGAAGCCGCGCAGTTCATGACCCGCGAAGAGGGCCAGGACCTGTCGCGCCTCGCCGAGGCGATCAGCCAGGGCTATCGCCGCGCCCGAAAATATCGCGGCAGCTTCGGCATCATTCTCCAGAGCATGAACGATCTGCTGCTGTTCGGCGGCACGGGACAGGTGATCCTGGAAAATGCCGCGACGCGCTTCCTCCTGCAGGGATCGACCTATGACAAGGCGGTCGAAAACAAGATCCTCGACTATTCGGGTTTCGTCCTCGACCTCCTGAAATCGGTCCGCAACAACAAACCGAACTATTCGGAAGTCTTCATCGACAGCCCGCTTGGCCTCGGCATCGCCCGGCTCGTCGTCGATCCGTTCAGCTACTGGATCAACACCTCCGCGCCCGAAGACGTGGCCGCGTTCGAGGCGCTGGTCCGCGCCGGACGCTCGCCGCTCGAAGCGGTGTGCGATCTCGCCGGCGTCGATCCCGCCGGGATAATCGGCACGTCCTTCGATGACGCAGCGCCGCTGAAGCGGAGCGCGCTGTCATGACGCGGCGCTCCCCCTCCCCCGACCAGTTGCCGCTCCGGCTCGTGGAGAGCCCGGATGAGGATATCGAGCGGATCATCGAGGCGCGCGTCGCCGCACGGGCGGAAGCCGACGCATTGCGCTGGCGCTTCCGCCTGGTGGTCATCGAATCCGTGATGATCGCATCGCTCGTGCTCGCGGCCGGGCTGGTGCTCGAACAGCCCGCTGGCATCGTTCTTCGCGGCGCGGCGATCGTTGGCGGCGGCTGTTTCCTGACCGGGCTCATCCTCATCGGCCTGACCGGGGCCGCGGGCCGCTTGCTCGCAAAACTCAGGAGGAAAAGATGATGCTGGACATACTCCCGCCCAGTGGCGGCAATGAGCGCCTGACCCTCGTCGTGCGCAGGCCGGACGAATCCCTTCACGACTACCTGGTCCGCTGCCAGTGGGAACTGGGCGACCGGGTCCGGTTCCTCGCGTCCGTTCGCGATGCGCAATGGACCATCCTAGAAAGCGAGCGCCAGCGCTGGCGGCGGCACGCTCTCCTGCTAACCTTCACCGGGCCGGTCATCACCGCCCTGGCCTATGCCGCTCTTGGCTTGTGCGGGGCCGCGGACAGCGTGCTGCCAGTGCCGCTCATGGCCGGGCTGATCGCCTGTGCCGGAATTGCCGGCGCCGCGCTGGCGATCGGCATCGCCCGCATCATCGACAGCATCCCGAATTGGCTGGTCACGCGGAGGGCACGGAGATGGGCATGAACGGCAGCTTCTCCGGCTCGCCCGACCCGTCGTCGATCCGGCCGCTGATCGGCGACATGATCCGTTGGCTTGCCCGACAGATCGACGGCGGGATCGACGAAATCCCTCCTCGTCCCGGAAAACGGCCGGAGAATCTTTTGATCCGTCCAGGGATGGCCCCGCGCCTGCCGGGCGAGACGCAGGAAGCCTACGTCGAACGCCTGCATCGCTCGAATGAAGCCGTGCTCCTGATCATGACCCGTTCCGCGCTTGCCATGGAATATACGTCCGGTCGGGACGAGAGGATCGCGGCTCTGCGCTTTCGGCAGATCGTGGGCCTCGAAGCGGCGGCGGCCTCGATCATCGTCGGCCTGTTCCTGCTCGTCCCGGAAATGCCCCTGTTCATGCGGGCGGCCATTCTTGTCCTGACGCCGATCGCGCTTGTGCGGGGAGGACTTTGGTTCCTGCACCGCGCGTCGAGGATGGCAAATGCCCTCGCCCGACATGCCGAAAGGTGGGGCCGATGAACGGCATCTTCTCCGGCGCGCCTTGTCCGTCATCCATTCGCCTGCTGGTCGGCACCCATCTGCTGTTGATCCTCCAGTCTTCGCTGGTGCTCTGGTCGGCCCCCGACCTCGGCGGCAGCCAGGCGCTGATCTGGCTCACGCTGTTCCTGGGCGTCACCGCGTTCATCTGCGCGGTCTGCGGCGAGAGTCGTACGCCTGCCGTTCCCTGGAGGGAGCGCCGCCGTGGTCGATAGACGTGTCCCCCAAGGCTGGCATGTCCTCGCCATCCAGTCCGCGCTCATCGCCGGGTGTCTGGCCGGCGCGCTGATCGTCGCGGGGGTGGCCCACGCCGAGACATCGACCATTGGTCGTACATGGCCGATCGCCGAGCCCGACGCGATGGCCGAGATCGAGGCGCGTGCCGCAAAGCAGCCGCCCAATATGGCCGAAAAGTTCGGGCCGCGTTCGGGCTGGAGCGCATTGAAAGGCGCGACGCTCGGTGTCGCGCGCCAGAACCAGGTTCGCAGCGTTGTGCCGTTCTACACGCTCGATCAGGAAATCCGGCTGCCGGACGGCAAGCTGCTCTATCCTGCGGGCTTCACCTTCAACCCGCTGACCTATGTGTCGCTGCCGCAGAAGCTGGTGGTCGTGCATCCCCGCGATCTGGGCTGGGCGCTGAAGACCGCCGCGCTCACCGACTGGATCATCCTCACCGGCGGTGGGGACGCAAAGGACGATGCGCTCTCGCTTGGCGAGAAGCACGGCCGTGCCCTCTTCATTCTCGAGGAGCGCGTGAAGGAGCGGTTGGGCCTCACCGTCGCGCCCGTGATCGTCCGGCAGGTCGGCCAGAAGCTGGAGCTGACAGAGGTGCGCGTCGATCGCGCTCCCGTACGAAAGGCCATCCCATGAGTCGGCTCATCTCGATGCTGCGCACCGGCGCGGCGGCCCTCGCTCTGGCGCTCGTCGCGCCCGCCACGCCTGCGCATGCCTCCAAATGCGAGGCGGGCACCGTGTTCAATCCGATCACCAAGGTGCGCTGGAACTGCATCTTCCCGATCACGATCGGGGGCGTGCGGGTGGGCTCCTACGATAAGCTCGACAAGGAACTGGACGCCCAGTCGGCCTCCAAACCGCTCTGCGCCTGCCGCAAGGGTGCGACCTTCTGGTTAGGGGTCAAGGTTTCGTTCTGGTCACCCAATCGCATGGTTGATGTCGTGACCGAGCCGGGCTGCATGATGGCGCTCGGTGTCGATCTCATGCCGACCGGTGGGAAATTGCAGGGCAGCCAGTCGTCGATCTCGGACGGCACCAACACCCGCAAGATGTTCGCGCAGGCGCATTATTACATCTCGCCGGTCTGGAAGATGCTCGACATGTTCACGGACCTGCCGTGCATCGAGGATGATGGCTTCGACGTCGCGATGATCACCGAGGTGCTGCCGACCTGGCAGTCGGGCACATTGGGCGCTATCATCCAGCCCGAAGGCATCCTGTTCGGCAATCCGGCGGCCGGCCTCGCCTGTATGGCCGACAGCGCCGCCGCAGCTGCTGGCAAGGTCATCGATCCCCTGTTCTGGTGCATGGGCTCCTGGGGCGCGACCTATCCGGTCGCCGGCGACATCCATTTCGGGGACAGCGTCGAGGCCTGGGCGGGTCTCGCCGCGCGCTCGACGTTCATGATGGGCAGGCTGGGCGCTCTCACGATCCACTCGGCGGACGGCTGCTCGTTCAAGCCGCAGCCGATCTGGACCAAGAGCCGCTACAAGATGCAGATCATGGAGCCGGTCAAGGGCGGCAAGTGCGTCAACATCGGCCGTCCCGGCGCGCTCTGGACATCGGGCAAGCACGCGCCGGGCAAGGACAATGCCCAATTCATGTTGTTCGAGAAGGCGATCTGCTGCGCGGGGATTTCCACGCCATGAGCAGATCGCTTCCCCCAAACCGTGCGTCTCGCGCGGGTAGCTGCCCCGCTCGTCACGGAACGCTCCCCACCGTGAGCGGGCGCGCGGAAGGAGCGGCGGTGTGCCTTTCAACCGCCGCTCCCCCCTCGGTCAGCGCGGCCGAAAGCCCCCCGCCGGGGCCGGCAATGCCCCCTCCCGCCGTATCTCCGGTGGCGGCCGCGCTGACCATTTTTGAGGGACAGGCCGTCTTCAGGATACTCTCGCCCGGATCCAGCGCGTTCCGGGCGGGAGACGTGCTGCGCTTCGCCCATGGCTCGCGAACCACCCGCGCGAGGACGCCATGGTGAAGCGCGGCATCCTCCTCCTCGCGGCCAGCGCTCTGGCGCCGGCGCCGCTCTCGGCCCAGACGGTCGAGGACCGCGCCCGCGCCGCCGCCGAAGCATCCCGCGCGAAGACCTCGGACAGCGATGCGATCCAGCAGAATTATCTGACGCCGGGGCTTGCCGGACAACCGATCTCGACAGTCGACAACAGCCGGACGTTCAACCCCAATATAGCGTGCCAGAAGACGGCGACGCTGCTCGAACTGATCGCGCAGCCGGCGGCGACCGGCGATATCGGCACGCTGCGGATATCGCGCGACAAGGATCTCGACGGCACGGTCGACCAGACATTGACCCTGCCGGTGCCGGTATCGGGCATTTGCGCCAATGGCGTCGTCTCCTGTCAGCCGGGCACCTGGAACCAGTGCAAGAGCTTCAAATGGGATGTTGCGTCAGGCGGCGATCTCAAGCTCGCGCAAGTCGACCTGACCGATCTCGCCGGTTGCTACTGCATCAACAACAGCTGCGGCAGCAACCTCGTCTGGGGCAATATGGCCTCGGTGCTGAAAGACCTGGGCGGCGGCGTCATCGGCGCGCTCACCACGGCCGATCCGCGCGTCGGCGTCGCGCAGGCGGTGATCGACGGCCCGGCCATCCGTTACACTGGCGCCCAAAGCACGGCCTGCTCGCCCAACCCCGCGCTCCCGCAGACGGCCTATCGCGCCAGTCCCGCCACGATCCAGGGCGATGCCGCGAGCGTCGCCGCATCGAACAGCATCTTCCAGGCGCTCAAGGGCTCGCCCGCCGGCGTCGGCAAGGCCGAGCAGATCCGGTCCTGCACGATCACGCGGGAGGTGTCGTTGAACGCCGTCAAGGCGGACGATGTGATCGCGCATCTCGGCGGCGCCTATGCGATCTATGCGCCCGCACCCGATCAGCTCACATTGCAGATGGGCTCGCCGCGCGACGACAGCCTGCGAGGCGGGAGCTGCCGCATCTTCGAGTTTTCCATGCGGCTGCGGATCGATGATCCCGATCGCCTCGCGCAGTTCCGGCTCTCGCACTATTTCTTCGACGACTGGCTCCAGCTTCGCATCGACGGCGAGCTCGTGCTGTCCAATCCGGCGAACTGGACCGGGACCGGCCTGCCGCCCGGCAAGTGCGAGCGGAAACGGACCTGGCATGCCTATCCCAATCTCGACCTCAAGCCGTGGCTGACCCGCGGCGAGCATGTCATTTCCATGCGCATCGCGGTCGGCGGTGAAGGAGAGGCCTTCGCGCAGTTCGATGCAATGCTCGACCTCAGTTGCAACCCGACCGAGCGGATCGTCGACCTGTGCGCGGGCTATGCCGGCGACGTCAATTGCGCGCTTCATGACGAAAGCGTCGATGGCGTCGAGACGTTCCGCAACGGCGTCGGCACCGGCCTTACACCCCTCCCCCAGGCACGCCTGTTCGAGAGCGGCGCCTGCTCGCTCCGTCTCGCGCGGCCATGGTTCGAGCGTCAGCGCCGTTATCGTTGTACCGTCGATACCGGATCGATGCCGGAACCTGATCTGAGCCGCGGCGCCTATATCATCGACCATTCGACCGAGACCATGCTGGCCGACCGGACGAGGACCTCGGACGGGGGTTATGCCACCGCGTCACGGCCCTTCGCGCTGCCCGATCGCGGCTCGGTTCCGGCCTGCGAGCCGGTCTGCAAGACCCGCGCGCCCGCGCGCAATACGGCGGCTACCCTCGACGGAGTGGTCGGCACGAAACAGAATGCGCCTGTCGGGTGGGACACCTTCTACCATGCCTGCACGGCGGCAGGCGGCGGCGATGTCTGCCCTGTGGGTCCGGGCGAGGAAATCGTCTCGGCCTGCGGCTGCCTCGACGATTTTCCCGAAGCCGTCGTCATGATGCAGACCGTCCGCCTCGGTGGGGCCGACATGGTCTGCACGGGGGAAGTCCGATGATCGGGCGCCTCCTTCCCTGGCGGAAGCGCGCACAGCTGCTTGCGCTCGGCCTGTACGGCTTGCTGCTCGCGGGGCATGTCACGCCAGCGCAAGCGCAAACGCTCCCGGTCTGCGCGGTCGATCTCGATGGCAACGGCGATGCCGGTGATCCTGGCGAGGTCGCGAACTGCACGATCATGGCGGATGAAGAATGGCTCTGCCCGATCCAGCAAGTGATGTGCGTGGCCGATGCCGAGGGCGCGTATAGCTGCCCGCTCGGCAGCCAGCACTCATGCCTGACGCCGGTCGGCGGCGGCACGCCGATGTGCTCGCCCAATGCCTGCACCGGCAGCGACGGCACCGGAATTGAGGACGATCCCATCGTCGACGATCCCGGCGCGCCTGCCGATGGCGAAGTCGATGCCGAAGGGCATTGCCTCGGCAATATCGAGATATTCGCGGGACGCGCGGTGCGCTGCCGCCCAGCGGGTCTCAAGACCACCTTCTCGAACTGCTGCAAGGACAAAGGCAAGATCGTCAAGGACGGGATGGGCTCGTCCATCTCGTCGATCGGCACTAAGATCGCGGTGGCGAAAGGCGTCTTCACCGGCATGAAGGCCGCCTATGGCGCGTTCAAGGCGGGCGCGACCGCCGGCCAGGCCGCGAGCTCCGGCGCGAACGCGATCATCGCCGGGATCGATCCGACCTCGATCGCCATCAGTCTCGCGATCAATTTCATGATGGATTTCCTCCTGTCCGGCTGTGACCAGCAGGACATGGAAGTGGGCATGCTGCGCGGGTCGGGCATGTGCCACGAGGTCGGGACGTATTGCTCCTCGAAGATCCTCGGCATCTGCGTGCAGAAATCCAAGGGCCACTGCTGCTTCAACACCAAGCTTGGCCGCATCATCCAGGAACAGGGTCGCCCGCAGCTCAAGAGCTTCAACGGCCTTGGCTGGGGCACGCCGAAGAACCCCTATTGCCGCGGATTCACCCCCGAGGAATTCCAGGCGCTGGATTTCAGCAAGATGGACCTCTCCGAATATTATTCCGAAATCGAGGCCCGCGCCCAGGCCGACATCCAGATCGACATGAAGGACAAGATCGATGCCTATATGCAGGTCATCGGCCAATAACGCGCGCGTCTCGCTCGCGCTGGCCGGTATCGCTTTCCTCTCCACCTCCGCGCCAGCGCAGGACACCGCTCCGCCGGTAAGCGCGAGGGAGCGCGCGCAAGAGCAAGGCGACACGGCGATGGACCGGCTCGAACGCGCCACCGCCGCGCGCAAGGCCGAAGCGGAAATGCGCGGTCCGACCGCGCTGCCGACGCCATCGGACGAGACCCGCCGCCGCGCTTTCGAGGGGCTGCGCAAGCGCGCTCCGTCGCCGGCGATGGATGCGCGGGCGCGAACCGCGCTCGACAACGGCAAGGAGGCCATGGCCGCCGAGCACGACGCCATGGCCAGACGGCTCGGCCAGGCGCTCGGTCTCGATGCGCCCGACATGCAGGCCGTAGCCGGCATCACCACGCCTCCCGAAACCAAAGGCTGGGTGCCGGTGCTGTTCGTCTCGTCCTCGATGCCGGTGACGACATTGCGCATCTATGCCGGGCAGCTCGAACGGGTCGGCGGCGTGCTGGCCTTTCGCGGGATGCCCGGCGGGCTCACGAAGGTCGCGCCGATGGCGAAACTCTCCGCGGAAATCCTGCGCCATGATCCGGGATGCGAAGGCCCGGCCTGCGCGATGCGCGACGTGCAGTTGATCGTCGATCCGCTCATTTTCCGCCAGCACGGCGTCACCCGCGTCCCCGCACTCGCCATGGTGCCCGGCGATCCGGCGCTGCCCTATTGCGAGCGCGAGGATGATGCCCCGCGCGCCGCGCATGTCATCTACGGCGACGCCGCACTTTCAGGATTGCTCGAAGAATATGCCCGCCTCGGCGGCAAGCAGGAGGTGCGCGATGCTCAGACTCGCCTTCAGGGCCGCTAGATCCGGCTGGGCCGAACTGAAGCTGCTGCCGCTCAAGGCCGCGGTCGCGCTCGGCAGTTCGGGGCTCGGCCAGCCACCCCGACCCGAACAGTTGTGGAAGGCGTTCGGCATCGTCCTGCCGGTGGGCCTGCTGACGTGGTGGGCCATTCCCCAGGCGACGATCGTGATGAGCCCGTCGATCGACGCCTGGCTCGTCCGCAAGGCGCCGGGGCCGATCCATCGCGGCGATTTCGTATCGTTTACCCTGTCGCATCCGCTCGCCGGTCCCAAGCCGGTCGATGTTACCAAGATGGCGCTGTGCCTGCCGGGCGACCGCATCGACTGGATCGAGAAGCCGTCGTCTGCATCTGGCCCCATACATCCCGGCGAATGGGATGGCTGGTACTATTGCAACGGCAAGCTGCTCGGGATCAGCAAGCCTTATGGGCACAATGGGCAGAAGCTCGACCATTGGCGTCCGATGATCGGAACGATCCCGCCGGGCATGATCTATGTCGGCTCGTCGCACGCCAGCGGGTTCGACAGCCGCTACTACGGCCCGGTCGAGATCGAGCGGCTGAAGCGCATGGAGAAGCTGCTGTGATCCGCCTCGCCCTCCTCATCGTGGCGGTGCTCCTGCCGATCCTGCCTGTCCATGCGCAGACCGGCGAGCAACGCACCGGCTACTGGTGGTATCAGGCGCCGCCCAAACCCACGGAAGAGGATGCCGATCCCGACGCTCTCAAAAAGCCGGTGATCCCGCCGATGGTCGAACTGGCCACCTGGACGCCGCCGAAGATCAGGAAGCTGATCGAGGAACAGCGCGACTACGCGGCGACCGTGCTCACCGTCGATGCGGTCGCGGATTTCTGGCGTCTGCAGGACTTCGCCCGGCGCAAGGCCCGAGCCTTCGCCGGTGTCACGCAGATCGCCATGCTGCAAAATCCCGAACTCAACGCCAAGTCCGCCAATCCGATGGTCGGCGAGGCGCGTGACCAACTCTCCGCTCAGAAGGATCAGGTCCGCCGCCAGTATCTGCGTAGCCGCGCCAATGAATTCGCGCTGGTCATGTTCTCGCGTTCGACCTGCGGCTACTGCCGCGTCCAGTGGCCGATCGTCCAGCGCTTCCAGGACGAGATGGGCTGGCAGGTCACACTTCAGGACATCGACCGCAAGCCGGAACTCGCGCAGCGCTTCGGGGTCGAGGTCACGCCCACGACGATGGTGATCCGGCGGGGCAGCCAGCAGCGCATGGTGATCGCCAGCGGGGTCGAGGCCTATCCCAACCTCATCCAGATGGCCTACCAGGCGGTCCGGCTGCTCGCGGGCGATATCCGGCCCGAACAGTTCCTGACCGGCGCGGGCGAGGAAGACGGGTTCTTCGACGCGCTCGCCAACGGCCCGGTCTCCGCCACCGATCCGCGCGTCCTGGGCGGCGATCTGGTGGACGTTCGGATGGGACCCCGGCCATGATCCGCTTTGCCCCCATCCTGCTTACGGCGATGCTCATGGCCAATGGATCCGCGCACGCGCAGGCGCCGACGCACGAACAGGCGATGCGCGCGGCGATCCACCCGGTCGCCACCGACGCGAAGATGCGCCAATGGCTCGCCCGCGTTCCGGTGACGCGCGACTGGCCGCCCGACTTCGCCGAAACCATGAAAGGCCAGGCCCCCGCGTTCATCGTCGAGATGAGCACGGCGCCCGGCTGCATCCCCTGCGCCGATCTCTGGGCGCGGCTCGGCACATTGGGGCAACGCTATGGCTGGAAGGTCCGCACGATCGGCAGCCAGGAAGCGATGCTGCGCTCCGGGCGCCTCGGTCTGCCATGGGTCGGGCATCCGGTCGCCTGGGTCCGCCCTGTCGCCGATTCCAATCGCATCATTCCCGTCGCGATCGGCACCGATCACGCGCCCAACCTCGCGCGCAATCTCTACCTCGCCGCCAAGATGCTGACCGGGGTGAAGCCCGCTGTCGGCGTGCGCGGCATGGCGAAGTTCACCGGAATCGTGGCCGCGCCCACGCCTCCATCCTCCAACCGAGCAAGGAACTGACATGGGGAGCCAGACCCTTGCCCGCGCAAACGAAAGCTGCCCGCCATGGCAAACCCGCGCCGCCGCCTGACCCTGCTCGCCTTGCCCCTGCTGGCTTGCGTTGCCTTCGCCACACCGGCTTGTGCGCAAAGCTGGGCCGAAAGCTGGTTCGACAATGTGACCTATACCAGCCCCGGCTCGTTCGAGGACCAGACCCGCGGCTATATCACCGCGGGCGGCATGTCGGGCCGGATCGATGTCCATAACGACTATCTCATGTCGGTCACGCTGCCCAAGGTCCGCGCGGGCTGCGGGGGAATCGACATGTTTTTGGGCGGCATGTCGTTCCTCGATCCCGACTATCTCGTCCAGAAGCTCGAAAGCATCCTTCAGGCCGCCCCGGCGGTCGCTTTCCAGTACCTGCTGGAAACCCTCGATGAAAAAATGGGCAACATCATCTCGAAGATGGAGGCGGCGACCAACTTCCTCAACTCGATCCAGGTCAACGATTGCCGGCTCGCCAACCGCATGGTCCAGATCGCCCGGGGCGACGACAATATGTCGGGCATCATCGAAGAGATGACCGGCTACAAGAGCGTCCGCGAGGGCTTCTCCAAGAGCTATCAGCAGAGCCGCGAAAAGATTCAGGCGAACCAGGGCAATCCGACCGAGGATCTGCGCGACGCGCTGGAAAACTGCCCGGCCGAGGTCACCGACATCTTCAAGACCGGCTCGCTCCTCGCCCATGCCGCCGCGCGTGTCGGCGCGTCCGACTGGGCCGGCGTCATGCGCGCCCGCGTCGGCGACGTCTATATGCGCTGGGACCCGGCGGACAAGGTACCGCTGTTCACGGCTATCCCCGCCTGCGCGCGGCAGGACACCGAGAGCGTCGATGATTTCCTGACCGGCAAGGTCCAGACCCGCGCGATCGCGGTGCCGCCGACCTCGGCCGACTGCTCGACCGACGGCAGCGGCAAGGGCGCGCTGGTGCTCGCGCGCGGCCGGATGGAGTCGATCGCGATCAAGATCCGCACGCGCGCCGCGCTGACGGCGGAGGAACGCCAGTTCGTCGCCAATGTGCGCACCCTCCCCGTCTATCGTCTTCTGGAATGGGGCGTGCGCCAGGGGCTGGTCGAGAGCGTGATCGGCGATACCGACGAACTGGTCGCGTTGACGCTCGCATACCAGATGCTCAACGACCTCACGCGTAGCATAGATTTTGCCGTGTCCAATGCCGAACGTGGCGTGACCGCCGCCGGCGCGGCCGATGCCGGCAGCGCCCGGATCTGCCAGACCCGCATCCTCGCCAAGGGCATTGAGCAATTGAGCGGGCTACGCGACGAGGTGCTGCGCCAGCGCGCGCAGATGCGCCAGTCCTACATGGCCGCCCTCAACCAGGCGAACCTCTCGGCCAACTATGCCGGGGTCGTGCGCCAGCGCGACCGTGATGCGCGCGACGCCGCCGGCGCCGCCGCCAACCGCAACCGCTGACGGAGGGCCGCGTCATGCACCGCTTAGTTCGCGCGATCTCGGTCCTGATCGCTCTCTTCTCGGCCAGTCCCGCGCTGGCGATCGATGCGAGTTTCCACACCTATGACGGCTTTGCGGAGACGGTGGACGCCTTCCGCCTCGTCTCGATGATCTTCGGGGATTCGCGTTACGAGACATTGGTGCTGATCGTCGCGGTGGTGGGCATCGCGCTCGGCGTCCTGCTCGCCAGCATCCGCGGGCAAGGCATGGGCATCGTCGCCTTCGGGTTCCAGATGCTGATCGGCGTCGGCCTGTTCGTCGGCCTGGTCGCGACGACGGGCACGGTCCATGTCTACGACCGCGTCCGCAACGCCTATCAGCCGGTCGGCGACGTGCCGAACCTCATCGTGCTGGTCGCGGGCATGACCAACATGATGGAGCGCGCGCTCGCGGAAGTGATCGACGACAACACCACCGATCCCCATGCCAAGCTTGAGTTCGGGGCGGGCGGGCACAGTTTCGACCTGTTCCTCAATGCAGCGAGCCCGCGCGGCCCGATGACCGACACGTTCCTTGACGCGACGATCAAGGACTATGTCCGGCAATGCTATCCGGTCGCGCGGGTCTCGCCCGCCTATGGCGTCGACGACGATCAGCTGTTCCGCACGGCGACCGATCTTCCTGCCGCCTTTGCCGCGATGGCGGGGCCGGCGACCTTCAGCACGGTGTTCACGTCCACCGACAAGGGCGGCACGACGGTGAGCTGCAACGAGGCGTGGGAACATATCTCGACACGCCTCTCCGAACCTGCGCTGTTCGACAATTATGTCGCGCAGGTCTGCACCCGCACCGGCTACGACATCGGCAATGCGACCCAGCTTCAGCGCTGCCGCTCCAACATCGGCGAACTTGGCCAGATGATGATGGATACGCCGCTCTCGCTCCAGCAGTTCCTGACCAATGTGATGCTCGGCAGCACGGTGGGCGATGTGCTGTTCGAGGACAGTCCTGCAACGGCGGCGCGTGTCATGGCCAATCGCGCTGTCGTCTCGTCAGGCCTGGCCACCATGTCGACGGCCAACGAGTGGATGCCCACGATCCGGGCGACGGTCTTCGGGATCATGCTCTTCATGATGCCCGTCGCGCTGCTGTTCATCCTCACCCCGATCAATCTGCGTGTGGCTTCCTTCGCCCTCGGCCTGTTCGTCTTCGTGGCGCTCTGGGGCGTGATCGACGCCGGGATCTATCAGCTGACGCTCGGCCGCGCGACCGATGTGCTGGCCGAGATGCGCGCCAACCATGTCGCGGCCAATGCCTGGATGCTGGCGCCGTCGTCCGCGATGAAGGCGCTCGCCATCTTCGGGAGTTTCCGCACCGCGTCCGCGGGTCTTGCGGGGGCGTTCGTCTTCACGGTTTTCCGGTTCTCCGGTAATGTGTTCACCTCGTTCACATCCGGCGCGCTCGGTGTGCAGGGTCAGGGCACGGCAGCCGCCGCACCGCTTGCCACCAGCGAAGGCTATGCCGGCGCGCTCGAGGCGCAGGCGGGAGCAGCGGGCACCATGGCGCGGCGGGGCGCGGCTTCGAACTTCGGGGATTTCGGGGAGCGCTCGGCCTTCGGCGCAACCCGTGCGTTCGGTGCCGCGAGCAGCGTGCTCGGCGAACATGGCGGCGGCGCCAGCGGGACGGCCGCATTCGGCATGGGCAAGCTCGATGCGGCACGCGAACTGGGCGGGCTCTCCCCTGCCCTCACCGGCCGCAGCCTCACCGATCCCGCGACCGTGCGCGCCGTGCGCGACAATGCCGCGACCAGTGCGATCCATAATTTTGCCGAGAAGGATGCGCTCCGCAGCCTTGGCACCGGCTATTTTGGCGAGGGGCAATCCGGGGAACGTTCGTTCGCGGCCTTCACGCAGAAGATGGTCCAGTGGAAGGCGTTCGGGGATACGCGCGCCTATGACATGATGCTGTCCGGAGCCCAGCGGCATTTTGAGAGGAACGGCTACGACCAAAAGGATGCCGCGCTCAAAGCCTCGACGGTGATCGCCCAAGCGTCGGCTGATCCGACCTTCGCCAAACTGATCGCCAATACCTTCGACCAGGAGCAGATGCTGCGCAACGATCTTACCGGCGCGCAGATTCAAGTCGGCGCGATGGAAGGCCGGCGCGATTTTGCTGGCGACAATGTAAGGCGGATCGAGCGCGGCAATGTCGCGACCGAGCAGGCGCATAGGACCGGCAGCAATGAGGGCCAGCGCAACGCCGCCTCCATGCTCGGCCTCTCAGTCCAGGAAACCTCCCGCCGCATCGCCTTTATCAATGCGCTATCCGGAGAGGCTCGGTCGACAGCCATTTCCCAACTCTCCCGCGCAACCGGCCGCAACGAGGCGCAGGTCATGCGGGCGCTCGAAACCTACAATGCCGCCGTGCAGGTCGGCACCGCCGACGGTGCGACCGTCGAGGCCGCGCGCGAGGGCGCCAGCGTCTATGGCCGCACCCGCGAGGCAGCGGGCTTCGATTTTGCGGAGCGGTCGGGCAAGCTCGACGCGCAGCGTGAGGTCGGTCACGACGGTACGCGCTCGGCCGCCCGGATCGGGGAGCAGCGGCGACAGGCCGACAATGCCGGGTTCGCGGAAGGCGCGGCCGCCGCGGGCATGTCGGTGCGCCAGGCCGCACATCTCGACAGCTTCATCCGCACGCTGTCGCAGGGCGCCGGCAATCAGGTCGACATGGCCGAAGGTGGTGCGGCCGGGATCGCTGACCGCGCTCGCAACGAACGGATGACGCGGATCATCGATAATGAGCGCCTGACGCGCATGCAGAAGCTGCTGGCCGATCATGGTGTCGACATGTCGAAGCGGCAGATCGCCATGGCGCAGAATGGCGATCTGAGCCTCAATCTCACCCCGGAGACGGCGGCGCAGATGTGGCGCGGCGGGCTCATCAACGAGAGCCAATTGGGCGCGGTCGCCAATGGCGGGCGGGCAAGGTTCTCGTTCGCCGACAACGATCTTCTCGTCTCCAGCTCGGTCGGGTTCCAGCAATCGGCCCGCAACGATACCTCTACGCGGTTCGAGGCAGGGAAACAGGCCGGGCCCGACACGATCGAGCATTTCCTCAGCAGCGGCGAACAGGGCCAGGCGATGATGCAGAACTGGCTCAAGGGCGGGTTCGAGATGGACCGTCATGGCAACTGGCGTCTGAACCCGCAGGTGGCCGATACGCTTACGCGCGACGTGCAGGCGATCATCGCGCAGACCGGGTGGCAGCGCGGGCTCTCGCGATCCGCGCAGGATAATGTCACGATCGGTACAAGCGTCGGCGCTCAACTCGGAGGCTCGGTTGGGGTCGATGAATCGGAGGCGATAGGCGGTCGCGGGCAGCCTGCAGAGAAAGGCAAGCAAGCGGGCCAAGCGCAGTCGCCACAGAAGACCACGTCGACCTCAGGTCGAGTGGGCGCCAGTCTTGGTTTTGAAAGTCGTGACGTCGGAATCAGCAACGAGACAGCACAGTCGTCGATTGACATCGTCAACTACGACGTGCGCGAAGCGATTGCCGCCGCCGAGCGCGAAGCCGCGCGCTCGAGCGACCCGGCGGCGACCTTCTCGCGTGAACTGTCGGACCGGATTCTTGGCCCGGATGGCATACGCAACCGATATCTCCATGATGCGGATTCCGGCCGGGCAACTTTCGACATTACCGGGCCCCTGACTTCGGTCGAACAGAACTCCGTCCTGAAGAGCGGTAGATTTTCTACGGACGTGGATGGCAGCCCCGGCGATGGCGACAGCAGCTTCAAGAATCGTTAGTGCTTGAAGAACCGACTAGGGTGCTGAAGGCTCAGCGGGTTGCCGATGTAGAGACCTCCCGACCGTGGATCGAATATATCGGTGCCAGCACGAAGGTCTTCCATTCCTCGCTCATGTTCCTCCCACATTCTTTTGGAGGTTCTGGCCACCGCTTCATCGGACACAGGCGTACCCTCGCCCGTCGATGAAAACCCGGCCACCCACTGCTGCACATAGCCGAGTCCAAGCACCATGAGTGCCGTCATCGGAAAGAACAGGAGGTTGAGAAAACCGGCCGCCGCACTGTCGTAGAACGCCTCAAGCGGCGCGATCCTGGTCGATGTAGCCATGCCAATCCACCAGACCGGAATTGCCGACCACCACAGCTTCGCGTACCACGGACGCCAGAGCCAATCGGACGGTTTCAGCCGAGGCGATGCCGGTTCGGGCGCTTGAATATGGGCGGCGTTGTTCATCGCTATATCCTCACTGGAGGACTATAGCAGAATTCTGTCGGTGTTCCATCATTTGTGAATCGGCTCGATCTGGAAACCGATTGGGAACAACGCTTCTAATCTATCGGCATTGACCCATCTTTGCGAACAGGGATCGATGTGGCGGCGTCAATTCCAGAGAGAGGGTATTGGCGCCGCCGCAATAACCGTCACCAATGTCAATGCATGACGGTCGTTCTTGCCAGTTCCGGTAAATGTCGCGGTTGGGACAGCTTTTGCGGTGTCCAACACGGACTGCGTCTCAGCCGCTTCTGCTGGGCATATGACTTACAAGGTCGGCACGAGACCGTGCATTTTCCATATCTCGAGCATCTCCATCCCCGGGCAACCCCATTCTCGGCACCTCCGCTGATGCGAGCGGCGGCGCGACCTGTAAGGCTGGCAGTCATGATGTTTTCAAAATCTGAAGTCCGGCTAACGGCTCGGAAATCATAAAATAGCGCATGGCACCTTCGCGCAAAAAGCCAGCGCACAACAATATCCAAGTTGGGGGTTGTTGTTGATGAAAATCCCGCGATTTCTGTCATGCTCCTCTGCAACTAAGAAGGAGGTGAGAGCATGGGGAGCGGTAACGAGCCGGGCAACGACGAATTGAAAGAACAAGCGCTGGAAATGATGGAGCAGTCCTTGGCGATCCTATACGCCTTGCAGGAACCCGCTGCTGCCGATCTCCACGATGTGATTGAGAGGGTCATGGGGTCGTCGGGCAAGATGGGGGAAGAAGGCGAGGTATGGGATTCTGTTTTTACCGATCTACCGCACCTGACCATGCGGGCCTTGTTCCTTCATCGCAATGACGGCTTTACCGTTGGCCAGATCGCACGCCGCCTCCGCATCAGCGAGGCCGACGCGGCGGAGCGCCTCGACCACGCTGTGCGCTATGTTCGCGCGCCTGCATCACCAAGAATATAGGCAGCGCTAGCGGAAAGACATTGCCCGGCCATTCCGCCAAAATCCATGTCGAACCGTAAGCCTTCAATGTACCTGCTGGTCCCAAACGCGAGCGGCTCCCTCTCCCATCACCTCCACCCTTTCCTCGCTGCTCCCGCACTTCACCTAACCACCACCCTTCCGCGCTGCTCGCCGCAAACAGGCTGACCTGCAGGCGTCGGAGGGGCGCCTGACCTATCCCGGCAGCAATTGCTTCTCCAACGCGGCAACAAGCTCCTGCCTCTTGCCAGGGTCCAACCGGTCCAGGTTACGTTGCTTCCACAAGACCGCGGGCAGTCGCCTCGCCTCATCAATGCCCGCAAGCGCCCAGTCCGGTTCACCACGCTTGAAGCCGACAAGGAATTGCCGATGAGTGTCAGGCATCCCGGCAACCATGCGCGCGATGATGTCTTCACGCGCTGATTCCAGTTCCGCCAGAGTGATCGGCTGGTGAGTCATTCCGACGAAACCGCGCTCGAACTCCTCGGCGAGCGGTTTACGGGCGGGAGCGAGAACCTCGGCCATCGGGCGATTATGGCTGGCGAGGTAGACGAGAAATGCACGTCGCAAATCGTCTGTGACGCCTTCGTTCGCCAGCAAGTCGCGGACGTCGAAGAGGTCGCGAGGGTGCTGCCGGTCGAGCGCCGCCACGATTTTTCCCGCATAGAGATCGGCGAAGGACACCACCTGAATCTCAGCAAAACCAAAGGCGTCCTCGACTGCGGGAACGACACCCATAACGACGGGATCATAGACCGTCCCGCGCAACACTGGCGTGACCTCGATCTTGATCTGCACATCATCCGCACGAACGATGAGCTTGGTGACGATTTTTTCGTCAGCGGAACGCGACGCATGAATCCTGGCTCCGACCAGTCCTTCCTCGATGCGTTCCTTGATCCGCAGCATCGCCGCATCGATCGTGGCGAGCGAGGTCGCGCGGTCCTCGATCGGCAGATAGGTGAGGTCGATGTCCACCGAAAGTCGCGGCAGGTCACGCACGAACAGATTGATCGCTGTTCCGCCTTTCAGCGCGAAGATATCCTCCTTCGCGACGTGAGGCATAACACGCAGAAGAAGAGCGACCTGTCTCCGGTAGCCGTCGAGAAACGCCATACAGCTATTCTCCCGCCAGGTCGGAGGGCACGGTGATGTTGTAGCGCCGGTCGAGCTTCCCTCCTTTGACCAGGACGCGTTTGCCCGATCCGAGATCCAGGCGGGAAACATCGAGCTTCGAACGCCAGGCATGGCCATGGCGATCCGCGAAGAAGAGGAAGAGACGCTTCACTTTTACGCTCGCGCACGCCTCAAGAAGTGTCTGAAGGCGACGTGGGCTGAGGTCGCTCATTCCTTCCATCAGCATGTCGACCTGATGGAAGCTCTCATGGGGAAGCTCATCGAGCAGTTCGAGAACGGCGCGTTCCTTGCTCGAACAGCGGATCGGCAAGGTCGTGCCGGCGGTGCTGGACATCCGGGGCGCAGGCTCGGGAGGAATCTCGCCGTCGACTGGAAACAGCCGGAGGCTGTTATGCCAGCGGAACGAGACATCGAGTGGCAGGCTGTCGAGCCATGTCGGCGGCCGGCTTGGCCCATAGAGATGGACTTCGCGCACCGTTATGGAGAGATAATGAGCGTAGCCCTGCTGTTCGAGCGCTGTGCGCCCGCCAACTGTCAAAGGCAGGTCCAACAGGGATTGCAGTGAGATAACGGCCTGTTCCCAGGTGAGCGGTCCACGCGAGCGGCGATAGACGCGCCGGGTCGGGCTATCGAGCCATCCCGCGCGAACATATTGGCTCCGCAGCGATGATGAGTAACCATGGGCTTCCATCCATGCCGCGTCGACCAGCAGGCTCTCTGGGAGATCCCGTTGCAGCCGGTTTAATTTTCCTAATGTTTGCGAAGCCATGCTATGCATTTTGACAGATTGGGAAACTACTGTCGAGTTTATTAATTTCGAAATTGGCTAAGCCTTGCTTGGCATTATCAGAGCTCGGCAAACTGGATCGTGCGACCGTAGGTCAATACACTTATCCGCCCTAGGCATGGCGATTCGCGGGCCAATTGACGGGATGCGCAACACGGCGACACCGACAGGACTGTCAAGGACTGCGCCGTTTCGCCCTGTGGCGCGGGCGGCGGGGTCCAGCCTCAATGATCCCTTGGTCGTTTCGAAGGATCTGCGCGTCGATGAGCGCCCTGGCGACAAGCTCTGAGCGCTTGTAGACGCCGTAACGCTGCTTTGCGTGGGAGACGAAATAGCGCACCGAGGTCTCGCTCAGACCGAGTATCTGGCTGATCTCCCAATCGCTCTTGCCGACGGCGACCAATGCCGTGCATTGAGCTTCGCGGCGCGTGAGCCTGGGTACGTCATGTCCGCGCGAGGCATGATGTAGTCTGAGGCCCGCCTTGAACCCGAAGGCAGCGACGATGTGGAGCGTCGTCAGTAGCGATGGCGAAGCCATGATCGGCTCCGCGCGTGCGAAAGTGCAAGACGCATGGGATTCGCTCGGTATGTGGAGCGGCACGGTGACACCGTGGACGAGACCATGCAGCCGCGCTTCTTCGAACAGGGCTGATTGTGTGCCTGTGAGATCGACATAACCGGGAATCTCGTCCCAGCTGAACGGGCGGTCCAGCAACTGGCTCACCTCATAGACTGGATCGATGACGTACGCGTGGCTCTCGGTGTAGAAACGCACGAACTCCGCCGGATAGTTGGTAATAACCAGCGCCCGTTCGACCAAGCGTGGGAGGCCGCCATGTTGGATCATCGCGACATAGGGGAAGCCCATTTTCGTGGCGGCATCAGCTAAGGCGGCGAGCAGCGCTTCCATTGAAGAAGCGGCATTGAAGCGTGAGAGTGTCTCACGCATTCTGGCATTGACATACATGGCATCCTCCTTGGGTTGTGTTGGCCGTGCACCGGCAAACGTGCCAGAAGAAGCCGTTGTGATACCTATGGGAGATAGGGGGCATTCACAGCCGTCAGCCAGCGCTATGGCTGACGCGTGAGGCTGCTAGGGCAATCGTGGATTCGCTGTTTCGAAAACCTGGCTCAGGATCCGCGACACCGCCGCCGGTATTATTCTCCTGCGAAACCTGCGCGGAACCGTTCGGCAATCGTTAGTCTGAAGCATCGTTACGATGTCCCACGCAATTTGGTGTTCTGACATTCGACTGCCTCCTCACGCCATCGTGCCGATGGTTCGCCGGAACCGCGCCAACGCAATGGCGAAGAAGATCGCGCCGATAGCAATGATAGCCAGGAACTGGGGCCAGACCACGTCAAAGCCCGCGCCCCGGTAAAGGATGGCCTGCGCCATCTTCACGAAATGGGTGGTGGGCGCGGCCAACATGACCGTCTGGACGAACTCCGGCATGCTTTCGCGCGGCGTCGAACCGCCGGACAGCATCTGCAACGGCAGCAGCACCAGCATCAGCAACAAGCCGAACTGCGGCATGGAGCGCGCGATCGTCCCCATGAAGATGCCGATGGAGGTCGTGGCGAACAGGTGCAGCCCCGCTCCGGCGAGGAACAGCGCGATCGACCCTTCGACGGGAACGGACAGTACCCCTTCCACCATCACGAAAAGCGCGAAAGCGCAGGCGACCAGGACAACGAGCCCCATGGCCCAGACCTTGCTGGCCATGATCTCGAACGGCGTCACCGGCATCACTAGCAGGTGTTCGATCGTGCCGTGCTCGCGCTCGCGGATCAGGGCCGCGCCCGTCAGCACGATCGACAGCATGGTGACGCTGTTGATGATTTCCATGACCGCGCCGAACCAGCTTTGCGCCAGCGTAGGATTGAACCGCACGCGCAGCGCCAGCTCGACCGGGACCGGCGTGCTCGCACGCGTGCCTTTCATGAATTCGGCAACTTCGCCCTGCACGATCTGCTGGATGTAGCCGCCGCCCGTGAAAGCCTGGCTCATCCGCGTAGCGTCAACGTTGAGCTGCAAGCCGGGTTGGCGTCCCGCAAGTACGTCTCGCTGAAAATCGGGCGGGATGTCGAGAGCGAACGTATAGCGCCCGGCATCCAGCCCCTTGTCCACTTCGTTCAGTCCCACGATCGAAGGGGGCGTGAAGTGCGGCGGATAAAAGGCGCCGGTTATCCGGCTGGAAAGCTGCGACTGGTCTTCATCGACGATCGCGATAGGCGCCTTGTGCAGCGTTTCCGGCATGGCGGTTGCCGCGACGTAGATCCCCACCGAGAACGAATAGAGGATCAGGAACAGCATCATCGGATCGCGCCACAGGCTGCGCAGTTCCTTGATGCCGAGCCGGTAGATGTTGGCCGCGTGGCGCATATCAGCTCTCCTGCTTACGCAGCAACGCGACACACAGCGCCAGGATGACGGGAAACGTCGCGAACAGCACGAGAAGGTCAGGCCAGAGGTCGGCGAAGCCCAGCCCCTTGGAAAAGACGCCGCGGCAGATGGTGACGAACCAGGTCGCGGGATATATCGATCCGATCACCGCGCCCGCCCCCTCGAGCGAGGACACCGGGTTGATCAGGCCGGAAAACTGCACGGCGGGCAGGATCGTGCCGATGGCGGTGGCGAACATCGCGGCAATCTGGCTGCGCATGAAGATGGAGAACAGCAGGCCGATGGCCGTCGCCGACAGCGTATAGAAGAGAGCGCCCAGCGTCATCGCGAGGAAACTGCCCGTCAACGGCACACCGAACATCGTGACGGCGAGGAACACCAGCAAGACATAGTTCAGCATGGCGAGCGCGACATAGGGAAGCTGCTTGCCCAGCAGGAATTCCACCTTGCTGATCGGCGTCACGTAGAAATTGACGATGGAACCCAGCTCCTTTTCCCGCACCACGCTCAAAGCCGTCAGCATCGCCGGGAACAAGAGCAGCATCATCGGAATCACGGCCGGCGCGATGGCTACAAGGCTTTTCACGTCCGGATTGTAACGATAGCGCAGCTCGATATTGACGAGACCCATCGATGGCCGCGCACCTGTTTCCTGCACGGCCATTTCACTGAGCCAGTGGGCATGCAGGGCCTGGACATAGCCTTGCACGGTCTCGGCCCGCTGCGGCATGGCGCCATCGACCCATACACCGATCTGCACCGGCACGCCCCGGCGCAGGTCGCGCGCGAAATTGGGCGGAATCTCCAGGGCCACGCTCAGTTCGCCCGAGCGCATCCGCCGGTCCAACTGGCTATAGTCGGTGATCGGCGGCCGTTCGATGAAATAGCGCGATCCGGCCAGGTTGAGGACGTAGTTCTCGCTGGTGGTCGTGCCGTCGCGGTCCAGCACGGCGAACGGCAAGTCCTCCACGTCCATGCTGATGCCATAGCCCATGATGAACATCAGGATGACGCTGCCCAGCAGGGCCAGGGTGGCGCGGATGGGATCGCGGCGCAATTCCAGCCCTTCGCGCCGGGCATAGCTCATCATCCGGCGCCGCATGAACCATGGGGAGCGGGCCGGTGCAGCCGAAATGTCCTGATCGGCCGCGGCAGGCGCGCCCGCAGGAACCGGATCGTCCCTCTTTTCTGTCGGCGTCTCGCCGCTCGCATCCTGAAGATAGGCGATGAACGCTTCTTCCAGGTCCGCCGCGCCGCGGTTCTCGACAATGGCGGCGGGGGTGTCGCTGACCAGCACCTTGCCCGCATGCATCAGCGATATGCGGTCGCACCGCTCCGCTTCGTTCATGAAGTGCGTGGAAATGAAGATCGTCACCTTGTCGCGCCGGGACAGGTCGATCATCATCTGCCAGAACTGGTCCCGCGCGATCGGATCGACGCCGGACGTCGGTTCATCCAGGATCAGCATTTCCGGCTTGTGGATCATGGCGACGGCTAGGCTGAGCCGCTGGCGCTGGCCCAGCGGCAAGGCGCCGGGCAACGCATCCATGATGCCATCCAGGCCGAACCGCTGCGCCATTTCCCTCACGCGGGCCGGCACTTCCCCGGCGGGAACATGGAAGAGCTGGGCATGCAGCTCGAGGTTCTGCCGGACCGTCAGTTCCGAGTAGAGCGAGAAGGCCTGGCTCATATAGCCAACGCGCCGGCGCGTCGCCATGTCGTCATTCTCGACCTCGCGGCCGAACAGCCAGGCCTGGCCTTCGCTGGCTTTCAGCAGGCCGGTCAGCATCTTCATGGTGGTCGACTTGCCGCAGCCGTTGGAGCCGAGGAATCCAAAGATCTCGCCGCGCTCGATGCGAAAATCGACATGATCGACTGCCGTGAAATCACCGAAACGCATGGTGAGCCCCTGCGCCTCGATGGCGATCTCGGCCTCGCCGCCGTCGCTGCGCGGCGGAATCTCCACCGGCTTGTGCCCGCGGCGGCGCTCCTCGGGAAGCATCGAGATAAACGCCTGTTCCAGCGACTGTTCGCCGGTGCGTGCATAGAAGTCGGCTGCGGTGCCGGTGGCCAGCACCTTTCCCGCGTCCATCGCGATTAGCCAGTCGAAGCGTTCGGCCTCTTCCATATAGGCCGTGGCGACCAGCACGCTCATGTGCGGGCGGTTCGCGCGGATGCGGTCGATCAGATCCCAGAATTGCGCGCGCGACATGGGATCGACGCCGGTTGTCGGCTCATCCAGCAGCAGGAAATCGGGATCGTGGATGAGCGCGCAGCACAAGCCGAGCTTCTGCTTCATGCCGCCCGAAAGCTTGCCCGCCGGGCGCTTGCGGAACGGCGCGAGGCCCGTGCTTTCGGTGAGGTCGGCAATGCGGCGCTCGCGTTCGGCCGCGTCCTGCCCGAACAACCGCCCGAAGAATTCGAGATTTTCGTCGATGGAGAGCGTAGGATAGAGGTTCTTGCCCAGCCCCTGCGGCATATAGGCGATGCGCGGACACACGGCGTTGCGGTGGCGGGCCTCGGCCATGTCGCCGCCCAGCACCTCGACCCGGCCCTCCTGGATGGCTCGCGCGCCCGCGATCAGGGAAAACAGGCTGGACTTGCCGACGCCGTCCGGGCCGATCATCGCCACCATGCGCCCGGCGGGGATTTCAAGATTCACATCATCGAGCGCCAGCACCTTGCCGTAATGCAGGCTCACGCCCGAAACGCGGGCGACAGCTTCCGTCATTGCGGCACGTTGACGGTCAGTTTCGCGGGCCATTCGGATTTCGGATCGATCCGCACATAGGCCATGCCCGGAAGGCCGGTCTTGACCTGGGTGATATAGCGATCGAGCAACTTGCGATCGATCTGCGCCTTCACGCGGAACATCAGTTTCTGGCGCTCGCTTTGCGTCTCCACCGTCTTGGGCGTGAACTGGGCCACATCGGCAACGAAGCTGACTTTCGCAGGGATCGCACGATCCGGAAGCGCATCGAGCACGATGCGTACATCGCTGCCCAGCGCCACCTTGCCCGCGACCGTTTCCGGCAGGAAGAAGGTCATGTAGACGTCGCCCAGATTGACCAGGTTGAGCACGCGCCCGCCGCCACCCACGACTTCGCCCGGCTGGGCGACGCGATATTGCACGCGGCCGGCCGTCGGCGCCTTGAGGTCGCTGTCGCGGATATCGGCCTCGATCCGCTGGATGGTGGCGCGCACGGCATCGACCTGCGAACGCGCGCCGATCACCTGGTTGCGCGCCGTCGTGATCGCCGCGTCGACGGCCGCGAGTTGGGCGCGAGCGGCCTCCACTGCCGCCGCCGCGCCTTCGACGCGGGCCTGATCGTCATCCCGTTCCTGCACGGCGGTCGCACCTTCTCGCGCCAGCGTTTCCGATCGCGCCAGCCGCTTGCGCGCCGCGTTCAGCTCCGCCTCACGCTGGCGGACGCCGGCGAGAGCCGCCGCCCGGTTGCTCTGCTGCTGCGCGACCTGGCTGGTCGCGATCTGGATGCCGTTCAGCGCCTGCGCCAGTTGCGCTTCGGCTTCGGCCCTCTGGGCACTCAGCACGTCCGTATCCATATGGGCGACGACTTGCCCCGCCTGCACGAACGCGCCTTCGTCGACCAGGATTTCGCGGATGCGGCCGGGCGATTTGGCGGAAACGTCGATTTCAACCGCTTCGATCCGGCCGTTACCGCCGACGATGCCTTCGGGCAAATCGCCGGGCTTGAGCACCTGCCAAAGGAGCAGAGCTACAACGACGAGCGCCGCCGCGATGCCGCCCCTGATGAGCCATGTCTTCCGGGACGCCGTCATCGCCTGTGTTCTCCGCCTTGATCGTTGCTGTCGTGGACGACTTCGGCGGGAAAGCCCCCGCCAAGCGCCGCGTAGAGGGCTATGCCGCTCGCCAGATGAGCGCGGCGCAACTGGATCAGCGCCTGTTCGGTGTCGAAAAGGTCGCGTTGCGCGTCCAGCACTTCCAAATAGGCCGAACGCCCGTTGTCGAACCGCAACCCGGCCAGCCGAGCCCGTTCGCGCAAGGCGTCCAGCGAGCTGCGCGCGGTGTCGATCCGCAACGCCAGTTGCCGGCGCCGGACCAGCGCGTCGGAAACATCACGAAACGCGCCCTGCACGGTCTTTTCATAGCTGGCCACGGCTTCGACCTGCCGCGCTTTCGCCAGATCGAGGTTGCCGGAAAGGCGGCCCGCATTGAACAGCGGCAGGGCGATCGTCGGGGTGAAGCTCCACGCGCGGCTCCCGTCGCCGATCAGCCCGTCGAGATCGGAACTCGCCGTGCCGAAGGCACCCGTCAGGCTGATATTGGGAAAGAACGCCGCCCGCGCCGCGCCGATATCGGCGTTGGCCGCCCGCAATTGATATTCCGCCGCCACGATATCAGGCCGGTTGACCAGAAGGTCGGAGGGCAAGCCCGGCGGAAGGGCGATATCCGGTCCGGTTTCGGCAAGACCGAGGGGCCCAGGCACGATCTCCACGGGCCGCCCGACCAGCAGCGCCAGCGCGTTGCGGTTCACGTCGCGGTCCTGCTCAAGCGCTTGCAGCGCATCCTGCGCCTGCGCCAGCAGCAACTGCGCCTGGGTCATTTCGAGCTTCGAGCCGGACCCGACTTCATAGCGGCGGCGCATGATCCGCAGTGAGTCCTCGCGCGTGACGATCGTCCGCCGGGCAAGCGCGAGGCGTTCCTCATATTCGCGCTCCAGCAGATAGCCATTGGCGACCTGCGCGATCAGGCCGGTGGCAACGGCGCGCTTCGCCTCTTCCGTCGCCAGATAACGATTGCGCGCGGCGTCGTTCAGGTTGCGCAGACGGCCCCAGAAATCGATTTCCCAGCTCGCGCTCACCTGCGCGGTGACCTGCTTGATGTCATAGCTCTGCGTGCCTGCGCCCGGCAGGCTGATGATGGAACGACCCCGCGTGCCGGTGCCGACGGCGTTGAGTTCGGGATAGAGCGCCGATCCCTCGATACGCCAGGCCGCGCGCGCCTGATCGACGCGGGCCGCGGCGATACGGATATCGCGGTTGTTCTCCAGCGCGGCCGCGATCAGCACACGCAGATGCTCTTCCCGGAAGAAATCATGCCAACCGATCCGCGCGATGGACGCGCCCAGCGCGGCTGGCGCGGGATAGTCCTGCGGCACCGGCTGGGCCGGCCGGACATTGGGCGGCGCGAAGGAACAGCCGGACAGGAAAGATGGCACGATCATCGCCGCCATGACGGCCCGGAACCCGCATAAACGGCCAGTAATATGAGCGCTGCGAGCCATCTAGTCCGGTTCCATTCTGGTTCAAACAGGCGGTACGCCTATGGGCAAGCACCTCTCCGGACTATTAGTATCTACACTTAGTGGTTTTGATATTGCCCGGTATCACTTGCCGATCAAGCGCGAAAGCTGGAATGAAGCAGCGATGGGCCGCGAGCGATTCATGAAAGATGACGGCGCCGCATCGGGAACCGGCTCGCGTCTGCCTGCCCGCGATCCCAGGGGAGGAAGGCCGCCACAGGAGGTCGCAGCCCGGCTTGGACATCATATCCTCGAGACGGCGCTTGCCCAATTCATCGCCGGCGGCGTCGAGGGTACGAGTATGGAAGCTATCGCCGCCGCCGCACAGACATCGAAGCGAACGCTCTATTCCCGCTTCGGCTCAAAGCTCGCCCTGCTCGTCGCCGCCATGGAACACAGCCTTGCCCGCTATCTCGATCCGATCGCGGCATCGGTCCCTCGAGGAAGCACCCGCAAAAAAATCGCCTATATCGCTCGCAGGATGCTCGACCTGTCGCTTCAAGGCGATGTCGTGGGCATCGAAGCGCTCATCATCTGGCTGGCAAACCACAATCCGGGCATGATGCGGGCACAGCCCGCGATCGGCACCCAGTTCGGCATCGATCTGATGCAGACGATCCTTGCCGAGGCGAGCGAACCGAACAGCGAGGAAGCAGGCGATCTTCCGTTCCTCGCTGCTTTTCTCTTCGACGCGCTGGTCACCGTGCCGCGCCAGCGCATCCTGCAGCGCCATGATCTGCACAACACCACCCGGACAAAGGCTGCCTATATCGAGCGAGCGCTCGACCTCATGGCAAAGGCCATTCCGTTCCTGAACGAAGGGCGCGGTAACCGCCTCACATCCTGAAGCCCTCGCCAAGATAGCGATGCCGGACTTCGGGGTTGTCGAGTACCGCTTCTGGGCCGCCCTCGAACAGCATCCTGCCCTGATCGATGATATAGGCCCGCTCGACCAGTTCGAGCATCTCATGCACATTGTGGTCGGTCAGAAGGATCGCCACGCCTTCTCGCTTGAGCTTTCGCACCATCGCCTTGACGTCGGCGATCGACATGGGATCGATGCCCGCGAACGGTTCATCGAGCAGGATGACCGAGGGCGCTGCCGCCATGGCCCTGGCGATCTCGCAGCGCCTGCGTTCCCCGCCGGACAACCGCTGTGCGGGAACGTCGCGAATGTGGGCGATATTGAACTCGGCAAGAAGTTCATCGAGCCGCGCGGCAGCTACATCGCGATCGGCGATATGCAGTTCGAGCACGGCCGCGATATTCTCCGCAGCCGTCATGCCGCGGAAGATCGATCCTTCCTGGGGAAGATAGCCGAGGCCCAGCTTCGCTCTTCGATCCATGGGAAGCGCGGTGACATCCTGACCGCCAATCTCGATCCTGCCGGCATCCACGCTCATCAGGCCGGCAATCGCATAGAAGCAGAGCGTCTTGCCGGCCCCGTTTGGCCCCAGAAGCCCCACGATTTCGCCTGCCCGCACTTCGAGCGCGACATCGTCAAGCACCTTCCGCTTGCCAAAGGACTTCTCGATCCCGGCGATCGAAAGAACCGTCGGCGCGCGCTCGACTGCGACCGGTCCGATTGACGCGGGCGCAAGCGGCTCGCTCTCCGAACGCGCGGCCGGCGATACGAGTTGGGCATCATGCCCGAGATTTCCGCCAAGGTCCCTCAAAAGCCGGGTCAGTACGCGTCTCCATCCCGGCCGGCCAGCACCAGCGCAACCGCTGCCATCATGGCGATCTCGCGGATCATCCATTCTCCTTCAATTTCCCGCAAAATTGCCCGGGATGACGACCGCCGTACACTGTATCTCCAGGCAATGCATCGCCATCGTGAACTATACCTAGTGGCTTTACGCTCAATGATTGAGGCTCCTTTTTCTCCAGCAGGCCATGGCCGAATATCCCCGCGCCCGCGGTTGCGACTGGCCGTCAGACAGCCGTCCGGTCGCAACCAAGCTCCGTGCGGCTTGCATTCTATCTTACCTATGCAGTACCGTTCGGCATAAGAAGAACCGGGAGGGGCGGCCCAAACATCTGCTGTGGAATCCTGTCGGAGAGACGAGGCACCTTCCAGCGGAACTCGGAGTATATAGTCATGGCCACGTCCCCTCCGCCTTCCGACGATCCGCTGGACGGAATCAGCGAAACGCTCGACCGCACGGCATCGGCGGCCATCGCGCAGACGACTTTCGGCCTTTCGCCGGCCACGCTCCTGCTTGCCATGGCCGATTGGGGGATTCATCTCGCCACGTCGCCGGGCAAACAAATGCAGCTTGGCGCCAAGGCCATCCGCAAGCATGCCCGGCTTTTCGACTATCTGCAGCGCCGCATGGAAGACAGCGAGGCCGAACCGGCCATCGAACCATTGCCGCAGGACCGGCGCTTCGCCGATCCCGCCTGGAAAGAATTACCTTTCAATCTCGTCGCTCAGGCCTTCCTGCTCAACCAGCAATGGTGGCACGCCGCGACGACAGGCATTGGCGGTGTCTCGAAACATCATGAAGACATGGTGGAATTCGCCGCACGGCAGATGCTGGACATGCTCGCGCCGACCAACTTTCTCGCCACCAATCCCGTTCTCCAACACAAGATCGCGGAAACAGGTGGCCAATGCCTGGTCGACGGCTTCCGGCACCTGGTCGAGGACATGCAGCACATGGCGCGCGGCCTGCCGCCGGTCGGCGCCGAAGCCTTTCGCGTGGGCGAAAACGTCGCCACGGCCAAAGGCAAGGTCGTCTACCGCAACAAGCTGATCGAACTGATCCAGTATGAACCGACCACGGACACCGTGCGGCCCGAGCCAATCCTGATCGTGCCCGCGTGGATCATGAAATACTATATTCTCGACCTGTCGCCCGAGAACTCGCTGGTCCGCTGGCTGACGGCGCAAGGCTTCACCGTGTTCATGATTTCGTGGCACAATCCCGGCAGTGCCGACCGTGACCTCGACATGGACGCCTACCGGCACCTCGGACCGATGGCGGCGCTCGATGCGGTGACGGCGATCACCGGCGCGACGGGCATCCATGCCATGGGCTATTGCCTGGGCGGCACGCTGCTCTCGATCGCGGCCGCGGCCATGGCGCGCGACGGAGATGACAGGCTCGCCAGCGTCACACTGCTGGCCGCACAGACGGAATTCAGCGAGCCGGGGGAATTGGGCCTGTTTATCGACGAAGGCCAGCTCAACCTGCTGGAGAACATGATGTGGAGCCGGGGCTATCTGGACAGCAGCCAGATGGGCGGCGCCTTCCAGATCCTGCGTTCCAACGATCTGGTCTGGTCGCGTGTGCTCGCCACCTACCTGATGGGCGAGCGCGAACCGATGAACGACCTCATGGCCTGGAACGCCGACGGCACACGGATGCCCTATGCCATGCACAGCCAGTATCTGCGCCGCCTGTTCCTCGACGACGACCTGGCCGAAGGAAAATACCGGGTGGATGGGCGAACCATCAACCTTGCCTCCATCCGCAAACCGCTGTTCGTGGTCGGAACCGAGCGCGATCATGTCGCGCCATGGCATTCCGTCCACAAGATCCACCTGCTGACCGGGGCCGAGATCACTTTCGTCCTGACCAGCGGCGGGCACAATGCCGGCATCGTTTCGGAACCGGGCCACAAGGGCCGCCGCTACCGCGTGTTGACCCGCGAGGTCGACGGCACCTCCTACGATCCCGAAGAATGGGCAAGCCGCGCCGAGCAAAAGCAAGGCTCATGGTGGACGGCGTGGGGAGAATGGCTGGCCGCGCGTTCGGGAGAACCTGGTGCGCCGCCGCCCATGGGCGCAGCGGACAAGGGCTATGCGGCGATCGCCGATGCTCCCGGCCATTATGTGCTGGAGCATTGAGCAATGACTGACGGAACCATGATCGAGAACCGCACCTTCGACGAGATAAAAGTGGGCGATACCGCCAGTATCTCGCGCACGCTGACCGAAGAGGACATCCAGCTTTTCGCGCTCGTGTCCGGCGACGTGAACCCGGCGCATATGGACGCCGACTATGCCGCGACCGACATGTTCCGCCGCGTCATCGCGCACGGACTATGGGGCGGCGGTCTCATCTCCGCCGTGCTGGGCACCGAACTGCCCGGCCCCGGCGCGATCTATCTCAGCCAGTCGCTGCAGTTCACGCGGCCGGTAGGCCTTGGCGACACGATCACGGCGTCGGTGACGGTGGCGGAAAAACGCGCGCACCATGATATCCTGTTCGATTGCCGCTGCGTCAACCAGGACGGCGAGGAAGTCATCAGCGGCCAGGCCGAAGTCAAGGCGCCGGCCGAGAAGGTCCGCCGCCCCCGTGCGGCGCTGCCGGAGGTCAGCCTGCGCGACCATGACGGCTACCGCAAGCTGATCGAGATGACCGCCAATGGCGTGCCGGAACCGACGGCGGTGGCTCATCCCTGCAGCGCGGCCGCCATGCTGGCCGCGATTGAAGCCGCCGAAGCCAATCTCATCATGCCGATCCTGGTCGGGCCGGAAGCGAAGATCCGCAAGGCGGCCGAAGACGCCGGCAAGGACATTTCGCCTTTCCGCATCGTATCCGCCGCCCATAGCCACGAAGCGGCGGCAAAGGCCGTGGACCTGGTGCGCGGCGGCGAAGCGAAGCTGTTGATGAAAGGCTCGCTCCATACCGACGAATTGATGGGCGCCATCGTGCGCTCCGCCACGGGCCTGCGAACCGAGCGCCGGATCAGCCATGCCTATGTCATGGACGTCCAGAACCATCCGACACCGCTCATCATCACGGATGCCGCGATCAACATCGCGCCGACACTCGAGGAGAAGGCGGACATCATCCGCAACGCCATCGACCTTGCCCATGTCATCGGCATCGCGGAACCGAAAGTGGCGATCCTTTCCGCCGTGGAGACTGTCAATCCCGCGATGCAATCCACACTCGACGCCGCTGCCCTGTGCAAGATGGCCGATCGCGGTCAGATCACGGGCGGCGTGCTGGACGGACCCCTGGCTTTCGACAATGCGATCAGCGAAGCCGCCGCGAAGGAGAAAGGCATCGTCTCGCCGGTGGCGGGCAAAGCGGAAATTCTCGTCGTGCCAAACCTGGAGGCTGGCAACATGCTGGCCAAGCAACTCACCTTCCTGGGCGGTGCGGACGCGGCAGGCATCGTGCTGGGCGCGCGCGTGCCGATCATCCTCGCCAGCCGGGCCGACAGCCTGCGCACCCGCCTCGCCTCCTGCGCGGTCGCGGTGCTGATGGCGCGCGCCGCCACCAAGGCCGCGCCCGGCCTGCCGGGGACGGCGAGCGCATGAAAGCCGTCGTCGCGATCAACTCCGGTTCGTCCAGCATCAAGTTCTCGCTGTTCACGCTCGATGGCCGGGACGGGCTGACGCTCTCGGCAGGCGGCAAGATCGAGAAGATCGGCATCGCGCCCAGCCTGCGGGCCCGCTCCGCGACGGGAGAAATCCTCATCGAGCGGGACTGGCCGGACGGCGCTGCGCTCAGCCATGCGGATCTCCTGGCGGACCTCTTCGCCTGGGCGGGAGATCATCCGCTGGAAGGGCGGGACGTGATCGCCATCGGCCATCGCGTGGTGCATGGCGGCCTGGACTTCGTCACGCCCCGCCTGGTCGATGCCGACCTGCTGGACAGGCTGGAAACGCTGTGCCCCCTCGCCCCGCTGCATCAGCCGCACAACCTCGCGGCGATCCGCGCGATCGCGAAGCTGAAACCCGACCTGCCGCAGGTCGCCTGCTTCGATACGGCCTTCCACCACGACAAGCCGGACGTCGCCTCGCGCCTGGCCATCCCGCGCAAGTTCCACGATCAGGGCATCCGCCGCTACGGCTTTCACGGCCTGTCCTATGAATATGTCGCAATGCGTCTCGCGGAGATCGACCCGGCGCTGGCCGCGGGCCGCGTGGTCGCGGCGCACCTGGGCAACGGGGCCAGCCTCTGCGCCATGCGGGACTGCAGGAGCGTCGATACGACCATGGGCTTCACTGCGCTCGACGGCCTGGTGATGGGCACGCGCTGCGGCACTATCGATCCCGGCGTGATCCTGCACTTTCAGCTCCGCATGGGCATGAGCGCGGCCGATGTGGAGGACATGCTTTACCGGCAGTCCGGCCTGCTCGGCGTGTCCGGCCTGTCGAGCGACATGCGGGCGCTCGCGGCCAGCGATGCGCCGGAAGCGGAAGAGGCGATGGCGCTGTTCGCCTGGCGCGCCGCGCGCGAGACGGCCGCGCTCGCCTCGTCGATGGGCGGGCTGGACGGCATCGTCTTCACCGCCGGGATCGGAGAGAACGACGCCGCGATGCGCCAGCGTATCTGCGCACGCCTCGCATGGCTGGGCGTGGAACTCGACGAACAGGCGAACGCTGCCGGCGCCCCGCTTGTCAGCACGCCCGGCAGCCATGTCGCGGTGCGCGTCATTCCCACCGACGAGGAACGGATGATCGCGCTCCACACCTTGCATGTGCTGGGGGAGAATCCATCATGAGGCGCGCGATAAGCCTTGCCGCCATCGCGCTTGCCACCCCTGCCGCGGCTCATGCCGCATCGCCCGTCGAAATCCTGATCAGCGATGCCGGGCAGGAGGACGAAACCGGCGCCGTTCTGGTCGATCTGCGCCTGCTCAATGACAGCGGCGATCCGCAGGGCATGGCCCTTCCGGACCGCATCGAAGCGCAGGTGGAGCAGAGCGGCGTCTCTCGCACCGTCTGGCTGGAGCGCATGGCGACGACGCCTCCAAACCCGATCATTCCACCTGGCGGTTTCACGCGCGCGACCTACCGGCTTGCGCGGAGGACCAATCTGTCGCTGGAAGGCGCCGCGATCTCCGTTCCCGCATGGGGCACGCGGCAGATCACGCTGGCATTGCGGCCCGCGGACCGAGGGGCGCAAATAGCCACGAACACCTCCGCGCAATCCGGGCCTCCCAACGCGCCGGGGTTGGAAAACAAGGCTGTGCCGCCTCCCTCGGACCGGTCGGCGGGCAACGCCTTTTTCGCCAACCTGTCGGCCTATGAACCGATCTATGCTGTCTATGGTCCGAGCACCGACAGCGCCGCACGCATCCAGATCAGCTTCAAATATCAGATTTTCGGAACGAGACGCGCCCAGGGCTTGCCACTTTCCTGGCGCGACGGACTGCATTTTGCCTATACCCAGCGCATGTTCTGGGATCTTGGCGCGGATTCCTCGCCGTTTCGTAACATCGACTATCAGCCGGAACTCTTCTACCTGACCCCTTCAGCTACGTTGACACGCGGCATCTCGCTGAGCGCACAGGGCGGCTTTCGCCATGAATCCAACGGTCGCTCCGGTCTCGATTCCCGCAGCCTCAACACGCTCTATGTGGCGCCGATGGCCGCCTTCCCACTGGGCGGCGGCTATCGCCTGTCGGTAGCTCCGCGCTTCTCCCTCCTTGTCGGCGACAAATCCGACAATCCCGATATCCGCCGCTACAGGGGCAATAGCTCGCTCTTCCTGGAAGTCGGGAAAGATGACGGCCTACGCCTTACGACATCCACGCGGTTCAGCGTCTCCAGCGGCAAAGGCGCACTCGCCGCCGATCTTTCCTATCCGCTCTCGCGGCTATTGGGTGGGGGACCCGACTTCTATCTCTTCGGCCAGAGCTTCATCGGCTATGGCGAGAATCTGCTCGACTATGATCGCCATACGACCCGTTTTCGTCTGGGCGTGGCACTGGTGCGTTGAAACCCGCCTTCATGCACATCACGCACTTGAGCGACGCCTCCTGCGACATCAGCGCTTCCTGCTCGACTTGAGGTTGCACTCTGGCAATAGTCGACACGCTCACAGCAAAAGTTCCGAGTCACCAAGAAGGAGCCCTTCACATGCCGTCACAATCGAGGCGCTATTCCAGCCCCTATGGTATGGCCGACCCGGCATTGGAGACCAGTTGGGGCTGGGTCCTGGCTTATGGGCTGCTCGTGATCCTGATCGGCGTTTTTGCGCTCCTCAACCCAATCGCGACGGGCTTCGCGACAGGTGTTTTCCTTGCCGTGGCGCTCCTCATATACGGAATACTGGCTATCGCGGCCGGGTTGTCCTCGCTCTCCCGGCGCGCACGCTGGATCGAGATCCTCCTCGGCGTGCTGAGCCTCGTCGCGGCCGCCATCACTTTCTTCAATCCCTTCGCCGGGGCCTTGACGCTCGTCGCGCTGATCGGCGCCTGGTTGCTCATCATCGGCGTTTTCGAAATCGTCGGCGCATTCCAGTCTGCGCATGACCGGGGCTGGCGCCTGCTACTCGGCGTTCTCGACACTGTTCTGGGCGGTCTCCTCCTGTTCAGCGATCCCGCGACCGGACTTGCCTTCCTGGCATTGGCGGTCGGCCTGAGCTTCCTGCTGCGAGGAACCTTCCTCATCATCCTCGCCATGGGTCTGCGCCGCATCGGTAAGCTATAGACTTAGTGCGGCAAGGGTGCCCTGCCCCGAACAACAAAGGAAACGCCAGGATGATCGGAGGATACAAACCGCTTTCGGTCTTGCTCATCCTGGCGGCAACGGTCGGAAATGCTCCGGCATCGAGCATTTCCGGGACTATCTGGCGCAACCCTGCAAACAGTGTGCATATCCGCGCGCAACCGTGCGACGACAGGATGTGCGGTGTCGTCGTCTGGGCTAACGACAAGGCGAAAGCCGATGCGCGCAAGGGCAGCCCGGATCCTCTGGTGGGCGCACAGCTGTTTCGTGATTTCGAGCAGGAGCAGCCCGGCGTGTGGCGCGGCCGCGTTTTCGTGCCCGATATCGGCCGGACCTTCACCGGGCGCGTCACGGTACTCGACAGCAACAGGCTCGAGGCGAACGGCTGCCTCGTCGGGCGCATCGGGTGCCGGTCGCAGATCTGGACGCGCGTCGAGAAGTAGACGCATGGATTGACAGGCTGAAAGACATCTCTCCCATCCGGCTCGCTGACCCTGCGCAAATGCGATAACGCCGAAGGCGAAATGACCGCGTGCCTGATTCTCTTCCTGATCGTCCTTGGTATCAACCTGTTGCCCGCGTTCGGTCCCCCGACATGGTCGATCATCGTTCTCTATGGCCTGACGACCGATCTGCCTGTCGCCTTGATCGTGTTCATTGGCGCGCTCGCGGCCGCTCTTGGACGTTTGCTGCTTGCCTGGGGCTTTCGATTTCTCAAGGACTATTTGCCCGCGAAACAAAAGCGCAACCTCGAAGCAGCGAAAAAAGTCGTCGAGGACCGACCGAAAAGCGCGATTTTCGGGCTCGCACTGTTCGCTCTCTCTCCGCTTCCCTCGGCGCAACTGTTCGAAGCGGCCGGCCTTGCGGGTATCAGGCTGGGGAAGTTCACAGCAGCGTTTTTCGTCGGGCGTCTCGTCTCCTATTCGATCTATGCCGCGACAGCAGGCGTGATCCGCAAATCGAGCCTGGGTGACGTCTTTACCGAGCGCCTCACCAGTCCGTGGGGCATCGCGATGCAGATCGGCATGATCATCCTGCTTGCTGCGCTCGCCCAGATCGACTGGAGCAGATTTCTGCGCTCCGACAACGATCCGCGCTCAAGCGCATGATCTCAAGGAAACAGGTCCCCGTCGCAGACGGTCCATTCGTCGGCAACACGCAAAATTGAAGACGGCGCCGAAAGCCTGCTTGGGTCAAAGCTGCGATTCCAGCGGCAGAAGGCCAATGGCCTGTGCGGTTAGTCTGCGCCAGAACGAGGCTTCCGGTTCCCGGTCGTATCGGACGGGCACGCCGTTCCGGCTCCCGGCCCATTCCACGTCGCCATCCGACGTCAGACAGACCTCATAGCTGCGGGAGGGCGCGGTATCGCGCTGCCAGATGGCAGCCATCTTCCGGGCCAGGGCCTCGGACTCGAAGAGGACGCCCATTTCCGTGTTGAGGGAAGCCGAACGAGGATCCAGGTTCATCGAGCCGATGAACCCCATATGCCCGTCGGCAGTGAAAGCCTTGGTGTGCAGGCTTGCCCGGCTCGATCCTCGCAGGGAAAAGTCCCGCTCCTGATGCTCGGGCCGCAATTCCCAGAGCTTGATCCCTGCCTCGAGCAGCGGAACACGGTAGCGCGCATAACCGCCATGGACCGCGGCGACATCGGTTGCCGCAAGAGAATTGGTCAGGACCGAGACCGAAACCCCCTTTGCCGCAATCGCGGCGAGCGCCGCCGTGCCTTCCTCGCCGGGGATGAAATAGGGCGAAGTGATTTCAAGCCTTTCCCGCGCCGCATCGAAGACCGGCAGCAGGTCGTGCATCAGCCAGTTCTTGCCCTCCTTGCCCAGCACTTTGCGCGGCGGATCGGCGATCACGCGGGCGGCGCGAGTCCAGTCGGGCCGCGTGGTCTCGGGATCGAGAAGCGAGAGCCGTTTGGCGATGCGCTCCAGATAGGGGCGCGCGGCAGCCTCATTGGCAGCGTTGCTCAATTCGGCGGCGATCCGCGTCAGCGCCACGCCAGGATCTTTCAAGGGCGAAAGCCTATCGACCGGCAACGCCAGGCCGCTGTTCCAGTAATCGTCGAAGATCTTCTCCGTCTGGGCGACGGCTGGCCCCATCACCACCACGTCCATGTCGCGGAAATTGGTTTGCGTCGCGGCATCGAAATAGGCGTCGCCGATATTGCGCCCGCCAAGGATGGCGACGCGGCCATCAGCGATCCAGGCCTTGTTGTGCATGCGCCGGGTCACGCTGAAGGCGCGCAGCATCATTTCGATGCCGCGCCGCAAGCCGCCCTGCCGCGCCCGGGTCGGGTTGA
>CALMZE010000216.1 GCA_937870585.1 uncultured Sphingomonadales bacterium | reverse complement strand
ACATGATCCGCTCAGGCAGCGCCCGCTCGGTACTGGTGGTGAACCCGGAAATCTGTTCGGGCCACCTCAACTGGCGCGACCGGGACAGTCACTTCATCTTTGGCGATGTGGCAACGGCCATTCTGGTCGAGGCCGAAGACATGGCCCCGCGCGCGCATTGGGAGATATTGGGGTCAAAGCTGATCACCCAATTCTCCAACAATATCCGCAACAATTTCGGCTTCCTCAATCGCGCCACGCCCGAAACACGCAGCGCGCCGGACAAGCTGTTCATCCAGCAGGGCCGCAGCGTCTTCAAGGAAGTGGTGCCCATGGTTGCCGCTCTGATTTCCTCCGAGCTCGACCGGATGGGCATCGCGCCGGATGCGCTGCGCCGCCTGTGGCTGCATCAGGCCAACGCCAATATGAACCGGTTGATTGCCTCGCGCGTGCTGGGCCATGAGGCCAGTACAGACGAAAGCCCAACCGTTCTGGACACCTATGCAAACACCTCATCAGCGGGCTCGATCATCGCTTTCCATCTGAACAGCGATGATCTGCAACCAGGCGATACCGGCGTAATCTGCTCGTTCGGCGCAGGCTATTCCGCAGGCACGGTAGCATTGCGCAAGGTCGGCTAACTCTTTGGTCCCGGCCTGTCATGGCGTAAATTTGTCGATCTCACAGCGGAGTCAACTATCGGGCTGGCTTTGCTCGGGTGCGCCACATTAGATCGCCGACGAACTCCGGAAATCAGAACTGGAAGCATTCACCCTTCATCTTACCCATCATGTGCCGAGATCAAATAGAGTATGAATCTGAATATGAAGACACTCTGTATTTTCTGATCATATTTTTATTCGTATCCCCCAATTGATAGGCCCTCTACGGCTGATTTAGTGGCAATTTTGGCAATATACTGGGCTATGGCCCTACGGAAACTAGCCTCCTCCAGATAGTTGGCAATTTGTGCCTCGACTGCCTCGAACGGGTAAGGCTGCGCCTCAACACGTCGACCTGCCCGGACGACATGTACGCCGAACCGCGTTTTGACCGGGTCAGGACAGAGAGCGCCCTCATCCAGTGCGAACAGCGCTGCCTCAAACGGCTCGACCGTGTCGCCGGGGCCGATCTGCCCCAGATTGCCGCCCTGTTCCTTTGACGGACAGGCCGAGCGCGCGCGGGCGAGTTCGGCAAAGCGCTCCGGTTCGGCCTGAAGCGTGCGGATCAGCATCCGAGCGTCGCCCGTCGCCAATCCATAGGCCAAGCTGTCCGATGGGTCCGCCGCGATCAGGATATGGCTTGCCTCCACCAAAATCGGGGATTGGAAGCGCTCAGCGTGCCGGTCATAATAGCGTCGGCAGGTTGCGGTGTCTGCGGTGGGAATTCGGATTTCGGCTTCCAGCAGCGCATCGATCCGGGCGTCCTCCAGCGTGAGAGTCTGGCCATTCCCATCTTCTGCGGCTGCGCCCACAATCCCCAGCCGATCCGCCTCATCCAGCAATATTTGCCGAACAACAAGCGCTTCGGCTGCGGCTTCCCATGCTGCCTGAGCGGTGTCGGCCGGGTGATTCTGTGCTTCGGCGGCAATCGCAGCGGCGGAGATTTCCCGCCCATTCACGCTGACAATTGTGGTGGTCATGCAGCGATCTTCCGCGAACGAACGATCTGGTAACCGGGCCGCCAGATATAGCGCACCGGGGCAGACAGCATATGGACCAACCGGGTGAAGGGAAAGAGCAGCAGGATCGTCAGCCCCAGCATCAGATGCAGTTTGAAGATCCAGTGCGCGTCTGCGATGTGCGCGGCGGCATCGCTCTGAAAGGTGAAAATGCCCTGTGCCCAGCTCATGAACTTAACCATTTCATGCCCATCCAGATGCTGCATTGAAAGCGGAATGGTGGCAAGGCCAAGGCCGAGTTGCGCCCAGAGCAGCAGGATGATCATGTTATCGCTGAAGCTGGAGGCGGCCCGCACACGCGGATCGAAAAAGCGGCGATGGAGCAGCATCGTGGCGCCAATGATCGCCATCGTGCCCGCAACACCGCCCGCGATGATCGCCAGCAGTTGCTTGGCCCCATGACTGATGCCCAGCGCATCGAACAGCGCAATCGGGGTAAGAAGCCCGCCCAGATGCCCCAGAAAGATCACGAGCACGCCGACATGAAACAGAACCGATCCCATGATCAGCTGCTTGCGGCGCAGCAACTGGCTCGACCCCGCACGCCAGCTATAGGGTTCCCGATCATAGCGGATGACCGAACCCACGGCGAGTACCGCAAGAGCGATATAGGGGTAAATCCCGAAGACGAGATGGTGGAAAAAGTCAGCCACGGGCGGCACTCCTGTTCAATTCAGGCTTTTGCGGTTCGGGATGGGCGAAGCGGGCAACCATTGTGGCGGCCTGCGGACAGGCCTCGCTCCCCTGTGCTGCTGGCGCATCGAAACGAATCTGTTCCTCTTCCCACGCGGCATCGAGCGCTTCGAGGTCATCGGGATTGTCCGCTGGTGCGATGTCGGGCACGCCATCGGCAAAGATGCTGGCTTCAATCGCAGCCAGATCGCGCAGGATGAACATCGGCGCGGCGTAAGCCGGGGATTTTTCCTTCAGCCGCTCCGCCAGTGCCGCGATGATAAGGCCGGGCTGCGCCAGTTCCTCCAGCGCCTGTGCGGGCGGCAATGTGGAGAGATATTCGAGGAACATCGGCAGATAGTCCGGCAACTCATTGGCCGTGATCTCCAGCCCCTGCGCATCGTATCTGTCGCGCAGATCAACCATCGCCTGACCGCGATCGCGGCTTTCGCCATGTACATGTTCAAACAGATGCAGCGAATGGGCGCGGCCCCGGTCGAACAGCCCGACATAGGCCTCCTGAAGATCCAGCAGGTCGCCATTGGCAAGGTCTGTGATCAGCGGCATCAGCGATGAGAGTTGCGCGGCAGCCAGAACGCCGTCTTCTCGCAAGGCTGTGGCCATATCCGGGGCAGCCGATTGCAGCTCTGCATCGGGATAACGCAGCAGCGCGGAAAGGATGAGCAGGGTGGTGCGCATCAGAACACCTCCGTCGGGGTCTGGAGCTTCTTGCGGGCAGGCGCGCCGAACAAGTTGGTTTCGCTCGTACCGCCTGAACAGCCATTGCCGAAGGAGAAGCCGCAGGAACCGCGCTCGTCATACATGTCTTCGGCATCTTCTCGGTGGCCAGACGGGATGACGAACCGATCCTCATAATTGGCAATCGCCATCACCTGATACATTTCTTCCATTTGCACCGAAGTCAGGCCCACCGCCTCTGCAATCTCTGCCTTGATGACGCCATCGACAGTTTTGGAGCGCATATAGCCACGCATGGCGAGCATGGTTTCCAGCGCCGCAACGACCGGTTCTTCAGCCCCCGCCGTCAGCAGATTGGCGAGATATTTGACCGGGATGCGCAGCGACTTCACATCGGGCATATCGTTGTTCACCGCAATCTGACCGGCCTGCGCGGCGGCGCTGATCGGGGAGAGTGGCGGCACATACCAGACCATCGGCAGCGTGCGATATTCGGGGTGGAGCGGGAAGGCGACCTTCCATTCCATCGCCATCTTGTAGACCGGAGAGCGCTTGGCGGCTTCCAGCCACGCCTCTGGCACGCCATCCTTTCGAGCTTGCGCGATCACCTTGGGATCGTTCGGATCCAGAAACATGTCGAGCTGCGCCTGATACAGATCTTCGACAGCATCGGTGCTCGCGGCGGCCTCGATCCGGTCAGCGTCATAGAGCATCACGCCCAGATAGCGGATACGGCCCACGCAGGTTTCAGAACAGACGGTCGGCTCCCCGGCTTCGATCCGGGGATAGCAGAAGATGCACTTCTCTGATTTGCCGGTTTTCCAGTTGTAATAGATCTTCTTGTACGGGCAGCCGGAGACGCACATGCGCCAGCCCCGGCACTTTTCCTGATCGATGAGGACGATGCCATCTTCCTCACGCTTGTAGATGGAGCCAGACGGGCAGGCCGCCACGCAAGTGGGGTTCAGGCAATGCTCGCACAGGCGCGGCAGATACATCATGAAGGTGTTTTCAAACTGCCCGTAAATCTCTTTCTGGACGCCTTCGAAATCATAGTCCTCGCTCCGCTTCTTGAATTCGCCGCCCAGAATTTCCTCCCAATTCGGACCCCATTTGACCTTCTCCATCCGCTTGCCGGAGACCAGGCTGCGCGGACGGGCGGTGGGGAACGCCTTGGATTCACCAGCCGATTGCAGATGGCCGTAATCGAACGTGAAGGGCTCATAATAATCATCGATTTCAGGCAGGTCCGGATTGGCGAACACCTTGGCCAGCAACCGCCATTTGCCGCCCATTTTCGGGCGGATCGAACCATTGCGCAGCCGTTCCCAGCCGCCATTCCAGCGATCCTGATTTTCCCAATCCTTGGGGTAACCAATGCCGGGCTTGGTTTCGACATTGTTGAACCATGCATATTCCATGCCGTCACGGCTGGTCCATACGTTCTTGCAGGTCACAGAGCAGGTGTGGCAGCCGATGCACTTGTCCAGATTGAGCACCTTGCCGATTTGCGCGCGGATCTTCATGCTGCGACCTCCCCTTCCGCCAAGGCCCCTTCGAGCCAGTCCACTTCGTGCAATTTGCGGACGATCACATATTCGTCACGGTTGGAACCGACGGTTCCATAATAGTTGAAGCCATAGCTCTGCTGAACATAGCCGCCGATCATGTGCGTCGGCTTGAGCACAGCGCGCGTCACCGAATTATGGATGCCGCCGCGCTGCCCGGTCAGTGGCGATCCCGGCACGTTCACGATCTTCTCCTGCGCGTGATACATGAAGAGCGTGCCCTCCTTCATCCGCTGGGAGACGACCGCGCGGGCGACCAGCGCGCCGTTCGAATTGAAGGCCTCCACCCAGTCATTATCCTCCACGCCCGCCTTTGCAGCATCGGTTTCAGACAGCCAGACAATCGGCCCGCCGCGCGAGAGCGTGAGCATCAGCAGATTGTCCGTATAGGTGGAATGAATGCCCCATTTCTGGTGCGGCGTGATGAAGTTCAGGATGACGTGCGGCTTATGCTCTGCCCGGTCGAGCATCGGCTTGACCGCCTTGGTGTCGATGGGCGGGCGATAGACGCAAAAGCCCTCGCCAAATGCCAGCATCCATTTGTGATCCTGATAAAGCTGCTGCCGCCCGGTCAGCGTCCGCCACGGGATGAGCTCGTGGACATTGGTGTAACCGGCATTGTAGCAGACATGCTCGCTCTCCAGCCCCGACCATGTGGGCGAAGAAATGATCTTGCGGGGCTGGGCCTGAATGTCGCGGAAGCGGATTTTTTCCTCTTCTTTGGGATGCGCCAGATGCGTGTGATCGCGCCCGGTGAATTGGGAAAGCGCATTCCATGCCTTGACTGCAACCTCACCATTGGTTTCGGGCGCGAGCATCAGCAGCACTTCGGCAGCGTCGATGGCGGTTTCGATGCGCGGCATCCCCTGCGTTGGGCCTTCTGCTGTCACCACGCCGTTCAGTTTGCGGAGATTCTCCACTTCAACGCCGGTGTTCCAGCCAATGCCCTTTCCGCCATTGCCCAATTTGTCCATCAACGGGCCGAGGGCAGTGAAGCGCTTGTAGAGATTGGGATAATCACGCTCGACGACCGCAACATTGGCCATCGTTTTGCCGGGAACGGGCTCGACAATGCCCGTGCCCCAATCTTCCACGTCAAAGGGCTGTGCGATTTCATTCGCCGTGTCATGCTGGATCGGCACGAGCACCACATCCTGTTCCACGCCCAGCAATTCGGGTGCAATGTCTGAGAAGGTCTTCGCGATCCCCTTGTAAATCTCCCAGTCGCTCTTTGATTCCCACACCGGATCAACGGCGGCGGAGAGCGGGTGGATGAAGGGGTGCATGTCGGACGTGTTGAGATCGTCCTTCTCATACCAGCTGGCCGTGGGCAGCACGATGTCTGAATAGACGCAGGTGGTGGACATGCGGAAATCGAGCGTCACCAGCAGGTCGAGCTTCCCCTTGGGCGCATCCTCATGCCATTTGACCTCCTTGGGCTTTTGCGCGCCGGATTCACCCAGATCCTTGCCCTGCACGCCGTGCGCGGTGCCCAGCAGATGCTTGAGGAAATACTCATGCCCCTTGCCCGATGAACCCAGCAGGTTGGAGCGCCAGACAAACATGTTGCGTGGCCAGTTGGCGGGATCGTCCGGATCGAAGCAGGACAGCTCCAGATCGCCCGATTTGAGCGCAGCCGCCACATAATCCTTTGGCTCCAGCCCCGAAGCCTTGGCGGCCTTCCCCACCTCCAGCGGATTGGTTTTGAGCTGCGGCGCAGAGGGCAGCCAGCCCATGCGTTCGGCGCGCGCGTTATAGTCGATCAGGCTCGCATCCCAATCGCCCGCTGGGGCCGTGGGAGAGAGGATTTCATCGACATTCAGCGTTTCGTACCGCCACTGATCGGTGTGCGCGTAAAAGAAGCTCGTCGAGTTCATCTGGCGCGGCGGGCGGTTCCAGTCGAGCGCGAAAGCCAAAGGCAGCCAGCCGGTCTGCGGACGCAATTTCTCCTGCCCGACATAGTGCGACCAGCCCCCGCCTGATTGGCCCACGCACCCGCACATCACCAGCAGGTTGATGATGCCGCGATAATTCATGTCCATGTGATACCAATGGTTCAGCCCGGCCCCGAGGATGACCATCGATTTGCCGCCGGTCTTTTCCGCGTTGGTGGCAAATTCGCGCGCGACGGTGACGATGTGATCGGCAGGAACGCCTGTGATCCGCTCGGCCCAGGCAGGCGTGTAGGGGATATTCTCGTCAAAGCTGCGCGCGACATGATCTCCGCCCAAACCGCGATCGAGCCCGTAATTGGCGCAGAACAGGTCGAACACGGTGGCGACATAGGCCTTGCCATCCTTCAGCGCGATCTGGCGGACGGGCACGCGGCGGTTGAGCACATCGGGATGATCGGTGCCCTTGAAATGATCATGCTCGCGATTGCCGAAATAGGGGAAGGAAACCTCCACCACTTCATCATGATGCGCATCCAGAATGGCCGAAGTGCGCAGATGAACCTCTGCGCCCTTGCCGTCCTTTTCCTCCAGATTCCATTTGCCCTTATCGCCCCAGCGGAACCCCGCAGAGCCAAGCGGCGTGACCGGCTTTCCGGTCTCATCATCAATCGCGACAGTCTTCCATTCGGGATTGGCCTTCTCGCCGAGGCCACCCTTGAAGTCAGACGCGCGCAGCAATCGCTCGGGCACGAACGCGCCATCCTTTTCCACCAACCGCACGAGCATAGGGAAATCCGAATAGCGGCGGGTATAATCCTCAAAATAGGACACCTGCCGGTCGAGATGATATTCGCGCAGGATGACATGCCCCATCGCCATGGCCAGCGCCGCGTCAGTCCCCTGCTTGGGGTTGAGCCAGAGATCGGCGAACTTGGTGGCTTCGGCATAATCGGGCGAAACGACCGCCACCTTGGTGCCGCGATAGCGCGCTTCGGTCATGAAATGGGCATCGGGCGTGCGCGTTTGCGGCACGTTGGATCCCCACATCATCAGGAAGCCCGCATTGTACCAGTCAGCACTTTCGGGAACGTCGGTCTGTTCGCCCCATGTCATCGGGCTGGCGGGCGGCAGATCGCAATACCAGTCATAGAAAGACATGCAGGTGCCGCCGAGCAGCGAGAGATAGCGCGAGCCCGCGGCGTAGGAGACCATCGACATCGCCGGGATGGGCGAAAAGCCGATCACCCGATCCGGCCCCCAGGTCTTGGCGGTATAGGCATTGGGCGCCGCGATGATCTCGTTCACTTCATCCCAGGTCGAGCGGACGAACCCGCCATGGCCGCGAATGGCGGTGTAGCTTTTGCGCGCAGCCGGATCATTCTGGATCGAGGCCCAGGCGGCGACCGGTGGCAGCGTGGCCCGCGCGGCCCGCCACAGCTTCACCAGCCGCTTGCGCACCATCGGATATTTGAGCCGCTGCGCCGAATAGATGTACCAGCTATAGCTTGCCCCGCGTGGGCAGCCGCGCGGTTCGTGATTGGGCAGTTCGGGCCGGGTGCGCGGATAATCGGTCTGCTGCGTTTCCCAGGTGATAATCCCGCCCTTGACGTAAATCTTCCAGGAGCAGGAGCCCGTGCAGTTCACGCCATGCGTGGAGCGGACGATCTTGTCATGCTGCCAGCGCTTGCGATAGCCATTCTCCCAGTCGCGCGCCTCGCCGGTGGTGACGCCATGGCCGTCGGAAAAACTCTCCTTCTTCTGGCGGAAAAAGGTCAGCCGATCGATCAGATGGCTCATGCGGTGGCTCCTTTCAGGGATGCGGGAGTGGTGGCGGGGTGCCTGCGTTCAATGGCGTGGAGCAGCCCGCCCCGCCGTGTGTAGATGAACCAGGTGAGCGCGGCGCAGCTGACATAGAAGATCAGGAACGCCCACAGCGCCGTCAGCGGCGATCCGGTGTTGGTGATCGAACTGCCGAATGCTTTGGGGATGAAGAAGGCGCCATAAGCCGCAATCGCTGAGGTGAAGCCAACGATCGCTGCCGATTCCTTCTCTGCCTGCCGCGTCGCCTCTGCTCCGGCGAGGTGCGGCATCAGGCGGGGCACTTCGCTGCGCATGATCACCGGAATCATCTGGAATGTGGAGGCATTGCCCACGCCCGTCACGAAGAACATGAAGATGAAGCTGGCGAGGAAGCCGGTGAAATTCTCCGCTTGCAGGAAGTGGATGACGCCCAGCGTGCCCAGTATCATGCCAATGAACACCCAGAAGGTAACACGCGCACCGCCCCAGCGGTCCGACACCCAGCCCGTTGCCGCACGGCTGATCGCCCCCACCAGCGGCGCAATGAAGACATATTTGAGCACATCGACCTGCGGGAACTGATGCTTGGCCAGCAGCGGCAGGCCTGCTGAAAAGCCGATGAACGATCCGAACGTGCCGGTGTAGAGCCAGCACATCAGCCAGTTGTGCTTGCGCTGGAAGATGACGGCCTGTTCGGCAAAGCTGGCTTTTGCGTCTGCAATGTCGTTCATGCCGAACCAGGCGAGCAGGCCCGATGCCATGATGAAGGGCACCCAGATGAAGCCCGCATTCTGGAGCCAGAGCTGCCCGCCCTCCTTGGTCGTCTGGGGTTCGCCGCCCATCGCGCCAAACACGCCCGCCGTGATGACGATGGGCAGGGGGAACTGCATCACGGAACCCCGGGGGTTGCGGAGCCCGCCATTGAGAGCCAGCGCGTTGCCCTTCTGCGCCTTGGGGAAGAAGAAGCCGATGTTCGACATGGAAGAGGCGAAATTGCCGCCGCCAAAGCCGCACAACAAAGCCAGCACGAGGAAGATCACATAGGGCGTGTCCGGGTTCTGCACCGCATAGCCGATGCCGAAAGCCGGAATCAGCAGTGAGAAGGTGGAGAGCGTCGTCCACAGCCGCCCGCCAAAGATCGGCACCATGAAGCTGTAGAAGATACGGAAGGTCGCGCCGGACAGGCCGGGCAAGGCCGCCAGCCAGAACAGCTGATCCGTGGTGTAATTGAACCCGATCAGTGGCAGTTTGGCGACCACCATCGACCAGACCATCCACACCGAAAAGGCGAGCAGCAGGGCCGGGATGGAGATCAGCAGGTTTCGCCGCGCGATCTTCTGACCCGTCTGGTCCCAGAAGGCGGGATCTTCGGGCGTCCAATCCTCCAGCACCTTGCCGACCTGCGGTTCGGCATGGCGTTCGGCATCGTGCAATTCGGCCATTTCGGGGAATTGCGGCAGTGCGCGCGTATCGAGCCCACTTGCGGCCTGTTCCATCTGGCGCACCGCAATGTGCATCCAGCCCAGTGCGACCGCAACGAGGGCGAACAGCACCATGAAGCAGCTCGTCCAGATGCCGGTCAGATCGCTCACCGCGCCAAACACGATCGGCAGGATGAAGCCACCCAGCCCGCCGACCAGACCGACAAGGCCGCCGACCGCGCCGACATGATCGGGATAATAGACCGGAATATGTTTGTAGACCGCCGCCTTGCCCAGCGACATGAAGAAGCCGAGCACGAAAATGGTCAGAACGAACGGCACCAGGTTCATCTGTGTGGAGAAGACAATGTCTCCCTTGATGCCGTGGATCATATAGTCGGTGGAGGGGTAAGAGAGCATGAACAGGCAGATCATCGACACGCCAAAGGTGGCGTACATGATCTTGCGCGCGCCATATTTGTCAGACAGCACGCCGCCATAGGCGCGGAACACGCTGGCGGAGAGAGAGAAGGTCGCCGCCAACATGCCCGCCACCTTCACGTCCACGCCGTACAGGCCGACCATATAATTGGGCAGCCATAAAGCGAGGGCGACGAAGGCGCCAAAAACGAAGAAATAATAGAGCGAAAAGCGCCAGACCTGCTGGTTCTTCAGGGGTTCCAGTTGCTCTTTGAGCGAGCGCGGTTTTTCGCCACTGATCCGGCGCGCGGCGAGGTCAGGATCATCCTTGGCAAACAGGTAAAACAGGATGGCCGTCACCGCCATGACTGCTGCCCAGATCTGCGCCACGGCCTGCCAGCCCATCGCCACCATCACCCAGGGCGCGATAAATTTGGTCACCGCCGCGCCGACATTGCCCATGCCGAAAAAGCCGAGGGCAGAGCCCTGCTTTTCCTGCGGATACCATTTGGAGACATAGGCCACGCCCACTGCAAAGCCGCCGCCTGCCAGACCAAGCCCGAGGGCTGCGAGCAGCATCGGCAGGTAACTCTCCGCGTAGGACAGCAAGAAGGTGGAGACTGCCGAGGCCAACATGGTGAGCGGAAACACGATGCGCCCGCCATATTGATCGGTCCACACACCCAGGAACAGCCGGACCAGCGATCCGGTGAGGATGGGCGTGCCCACCAGCAGGCCGAACTGGGTGTCGCTCAGCCCGAGATCCTTCTTGATCTCGATTCCGGCAATGGCGAAGATCGTCCAGACAGCAAAGCAGACGGTGAAGGCAAAGGTGCTCAGCCCCAAGGCGCGATTGCGCTCGGCAGGTGTCACCATGGCATGTGCGGGCATGATATTCCCCTCGCTTGAAATTCAAGCCGAACGGTGGCCATGCTCAGGTTTCACGCTCTTGATTCAAGTCAAAAATGCCGGGAAACTGGGGTTTCGACTGCTGAATGACAAGCGCGGGATGGCCACCGATCAACTGGCCAATTGATAAACATCAAGTGCGGGGCTAGGGCAGGGATGCAGTCATGATCGAGGTTTCTCTTGCGCCCTGGCGAACGCCCAGAAATTGCCCGCCTGTCCCTGTTCCAGGAAATGGGAGAGGCTGATCGCGAGCGGATTTTTGCTGCGTCCTTCCTTCAGGTATTCCCACCGCAGCTAACCCTGTTTGAAGTCGGGCAGAATGCCGATTTTCTGCATGTTCTGGTTGATGGACTTGTCGAACTCTTTACCAGCAATGACGGGCGAGACAGCACGATGGCCGTGGTGGAGCCGGTGCGCAGCTTCATTCTGGCGGCTGTTGTGACAGACCAGCCTTATCTGATGGCGGCGCGCACCTTGTCCTCCTCGCGCATTCTGATGATCCCGGCGGCACTGATGCGCGAAGTGATCTGCACCGATACCGCCTTGATGCAGGCCGCCATGCGCGAACTTGCGACCGGTTTCCGCGACATGGTGCGCGCGCTGACGGACATGAAGCTGCGCCAGTCGACCGAGCGGCTCGGCAATTATCTGCTCACCCAGTCGGCGCGGCGGGGAGAACCGGAGCGGTTTGACCTGCGCGGAGGGGAGAGGGTTCTTTCCTCGCTGCTGGGCATGACGCCTGAGAATCTCTCTCGCGCTTTTGGCGTTCTGTCGCGGCACGGGGTGGAGGTGGACGGCCCGATGGTGCGGATATTGGACCGCGACGCGCTTGTGCGGTTTTCAAAGCCCGACATCGTCATGACTGACGGTCCCGCCTGATCGGGGACGGGCTGTTCAGAACTTTGCTTCGAGCGAGAACCAGAGCTTTGTGGTGTCGGTCGCGAACAGCCTGGCATTGTAGCGGGCCAGTTTGGCGATTCCGGTCAGATGCTTGTTGATCGGCATGGTCAGCATCGCATTCCATTCCTGCCCATAATCGATCCCGAGCCGCGTCGCGTTGAAATCGTGCCAGGCCAAGCGCACGCCCGCGCCCTTGAGCGGCCCGGACTTGGGGAATTTATACCCGGCATCCAGATAGAGATCGCGCAGGCCATTGGCAGGTGTGGTCAGAAATTTGTCAGCCCAGCCGTTGAACGCGTGGAGCGTGGCCAACGGTGTTTGCAGCGCTGCCGTGCCATTGCCCTCCAGCCGCTCCAGCCCCGCCTTTACAGAGACGGGACCGAACGCCAATCCCGGTTCCAGAAGCACATGATCCAGAGCAAAATTGCGCGGGTTGCTCTTGTAATCATGCTGACGAGCATATTCGGCAGCGTAAGTGAGCTTCACTGCCTTGGAAAGAACATGCTCGCCAGCCATCCGCACGCCCACGGTCCGCGAACTGCTGGAAGGGGAGGATGTTAGGTCCAGCCAGTATCCGTAGCCCGAGATGGTGCCGATGTTGGGGATTGTGTAAGCGAGGCGCGTGCCGTGGATCGCCGCATTGCGCCATATGCCTTGCGGGGAATCCGGGCCGAACACGCGGTTCACGCGCCAGCTGTGCAGATAATCCAGCGCCAGACCCTTGGCAGGCCTAGCAGTGGCCCGCACGGCATCGAGCGTCTGATCATTCTGGCGCCACCCGACCGAACCGACCCAGCGCTGATTGTCGATGTTGACGGCCTGACGCCCGGCGGTGATATCGAACTGGGTAACCGGCTTCCAGCGAACCCATGCCTGATTGAGCAGAACATCTTCGGGATCCGCGACGACGGGATAGGCCACTCTGCCGTTGATCGTGTCGTTGTAACGCTGCGCTCCGATCGCGGCGATGGCTTCACCTTCAATCAGCGCGCTCAGCCCGTTCCATTCCGCAGATTTCAGCCCGGCACGAACACGCAGAGTTGACGCAGAGGCATTTTGGGCCAGGCCATCCTGATCGACGATTTCCAGCCGGTATCGAATGTCGGCATAAGGCGTGACGGCAGGCTTTTCACCCTCTGCTGCAACAGCGAGGCACGGCAGTCCCATGGATATCACGAAACTTGAAACGAAGATCAGGGCAGTTTTCATGCGGTAAGCCATAGCCTGATCCGCCGGGGGTCTATTTGACAAATATCAATTGATTGACATTTATCAACCAAACCCCCGCAAGTGCGGCCGACCTGTGCGGAATGGCTGACGATGTCGGCGGCTCTACCTTCACCAGGACGGGACGTTGCACGCTTTGCGCTGTTTCATCTTTTTGAAGATAGAGGCTATTCACGTTGAGATAGCGGCTGAAGCCCTTTCCGAGATAAAGCGGGCGAGGGGCTCCAAGAAGGAGACCTAAATGACGCCCGCCGCCCTGAGCGCAGCCAACCGGTCTGAGCCATAACCCAGCATTTCGGCTAAAACCGGCTCACTATGCGCGCCCACGGTGACCGACATGACATCATCAAAACCAGTGCTTGCATCTGAAAAGTGTATCGGAATGCCCGCAGTGCGCAAATCAACCGAAGAGGGATAATGCGGATGCTCCACTGCGACCGTTTCCTGACGCGCCACCACGCGCGGGTCTGTCACAGCCTCTTCGGGGGTGCGGACAGGCGCGACGGGGACGCCTTCGGCTTCGAGCAGGCGCACCACTTCTGCCTGAGGCAAGCGGCTTGTCCAGGCGTTGACGAGCGCGTCCATTTCCGCACCATGTGTCACCCGGGCGTCGCGGCTACAAAAGCGGGGGTCTTCCAGCAGGTCTGGCTGGCCCATGGCCGCAAAAAGACCGCGTGCCATGGAGTTCTGAAACCCCACAATCGCCACATAGCCATCCGCACAATGGAACACGCCAAAGGGAGAGAGGCGGCTCATCGTCAGGCCGCTGCGCGATTCCATGCCGACAGCCGCCATAGCGGCCCAATTCTCGATCGCCACGAATGAGGTGAGAGCGCCGAGCATCGACACATCGACGTGCTGGCCCCGCCCCGTGCGGTGGCGCTGCTCCAGTGCTGAGAGAATGCCGATCACGGTGAAGACAGGCGCCAGCATGTCGGCAATCGGAATGCCGAAGCGCACCGGCGGCGCACCCGCTTCCCCACTGGCAAACATCGCGCCAGACAAAGCCTGCACAATCACGTCCATCGCCTTGCCATCGCGCACATCGGCACCAAAGCCGGAGAGCGAGGCATAGATGACCGCAGGATTGATCGCGCGGCACGGGGCATAGCCGATACCCAGCCGGTCAGCGGTCCCGGCCGAGAAATTCTCAACTACAATATCCGACTGTTTCACCAGATCGAACAGCACCTCACGCCCTTCTGGCTTTTTGAGATCGAGCGCGATGCACAATTTGCCGCGTGAGCGGGTGAGGTGTGAGATCGACACATCGTCAGCATGACGCCGTTCGACCGTGATGCCGTCCCGACCGACATAAGGGCTATTTTCGCGCGCAAGATCACCACCGCCCGGCTCTTCAACCTTGATCACTTTTGCGCCCAGCCCGGCGAGCAGGAGGGTCGCATAGGGGCCAGCGAGCGCGCGGGTCAGGTCGATCACGGTGAGCCCTTCGAGCGGACGGGGATTGGTCATCGGATCAGCTCCTTAAAGCGCAAATCTTTGCGATTGATCGACCAGACATTCACCGTGCAAGAGCGGCCAGAGCGTTAAGTGACGCCGTGACTTGCTTCCTCATTCCACGCGGCCAGACTGCCTCTCTTTTCGTTCATTTGTCCTTGTGGAAGGACCGTCCCCTAAAATCAACGCGGCACGCACGGACGATAAAATGGCATTGATCATGCCATAATATAGCGTTAGCCTTTTCCCGGACCAATAATCAGGCGGAGGGGACACTGATGTATACACTCTATGGAGCGCTCGGCTCCCCCTATTCGCTCAAGATGCGCGCCATTTTGCGCTATCGTCGCCTGCCCCATATCTGGGCACATGGCATGGAAACGCGCGGGGCGCTGGAGCAGGTGCGTGCGCCTGTCATCCCGGTGATGCGCTATCCCGATGGCACACATCATAATGATTCCACCCCGCTTCTCTATGATCTGGAAGCGCGCCGCGCCGAACGCTCGATCATTCCGCCCGATCCCGCGCGCGCCTTTCTGGCGCATCTGATCGAGGATTTTGCCGACGAATGGGTGACCAAGGCGATGTTCGGCTATCGCTGGCTGGAGGAGGTTGATCAGATCCAGATGAGCCGCTGGCTGGCGTTTGACAATCTGAAGGGCGGCGGCAGGGATGTTTCGCAGGGATTTGCCGAGCAGTTCCGCGCGCGGCAGGTGGGCCGCATGGCGATTGTGGGCTGCACGCGTGAGAATTTTCCGCTGATCGAAGCGTCGACCCGCGCGCTGCTTGCGGCGCTCGAAGCGCATGTTGTAAACCGCCATTGCCTGTTCGGCTCGCGCCCGAGTCTGGCCGAATTCGGACTCTACGGACAACTTTCGCAACTGGGTGTGGACCCCACCCCCGAAGCGATGATGCGCGCGGACTTTCCCTACAGCTTCCGCTGGCTGCTCCATATTGACGATATGTCAGGCGTGGAGGGCGAATGGGACGCGCCAGACGCTGCGTTCAGCCCCATCATCGCTGCGTTGCTGGAGCAGATTGGGGCGATCTACCTGCCCTTCCTGATCGCCAATGCCGCCGCTGCTGAGGCCGGGGAAGAGACGTTTTCAATGACCGCGATGGGCCTGCCCTATGCGCAGGGGGTGTTCAAATATCAGATCAAATGCCTCGCCGATCTGCGCGCGCGTTTTGCTTCGCTGGATGCCACCGCACACGCCTGGATCGACCTATTGCTTGAGAAGACCGGGTGCCTCGCCGCGCTGAAGGGCGCATGATGCGCCGCGCCTCTCTCCTGCTGGCCGCGTCCGCGCTGCTCCTGCCCGGAGCCACCGCGGCCGCCCCGCCGAAACCAGCCAAGCCCAACATTGTCATCCTGCTCGCCGATGATTGGGGCTTTTCAGATGTCGGCGCGTTTGGCGGCGAGATGGCGACGCCCAATCTCGATGCGCTGGCCGCCCAAGGCGTGCGCTTTTCCAATTTCCATGTGGCAGGCAGTTGCTCACCCACGCGTGCGATGCTCCAGACCGGGGTGATCAATCACCGTGCGGGACTGGGCAATATGCCCGAAACGATCCCGCCTGCGCATCTGGGCAAGCCCGGCTATGACTCGCACCTCAACAACCGCGTGGTCACCATCGCAGACCAGCTGCGCGCTGGCGGCTATCGCACCTATTTGACCGGCAAATGGCATCTGGGCCACACGCCCGAGACGCTGCCCACCGCGCGCGGCTATGATCATGCTTTTGCGCTCTCCCAATCGAGCGCGGACAATTTCGAGAACAAGCCCAACAAGCTGCTCTATGATTTTGCGGACTGGACCGAAGACGGAAAGCCCGCCCGCGTGCCCGATGGCTTTTACTCCTCCACCTTCCTTGTCGACCGCATGATCCGCTACATTGATGGCGAGCGGGCGAGCGGCAAACCCTTCCTCGCCTCGATCAATTTCCTCGCCAACCATATCCCCATTCAAGCACGCGATGCGGATCTGGCGGCCTATCGCGGACGCTATGATGCAGGCTGGACGGCTTTGCGCGAAGCTCGGCGCGCGTCCGCTATGGCCAAGGGCGTTATGCCTGCGGACATGCGAATGGTCACGATGGGAACCACGCGCGACTGGGCCAAAATATCACCTGAGGAACGCGCCCAACGCGCCGGAGCCATGGCTGCCTATGGCGCGATGGCGACGGCCATGGACCGGGAAGTGGGACGCCTGATTGCGCACCTCAAGTCAACAGGCGAATATGACAACACCATCTTCGTCTTCCTTTCAGACAATGGCGCGGAAGCGACCGACCCGATGTCGGCGGGCGGGTTCACCACGTTCAACACCAAATGGCTGTATGACCAGCGCGTCGAACAGCAGGGCCGCCCCGGATCACTGACCGCCATTGGGGCAGACTTTGCGAGCGCGGCCTCATCCCCCTTGCGGGGCTACAAGTTCACAGCGAGCGAAGGCGGACTGCGCGTGCCGATGATCCTCGCCTGGCCGGGGCATGGAGCCGTGCGGGCTGGCAGCATCGCGCCGGGCTTTGCGCATGTGACCGATATGGCCCCAACCCTGCTGGAGCTCGCAGGCGTTGCCCCCCAGCGCGGGCAGTTTGACGGACGCGCCGTCGAGCCCATGATCGGCAGTGATTTGTCGCCGATGCTGACCGGCACGGTCCCTTCGGTTCACGCCGCCGATGCGCCATTGGGCTATGAGCTCTCAGGCAATGCCGTGCTGTTCAAGGGCGATTACAAGCTGGTCAAGAACCTGCCGCCTTATGGCGATGGCGCGTGGCACCTCTATAACATCACGATCGATCCGGGAGAGGTGGAGGACGTGTCCAAGGCGCAGCCGGACCGCTTCACCCAGATGCAGGCGGATTACGCCGCCTTTGCCAAGGCCAACGGCGTGCTACCCATGCCGGACGGCTATACCGCCCCCAACCAGATTTTTGAGAATGCGGTCAACGCCCTGCTGATCCCGCGCCTGATCGCGCTCTGGCCCTGGGCGCTGGGGCTGATCGGGGCTGGGGCGGCGCTGCTCTTCTGGCGCAAACGCCGCCGCCGAACTGCTGGCTAGAGCGCCTTGGTGCGAATGTTGAGCTGGCCCGCCAGACCGGCATCGCGATGTTTGGTAATCGCCTGATATTCGGACGACTGAACCATTTCGAGCATCGCGGCGCGGGAGGGATATTCGGCAATCGCCACCATATCCCACAACTCGTCCACTTCGCCCAGCATCAGATCAGTCACAAAGCCGGTGAAGCGCGCCGAACCACCCACTTTGGCAAGGCAGGCCTGCACGCCCATGCCGTAACGAAGATAGGCCTCCCGGCCGGACAAGTCCGGTTCGGAGCCATCGGCATAGTCTGCCTTTTCCTTGAATTTGAGCAGATTGACCATGCACATCGGCCCATCCTCTTCGCCACTGAAAAAGGCCTTGGCCTGTTCGGGGCTAGGGTGGATCTGATTGGTGAAGTTCATTGCCGTGCAACCTCCAAAATTGCGTCTGAAAAGCCCTGCGGATCATCTTCCTGAATGAAATGCCCACCGCGCAGGCTGCGGTGCGCCTGCCCTGCCGTGCCCGGCACACGCCCGATGAAGCGCGCCTCGCCACCGCGCGTGATCGCATCACGATCACCAAAGCAGCACAGGAACGGCTTCTCCCACTGATCAAAAACGGCCCAGGCCCGCTTCTGATCGGGGATGGCGACATTGTCTTCGAACGGCACGAAGGTCGGGAAAATGCGCGCACCTGCTTTGTAGGCGCTGCTCGGGAAGGGTGCATCATAGGAGGCGATTTCTGCCGGGGACAAATTCCGCTTCGTGCCCGCATTCACGATCCGGCCAATCGGGAAGAGCGGGCTCCATTTGGAAAAGGCTCGCCAGATCGCAAAGGCACGCGGCGCCGGGCCGCCTTCCGGCAGGCCGCCATTGGACAGCACCACGCCCTTGAAGCGGTCTGGCATCTCGGCAACCAGCCTGAGACCGATGAGCGAGCCCCAATCTTGACAGGCCAGTGTGATGCGCGTCAAGTCCAGTTGTTCCAGCCAGCTGCGCATCCAGCCGACATGGCGGGCATAGCTGTAATCGCTGGTGCGCGTCGGTTTGTCGGACTTGCCAAAGCCGATCAGATCAGGCGCGACGACGCGAAAGCCTGCGGCCACGACCGGGCCGATCATGTGGCGATAGAGATAGCACCAGCTGGGCTCGCCATGCATCATCAGCACCACGGGTGCATCGCGTGGCCCTTCATCGATATAGTGAACGCGCAGGGCCGTTCCGTCCGCTGCATCAACAATCTCGGCATAATGCGGCGTAAAGGGGAAATCGGGGATAGCCTCAAAGGCGGACTCGGGCGTGCGCAATATTTTCAAACCGGAAATCTCCATGCCCTTATATTGGCACAAAGAGTGTCGGAAGTTTGTGCCCCTGTCAATCGGGCAAATGCGCCAGCGCATCATCGAGCAGACGGCGCACCACCCGTCCCGCCTCCGCCACCGGAAACTCCATGTCATGCCGCAACAGCCGCCAGGTCTGGAAGCTAAGGATCACTTTTAGGCCCCGCGCGCCCGAGACATCCGCTTTAACCGCCGGGGGCAGATGCGCCTCCACCGTTTCCGATTCGAGGCGGATCATGCGGCGATAATCGTGCATCAGATAGGGGGATTGAAACCGTTTGATGCTCGCCGAAATGCGGAAGGGCAGGATCATTTCGAACACGGCGGCACGGCGCACTGCAATATCGGCTATTTTCTGCTTCCATGTCTCGCCTGCCGGGGCATGGAGAATGATTGGCAGCACGCGTGCCTCGATAACCTCACCCATCTCGCGGTAGAGAGCATCCATATCCTCGAAATGCCGGAAAACAGAGCGCAGCCCCACCCCGGCAACCTCAGCAACACGCGCGGCGCTGGGGCTCACGTCCCCGCCGCCAACAAGTTCGAGCATCGCGCCCACAATCTTGCTGCGGCTTGATCGACTGCGCTCGCGGCGCCCGTCGGCATGGGGCGTTTCGGTGGCAAGCGCGGAAGCGGCAAGGGAAGCAGGCATGGATCAATCTTTGCCGCAAACCCGCCCGCGCGCAAGCTGCTTTCACCGTTGCAAATGGGTTTTGACACTTTTAATGTCACATCACAGAGAGAGGAGCGCGATATGAAAAAGGGCGTTTGGCTGGGCCTCGCCGCCGTCATTGGCGCAGGCGTGTTCGCTTTCCAGAACTACAAAATCTACATCCCAGGCCTGTTGGCGCAGTGGCGCGAGCCAATCGGCGATTATCAAGAGGTCAAATGGGCCAAGGGGCCGGATGCGCCCGCCAGTGAAGAGCGCCCGCCCAACATCATCCTGATCGTGGCCGATGATCTCGGCATGAATGATATCAGCCTTTACGGCGGGGGTGTAGGTCAAGGGGCCGTGCCAACGCCCAACATCAATTCCATCGCGCAACAAGGCGTCAGCTTCTCAAATGGCTATGCCGCGAACGCCACCTGCTCGCCCTCGCGCGCAGCGCTGATGACAGGGCGCTATCCCACCCGCTTTGGATTTGAATTCACCGCCGTCCCCTCAGCCTTTGCGGCCAATATAGCGAGCCATAGCGGCCCTTCGCCTTACCCGGTTATCTATCATGACGAACTCAATCATGATCTGCCCGCCTATGAAGATATGGGCGTGCCGCACAACGAGATCATGATCCCAGAAGTGTTGAAGGCGCGCGGTTACCATTCGATCCATATCGGCAAATGGCATCTGGGAGAGGCACAGCCGCTGCGACCCACCTCGCAAGGTTTTGATGAGAGTCTCGGCCTGCGCGCAGGGGGTGGCATGTTCTTGGACCCGAATGATCCGCAGACCATCAACGCCAAACTGCCCTGGGATCCGATCGACCGCTTCCTGTGGGCGAACCTGCCCTATTCGGTGCATTGGGGAGACGGAACGCGCTTCCGCCCGAAGGGCCATCTGACCGACTATTTCACGGACAATGCGCTGGCTGCCATCGACGCCAACCGCAACCGGCCTTTCTTCATGTATCTGGCCTATAATGCACCCCACACGCCGCTTCAGGCGCTGAAATCGGATTATGACGCGCTGCCGCAGATCAAGGATCACAAGGAGCGCGTTTATGGCGCGATGATCCGCCAGCTCGACCGGCGCATCGGTGATGTCCTCAACAAGCTGCAAGAGACCGGCCTGGACAAGAACACGCTCGTCATCTTCACCAGCGATAATGGCGGCGCGTGGTACACAGGCATCAAGGATCACAACAAACCGTATCGCGGTTACAAGGGCACCTTCTTTGAAGGCGGCATCCATATTCCCCTGATGATGCGCTGGCCGGGGCATATCCCTGCTGGAAGCACCCGTGCGGACGTGGCGCAGCATCTGGATCTGTTCGCCACCATCGCGGCGGCAGGCGGCGGCGCGATCCCCACCGACCGGAAGATGGACAGTTTCAATCTGCTCGACCCCAAGGCCAAGCGCGAGATTACATTCTGGCGCTCGGGCGATTATCGCGTGGTGCGCGCAGGCGACTGGAAGTTGCAAGTGGCGAAAAACCCCAACAAGGCTTGGCTCTATAATCTCGCGACCGACCCCACCGAGCAGGTCAATCTGGCCGACAAGGAGCCGCAGCGCGCGGCGACGCTCCGCAAGATGATCGAGGATCAGAATTCCGGGCTCGCCAAACCGCTCTGGCCTGGGCTGATAGAAGCCGCGATCCGCGTTGACGTTCCGCTCAATGCGCCATGGACCAAGGATCAGGACTATGTCTATTGGGCGAACTGACCCGCGCGGCTAGGCTCTGACCACCACTCTGTGCTCCGGCACTAGGCCGGAGCACAGGGCGATTCCGCCAAGAGTCATCTTCCACTAGGCTCGACACCGCCGCCTAACCTTGGCACTGTCCCCCGCACCAACCGGGGGACGCGAAACCGTGGCGAAACGACTGACCTTCTACATCATGATCGGGCTGGCGCTGGGCATCGTGCTCGGTGCTGTACTGCATGCCAGCGTAGCCGATCCGGCAGCTCTGGAAACGATCACCAAGACGCTGGGCCTTGTCACTGACATTTTCCTGCGTCTGATCAAGATGATCATCGCGCCGCTGATTTTCGCCACCCTCGTGTCCGGCATCGTCCATATGGGAGACACGGCGGCTCTGGGGCGGGTCGGCCTCAAGACGATGACATGGTTCATCGGCGCAACCATTGTCTCGCTTTCGCTCGGGATGCTGCTCGTCAATATCCTCCAGCCCGGTGCGGGCGGTGGCTTCACCCTGCCTCCCGCAGACGCGACGGTCGGCATCGCCAAGCCTGCGGGCGACATTTACAAGACGATTGCCGAAATGTTCCCCAAATCGGTTATCGAAGGCATGGCGAACAACACCATTCTTCAGATCGTCATCTTCTCGCTCTTCTTTGGCGTGGCGATGACAGCCGTTGGAGAGAAAGCCGCCCCCATCACCAAGGGTGTGGACGCGCTGGTGGACGTGATGCTGCAAGTCACCGATTATGTGATGCGCGTTTCCCCGCTGGCGGTGTTCGCCGCGATGACCAAGGTCATCACCGTCAACGGGCTGGGCGTGCTGCTGACCTTCGCGAAGTTCATCGGCAGCTTCTATTTCGGGCTGCTGGTGCTGTGGCTGGTGCTTGGGCTCGCGGCCTTTGCCGTCATCGGCCTCCGCGCGGGCACGCTGATCCGCTACATTCGCGAACCGGTGCTGCTGGCCTTCTCCACCGCTTCATCAGAAGCGGCCTATCCGCGCACATTGGAAGCGCTCGACCGGTTCGGCGTGCCGCCCAAGATCGCCAGCTTCGTGCTGCCGCTCGGCTATTCGTTCAATCTCGACGGATCGATGATGTACATGACCTTCGCGTCGCTCTTCATCGCGCAGCTATACGGGATTGAGCTCAGCAGCGGGCAGCAGATGGCGATGCTCTTCACGCTGATGATCACCTCCAAAGGCATGGCCGCCGTGCCGCGCGCCAGCCTTGTCGTCATTTCCGCCGTGATGGCCGATTTCCATATTCCCGAAGCCGGGCTGGTGCTGATTCTCGCCGTTGATCAGTTCCTCGACATGGGCCGGTCTGGCACCAATGTTGTCGGCAATGCGGTGGCCGCTGCCGTCATCGCCAAATGGGAAGGCGAACTCGACCCACCCGAACCACCCGAAATTGAACCGCCCCATGCGCCGTCCAGCGGGCACATGTTGGGGTGACATAGAAATAAGTCCCGCTGTCCTTCGACAAGCTCAGGACGGCGGGGTAGCTTACCGCCCCTTCCACTCCGGCGCGCGCTTCTCGGCAAAGGCCAGCGGACCTTCCTTGGCATCCTCGCTCGTCCGCCAGGCAATGAACTCCGGATAATCGGGCTGGTTGGCCATCGCGGCCTCGACGCTCCGCTCCTCCAGCCCCCGGTTCACCACCGCCTTGGACGCGCGGACAGACATGGGCGAGGCACGCAGGATATCGGTCACCCAGCGATCTGTCTCCTCCTTCAGATCGGCAGCAGGCACCACCGCGTTGACAAAGCCCATGCGCAGGCCTTCCGCAGCCGTCACGCGGCGGGAAGTGAGGATCATGCCCATCGCCTGCTTGAGCGGGATCTGCCGGGCCAGCCGGTGCAACCCACCACCCAGCGCCACCGCACCCACCAGCGGTTCGGGCAGCGCGAACACGGCATGGTCCGCCGCTATAATGATGTCACACGCCAACGCGACTTCGAAGCCACCGCCCATCGCCAGACCATTGACCGCTGCAATGATCGGCTTGGGGCAATCAAAGCGTTCGATCAGCCCGGCATAGCCATTTTTGGGGTAGCCACCCTTTCCTCCTGCCGCGGCCTCTTTCAGGTCTGATCCTGCGCAGAACGCCCGCTCACCAGCACCTGTGACGACGCAGGCAAACTGCTCCGGATCAGCTGCAAACGCATCGAATGCAGCCTGCAATTCGGCGTGCATCGCCGTGTTGATGGCGTTCATCAACTCCGGACGGTTGAGCGTGACAGTGGTAACGCGCGCGGCGCGGGTGACGGTGATGAAGTCCATGGCACTCCCTCTCAATGCGGGGCCTGCTGCTTGGCGAGCGTGGCCTCAAATGCCTCGGCCATCGCTTCGGTGAAGCGCCCAAGCTCGCCGGGATCGACAAAGGCGTTGGCATCACCCGCCAGCTGCTTGGCGCGCTTTTCATGCAGGTCGAAAAAATTCTCATGATTGGCGAGGAAGATGTCCGCCTTCAGCGTCCGTGCGCGAGCCAGACTCGCCCTGAAATTGGCCACGATACCGCGATAAGCTTCCGGGTTGAGTGATTGGCCCGCAACCGTCGCGCTGCAATGAAAGAAAATTGACCGATCAACCCCATCCGCCCCTTTGGCCCGCATCGTCCAACTGGTGCAACCGGGCGAGTGGCCCGGCATCAGCAAGGCCGTGAGCGCGGTTTTCCCCACGCGCACCACATCGCCATCCTTGACGATCCGGTCCACGCGGATCGGCGGGAATTTGGCACCTGCCGAGGGGCCATGGCCGATGTCACCCGCTTCAAGAAAGGGCTTGTCCGCAGCACTGGCCAGCATGAGTGCGCCCGTTGCCCGCTGGAGTCCGGCCAGCCCGCCCGCATGGTCGATATGGGCATGGCTGTTGAGCAGATATTTCACTTCGTGCGGGTCAAAGCCTAGGGTCTTCACATTGGCGATGATCTGCGGGGCGGATTGCGGCACGACGCTGTCGATGAGGATATGCCCCTTGGGATCGGTGATCAGCCATGCGCTCACCGTCTTGGTGCCAACATAATGGACATTGCCGATCACCGTGAAGGGAGCCATCGGCTCATTCCAGCCATTTTCCTTGACGAAACCATCCTCCGGCGCCTTCTCCGCCGCCTCAATGACGGCGTCGCTGGAGAGCGGAGACAGGCGCTGTTCCGTTGCGCCGCATCCTGAAAGCAGGATGCTGGCGCTCAGGCAGGCGATGACCCTTCTGGTCATGATGGGCGGCGTGCGTGCGCCATCATATAGGGCAGAAGATCGATCTTGCCGATCTCCACGCCCTGATTGCGCAAAATGGCATAGGCCATCGCCGTGTGGAAATGGAACTGCGGCAGCACCCAGTCCCGCACATAGTCTTGGCCGGACATGTCAAAGGCCATGCCGTTGGGCAGATCCAGAGACACGGTCTGGTCAGCAGCCGCGTCGATCGCATCGGCATCGGCCTTGGCAAGGCCCGCAATCGTGTCTGCGATCAGCGTCCGCGCGCTGGCCATATCCGTCACCTCTGGGGTGACCGAATTGGGCTGCCCCATCAGGCGAGTGATGGCGTCGGTCGCCTGACCGCATGACGTTTTGATTTGGGCGGTGAGCGGAAACATGTCTGGGGCCAGACGGGCCGCCAGCAGCGCGGCTCCCGCATCGCTGGAGCCCGCCACGCCTTTTTCCAGCTGGCCAGACATGGCCTGAAGCTGGTGCGTCAGTGCGGGCAATAACAGTGTTGAGAGCTTGATCGTCATGCGCTTTTCACCTTCGCCCAATATTGGTCACGCAACAGCCGCTTGTAGAGCTTGCCCGTGTCATGGCGCGGCAACTGTTCGAGGAAATCGATGCGGCGCGGCATCTTCACACCAGAAAGCTTTTCGCGCGCATAGGCGAGGATTTCATCACGGAACGCATCGGTCGCATCGGCCATGTCGACGGGCTGGATGACCGCAATCACCTCTTCACCCATTTCCTCATGCGGGCCGCCGATCACGGCCACGTCCTGAACCTTGGGATGCGTGACAAGGTGGTTTTCGATTTCCTGCGGATAGATGTTCACCCCACCCGAAATGATCATGAAGCTCTTGCGGTCGGTGAGGAACAGGAAGCCTTCGGGATCAAGATAGCCGACATCGCCCAGCGTGCTCCAGCCCTTGGAGTTGCGGCTGGACTTGGTCTTTTCCGGATCGTCATGATATTCGAAATTGCTGTCCGGATTTTCGAAGAAGATCGCACCCTCAGTGCCCTGCGACAGCTCGGTTTCGCCATCATCGGCCATGATATGAACGATCCCGGTGACGGCGCGGCCCACGGAACCCTTGTGCGTCAGCCAGTCGGTGGAATTGATCATCGTCATGCCATTGCCTTCGGAGCCGGCATAATATTCCTCGATGATCGGCCCCCACCAGGCAATCATCGCTTCCTTGACCGGAACCGGGCACGGGGCTGCGGCGTGGATGGCGCAATCGTTGGAAGACAGGTCGTATTTGGCGCGCACATCATCGGGCAGCTTGAGCATCCGGATGAAGTGCGTCGGCACATATTGGCCGCACGTCACCTTGTACTTCTCGATATATTTGAGCACGCCCTCCGCATCGAATTTCTTCATGATAACCACGGTGCCGCCCAGCTTGTGAACGGTCATCGACCAGCGCAGCGGCGCGGCATGATAGAGCGGCGCGGGGCTGAGATAGACGCTTTCTTCATTGAAGCGATAGAGCGCCTGCGCCACCATCACCAAGGAATTGGTTACATCAATTGCGGGCTCAACCGGCAGAGGCACGCGCACGCCCTTGGGGCGACCGGTGGTGCCGGAGGAATAGAGCATGTCCACACCGGCGCGCTCATCCCCAATGCGATCCGTTGGCATCGCCGCCACGGTCGTTTCCCAGCAGCCATAGCCGGGCAGTTCGCCACTGTGCGCATAGCGTTCAATCTGGGTGGAAAGCTGAGACGTGGTCGCCGACAGGCTGGCCGACACGATGAACAGCTTCGCGCCGGAATTTTCGAGGATGTAATCCGTCTCGTCCGCCGTCAGCCGCGAGGAGATGCAGACATAGCGGAGGCCCGCGCGCTGCGCGCCCCAGGTGAGTTTGTAATAATCGAGGTGATTTTCCATCATGATGGCAATCACCGAATCGACACCCAGTCCGCGCGACCGGAAGAATTGGGCCGCCTGATTGGAGCCTTCATCCAGCTGGGCGTAGGTCATCACCTCGCCGGTTTCCGCTACGATCACGGCGGGTTTTTCAGGCGTGTTGGCGGCGTGGATATATGGATGCATGGTTCAGCGTTCCTCTCTTGAAACTGGCGCGATTTGGTCGCTTTTCCAGTTTCCCATGCAGGCAGATGCGCGCCCTGTCCAGACTGGAAACTGTTCAGCCGGTTGCATTCCGCCACGGGCCGTCCTAGCCAGACAGGCATGACCGCCACAGCTATTCCCGACACGTTCGATCCCGTTGCCTTCATCGCCATGGCGACACGGAGCGGGCACAACCGTACCATCGGCTCGCGCTACCACGCGCATGGCAAATATCCTGATGGCAAAGGCTGGTGCGAACTGGCGCTCGATTACAACACCGATCTGGTGAGCGATCCCGAAACGGGCATTCTCGCCTCCGGCCCGATCCTGACAGTGATGGATATGGTGACGTCGATTTCCATCTGGCTGACCACCGGCGTGTTCCAGCCACAGGCGACGCTCGATCTGCGGATCGACTATCTGCGCCCCGCGACGCCGGGCAACACCGTCATCGGGCGCGGCGAATGCTACCATATCACCCGCTCGGTCGCGTTCGTGCGCGGCATCGCCCATGATGGCGATCCCGCCAAGCCCATCGCGCATGTGGCGGGCACCTATTTCTTCACGGCTTCCTGACCATGGCACACACTTTGTCTCCCTATGCCCGCACCATGGGTTTCGAAACCTCCCGCGATGCCGACGGGCATCTGCTGATGACCATGCCTTATTCCATCGCGATGCGCGGCCGCCCGGGCTTTGTCCATGGTGGCGCGCTGGCGGGTCTGTTGGAAACCGTGGCCTATGCCACGCTGGCTGATGCACTCGGCCATGATGACAAGGCAAAGGTGAAGCCGATCAACGTCACGGTATCCTTCATGCGCGGGGCGACCGAGCAGACCACTTTTGCGCGTGCGACGATCGAGCGCCTTGGCCGCCGCGTCGCCAATGTGGAGGCGATCGCCTGGCAGGATGATCCTGAGAAGCCGGTCGCAGTGGCTCAGATGAACGTGATGCTCTCGCGCTGAGACACGGGCGTCAGAAAGACAGCGTGACCGTCGCCATCACCCGGCTGCGCGCAACCTTGTCCGGATCGAGCGCGCGGCGCACATCGCTGTCCTTGTAGGAGACGGACAGGGTCACTGGGCCGCGCACATAGTCCGCCGTCAGGCCCCAATCCCACTTCTTGCCCGAAGGCCCGGCCATGCCGCCCTTTTCATGCCCGACATCGGCCGTGATCGTAACGGGCGTGCCGGGAATGCCGCTGGAGAGCGAGCCGAACAGATAGAGATTGTCCCGCCCGCCAATCGTCTTTTGCGAAGGCGCCCAGGCGGCACCCAACTCGGCTTCAACTGGCCCCAGCGTCTTGGCGGCCTTGCCGGCGAGTTCGACATAATTGGCCCCATGTCCGCCGGGATAGACATAGCCGACCACGCCGAGATCAAAATCAAGGCCCGCCGCCGATCCGCGCCAGCCGCCATAAATGTCGGTTTCAACATGCGTTCCAGCAAAGCGCGCGATGGAGCTGCCCCACAAACCGGCATAGATGCCTGATTTATGCTGCACTTCCAGCGAGCCCTGCACGGCAGGCTCATTGTCGGACAGGCTGATACCCCGAAACACATAGTCTGTCGTCAGGCTGACTGTGCCTGAAACCTCGAACGCACCGGTAGGTGCATCGGTGCTTTCCTGCGCCTGTGCGGGTGCTGCCCAAAGCGCCAGCGCGGCTCCCATCAAGACCAAAACCCTGTTCATGCCGACAAACCCCTTGCCATGGTTAATCGCCTTTGTCGCGTCTGCGCGGTGGCAGCATGGGGCAAAAGGCGAAATCAATTCAATCGCTTCCGGTCCGTTTCGGGGCGATCTGACGCATCATGCCAAAACAGGTTTAACCATTCCTTATCCACATCCGGTTATCCGACCTGTGTCGCAAACCGGAGATTCCATGCGCATTTTGGTTATCGATGATGAGCCTGCCATGCACGAGGCCTATCGCCGCACCTTTGATCAGGGTGCGCGCGAGTTGGACGGTGCTGCCTTGCAGATGCTCGCACGAGAGCTGTTCGCTGACGATAGTGCGACACCCGAGCATGACGAATCCGACGCCGAACTGGTGAGTTTTCAGGTCGATCACGCCGAACAGGGCCTCGATGGCTTGCGGCTGGTGGCCGATGCTCTGGCGGCGGACGAACCTTATCAGATCGCCTTTATCGACATCCGGATGCCGCCGGGTATTGATGGCAAGGAAACCGCCAAGCGCATTCGTGAGATTGACCCGGACATCAACATGGTCATCGTCACCGGCTATTCGGATCACAGCGCGCTCGACATTGCGCGCGTGGCCGGGCCAGTCGACAAACTTTTCTACGTGAGCAAGCCGTTTGATGCGGACGAAGTGCTGCAACTCGCCCGTGCGCTCGGCCAGCGCTGGGTCAATGATCGGGAGCTCAAGCGCGTTCGCAACGAACTGGCGGACCGGGTCGCACAGCTGGAGCGGCAGGGCATTGAACTCGCTGCGAACGAGGCCCGTGCGCAATATCTTGCCACGCATGATTCGCTCACAGGCGCGCCCAACCGGCTCGCCTTCCTGCATGAACTCAGCAAGCGGCTCCACTTGGGCGAACAGGTCAGCATCGCCATTGTTGATCTCGACCGCTTCAAGAATATCAACGATTCGCTGGGCCATGTCGCGGGCGATGAACTGATCCGTCAGGTCTATCTGAAAATGGCCTCAGTCGCCGGAGAGCAGGGGCTTGTCGCGCGTCTGGGTGGAGATGAATTTGCCGTCGCCATCTATCATGGCGATGTCGAAGCCGCGCACCGCCTGTGCGAAGCGATGATCCGCGCGTGCAGCGAGCAATTTTCCATCTTTGGCCATCAGGTCCAGTCAGGAGCGTCTGCGGGCGTCGCTGTCTCTTCGGGCGACCCATCTGAAGAGCCGATTGACTTGCTGCGCCTCGCTGACCTCGCCCTCTATGACGCCAAGCGCAAAGGCGGCGAGCAGGCGCGCATTTTCAGTCAGGCGATGGATGAGAGCATCCGCTTCCGCAATGCCATTGAAGATGGCCTCCGCACCGCGATCACCAACAACGAGTTTGATCTGCGTTTCCAGCCCATTGTGGGCAGAAGTGGAGCGCCGGTAGCCGGGTTTGAAGCCTTGCTACGCTGGACGAGCCCCGAGCATGGACCGGTTTCTCCCGGCGTGTTCATCCCCATTGCAGAAGAATCGCAGCTCATTCACGAGATCGGCCATTGGGTCACAGGAGCAGCCCTTGACGCGGTTCAGGACTGGCCGGAGCAATATGTTTCGATCAACTTTTCTCCGCGTCAGTTCCGTCATGAAGAATTTGCGGACTCGCTGATTGCGCAGGTGAGCGGTCGCGGCATGAAGTCCGAACGCGTCCAGATTGAAGTCACCGAAACTGCGATCTTCGATGATCATGAGCGGGCCGCCAAGACGCTGAAGCAATTGCGCGATGCGGGCTTCCGCGTCGCGCTCGATGATTTCGGAACCGGCTATTCCAGCCTGTTCAACATCCGCAATTTCCCGCTCGACTGCCTGAAGATCGACAGGTCGTTCGTGGAAAATATGGGACGCGAGCCGCAATCCGCCGCGATCATCCATTCGGTCACCCATCTCGCTCGCTCGCTGGGCCTCGAAGTTGTGGCTGAAGGTGTGGAAACCGAAATCCAGATGCAGGCGTTGCGCCTGGCCGGGTGCGGCTTCCTTCAAGGCTATTTCCTGGGTGCTCCGATGACCCGGAGCGAGGCCAGGGCGCTGGTTGGCACCACACAGGTCCAGCCAGACAGAATCGGGCAGGGCTGAGAATGGGGTCCGCACTCCTCCGCCTGACGCGCCATTCGACAGGCAAGGCAGTGCGCCAAGTGCTGCGCGCAGCGACGCTTGATACCAAATTGATCATCGGCACAGTCGTGGTTGCGCTTGTCGGTCTGGCCGCGATGTTCATTGCCCTGTCGAGCGTCATCGTCCCCAATTTCACGACGCTGGAGCAGCAGAATATCGCGCGCCATGTGGATAGCACCAACGCCACGCTTGATGAATTCTCCAACCGCGTCGCCACCGCCGTCCGCGATTATGGCGCGTGGAATGACAGTTACGACTATCTGCAAAATCCGACGCGCGGGTTTGAGGCTGATACCTTCTCGCTGTTGGCCCTCACCAATCTCGACGTTTCGGGCATGGCCTATGTCCGCTTTGACGGGAAGATCATTTTTTCACGTTGGGTCGATCTGGACAAGCAGATCATCGTGCAGACGATGGGCCGACATTTTGACACGCTGCTGGCCTCCCCCGCCATTCTTTCACGCGCCAAGGCCGAGCCATCCTTGCGTTTTTATGCCTGGGTTGGCGATCAACTGGTCGCCATCAGCACGGCGCAAGTCATCCGCACCGATGGATCAGGCACACCATCGGGCTTTGTGGTGATGGCGCGCGTACTCGATTCCACACAGTTGAGCGAATTGCTGAGCCTTCAGGCGCGGCTTGTGCAGGGTGGCGCAACCGATCTGGTTGGGTCTGATCCCGCTGATTCCGGGGTGCTGCACGTCTCAATTCCAGTTACGGGGTTTGATGGAAAGCCAGTCGCCCATGCGCAATTTGGCGTGCCGCGCACTCTAACTGCCATGGGGAAACACACATTGCTGGTGGCGCTGGGTGCGGCGACCATGGTTCTTCTGGCAGCACTGCTCGTGCTGGGCCGCATGATCCGTGCGCTTGCCATCAAGCCGCTCAAGCGCGTTGAGCATCACATGCAGGGCATCACGCTTTCGGGCAATCCGGAACCGCTGACCCTGCCCGCCCGCAGCGACGAAATCGGTTCGTTGATGCTCAGCCTCAATTCGATGCTGGCTCAGCTCAAGAATCTGCGTGAGCAGCTTGAAATCCAGTCCTTCCGCCTTGGCCGCACCGAATCGGCCGTGGGGCTGATGCACAATGTTCGCAACGGCCTGAACCCGCTCAACATCATTCTGGGGCAGGCCAGCGCCAATCGCCCTCCCGTGGCGCAATCCGATGCCGAACGCGCGCTTTCCGAATTGCGCAATGAAGACTGTCCGCCTGAGCGCCGCCGCAAGCTGCTCGACTTTGTCGGCGCAACGCTTCTGTCTCACTTCAGGTCCGGCAACCATCTGGAGCAGGAACTCGAAGCAGCGCGCACTCACCTCAACCGCGTGATCGAACTGATTGGCGATCAGCAAGCCGCCGCGCATGAAAAGGTGGAAACGCAAAGCTGCGATCCCCATGCCGTGATCGAACATAATGCCGCGCTCGCCCGCTATTCCTCCATTGGCAATATCCGGTTCAACGTGGCGGACGAAGCGCCGCATGTCGAAGCCAACCGCGTGCTCCTGTCTCAGGTGATCGGCAATCTGTTTGGCAACGCCGTGGAGTCGATTCAGTCTGCCAAACGCAAGGCTGGACTGGTGGAAGTGACCTTCATGGAAACGGATTCGCTGCACGGCCCACAGGTGCAGATTCTGGTGCGCGACAATGGTGAGGGCTTTGATCCTGCAACCGGAAAGAAGCTGTTCGAACAAGGCTATTCAACGCGCAAGAACAAGTCAGGCGGTCTGGGTCTGCACTGGTGCGCCCATGCGATCAAGATGATGGATGGCGAGCTTCAGCTCAGCAGCGACGGCCCGGGGCTCGGCGCAACGGCGATCATCACGCTGCCAGCGGCGCTGAATCCGTCTGTGATTTGCGCGGCGAAGCCAGACGGAGATAGGGCGGAACCAGCCCCTTATCCCGATACGCCTGCTGCAACCGCTCATCGAGAAATTCAAAGTCGCCAATGACGTCGCGGCAGTCCGCGCTGCCGCACATGCACCGCATCGAAAACCGCCCCGATGACGATGTGGTGGAATAATCCCAGCTGATTTCCTCGCCCTTGGCGATATCAGCAAGCGCGACCAGCAGGATGCGGCCATCATCTTCAAAGCGCAGTCCGCCATTGGGGCTGCAACTATGATTCACCAGATCATCTATATTGCCCGAAGGCCCCAGATAGCGATCCTGATCGATCTGGAGGAACCGATCTTCCACGCCCTGCCTGTGCGCCAGAATTTCAGAACGGTGATAGCGCGGCCCGGTGAACTCCATCAGCGCGGTACCCTTTGCAAAATCGCGATTGGCCGAAACCGCCTGCCCTTTGCCATTATGCTCGATCAGGAAATCATCAACGCTATGCCCGCACAGAAAGCGCGGATCGGCCCTGACTTCATGATCATCCCAGGCCGAGCTGACATTGATCGAGCGCCATCCGACCAGCAGCCAGACCGAGGCGTGGCACACCAGTTCGACGATGATGTATGGCAATTCCAGCGGGTCTTTCACGCCTGCCCGCACGATTAGCATCAGCGTCGCGAAATCGCCCAGGGTCCAGAGCGCCCAGGCCGGGCTCGCTTCGCGGCGATAATCTTCGCGCGCACTCAACCATGTCGGGATGAAGCTGATGGGAACCGCCACCACCAGCAGCATGTGCGCCCAGCGTTCTGCCTGGAACACGATCCAGAGCACAAGGCCAACCAGCGCAATGGCCATGGACAGCATTTCCACGCGACTTGGCTTGGCCCAGGCCCCATCTCGCCAGATCGCCAGGGTGATGAACAGGCAGCTGGCAGCAGACATGAGGAAAATCAGATTCTGGATCAGACCTTCATTGACGGCCTGATAAGTGAGCGCCTCCACCGCCATCACCGTGCCCCAGATCAGCCATGAAAAGCGGTTGGGGCGCACCAGCTTTTTGCGCATGGCATACCAGTAAAGCGCATAGGCCGTCATCGAGAAGAACAACGCGGCGTAGAGGTAAACGGTCAATTCCATGAAGGTGGCGGCCCTGAGCGACGATATGGTCAAGAACGAGTTAGTCACGAATGATTCGCGAAATCAAACCATATTCGATGCAGTTTTGGACAAAGCCCGGCAGTTAACCCTGATGCGCCACCAGCCACAGGCTGAGTGCCCCGGCAGAGAGAAATGGGCCGAATGGCAATTTTGTGCGTGCGCCTATGTTATGCCCGGCCATTCGCAAACCCAGTGTCAAAACAAGACCGCTCACACTAGCGACCAGCAGGCACAAGGGCAGGGCCTGCCAGCCAAGCCAGCACCCAATTCCGCCCAAGAGCGGCGCATCGCCTCCGCCCAGTCCGGCGCGGCCGCGCGCGCGCTGGTACGCCCAGCCGATCAGCGCCAGTGCGGCAAAGCCCGCCACGCCGCCCCAGATTCGATCAGTCATGGCAGGCGCTGCCTCGAAGACCCCACTGGCCAGCCCCGTTAATGCCAACAGCGCTGACAGACGATGCGGCAGGCGCAACATCTCCAGATCGAAGAGCGAAAGCGCCAGCATTTGCCATCCAAAAAGTGCGCCCGCGATGCCGGCCACGCCCGGAGAAAGGCCGAGCGTAAGCGCACCCCATACTGCGGCGGCCAGTTCCACCAGCGGCTGACGCAGGCCAATGCCAGCACCGCAAGTGCGGCAACGGCCCCGCAGCATGATCCAGCTGATGAGCGGCACCAGTTCGAGCGGGGACAAGGTGCGCCCGCAGCCATCACAGCAAGAGCGCCCGCCGATCGAGCGGCCCTCACGCGTGCGCTGTGTGACCGTTGCAATGAAACTGCCTGCTATCGCGCCCGCGATCCCTCCGGCCAGCGCAAACCAGAGCGTCAGCGCCGCGTTTCCTCAACGTCAACGCCCCAGATCGAGCTGGTTTCAACATAGCCCATCTGGCCATTCACATCGAACAGACACCAGCCGCGCGCGCACTCGCTCAGCTTACCAACCACACCGGGCGCGGCGCGGAACACGATCTTGGCATTGGCATCGGGCGAGGCGTGCATGGCAGCAATGCCGTTGATGATCAGCCCCGTCCGCTGCGGGCTCAGCAGGCGCGAGAGAATCCAGCCCTGCGTTTTGCCGGGATCCTCCACCTTGCGCCATTCTCGATACACGCCAATCACGCGCAACGGCAGACGCGGACGCTGGAAAATCCAGCTGGTCGGAAATTGCTTGCCCGGTCCGGTCCGCATCCGCGCTTCATTTGCCTGCGCCGCAACGGACGCCCAATAAGGCGGCTTGCGCTGCGCCATGGCGGGCGTGGCAAAAAGAGTGAAGGCGGCCACAATCGACCAGCAAGCCGCTGCCCAACGTCCTGTCACACCGACCCCCTTTCACCCGCGATTCAAAAAACTGTCCCGAATTGTGACAAAAGCGCGTCCGCGCTTCAAGTCATCGCAGGCGGCTCCCTACAGCTTTTTCAAATATCCACAACAATCTTGCCGAAGTGGCGGCCCGATTCCTGATGGCGGAATGCGGCACCCAGCTCGGCAAGCGGGAAATGCTGATCCAGCACCGGCTTCATGCCTGTCGCGTTGATGGCAGCGATCATATCCAGCTGATGCTCGCGATTGCCCACCACAATGCCCTTTACCTTGATCTGGCGGTTCATCAGCAACGCGGTCGTCACCGGCCCCTGCACCCCGGTCAACACGCCGATGAGCGAAACATGCCCACCCATACGACTGGCCATCATGGATTGATCAAGCGTGCCCGGCCCGCCGACTTCAACAACATGGTCCACACCCTGCCCGCGGGTCAGTTCCAGCGCTTTCGGTCCCCAGGCGGGAGTCGTTTTGTAATTGATGACATGATCCGCTCCCATCGCCTTCAATCGCTCCAGCTTCTCGTCCGACGAAGAGGTGGCGATCACCGTCGCGCCGGCCATTTTGGCAAATTGCAGCGCGAAGATGGATACGCCGCCTGTGCCTTGAACCAGAACGGTATCGCCAGCCTTCATGCCGCCTTCCACCGCCAGCGCGCGCCATGCGGTCAACCCGGCACAGGTCAGCGTGGCCGCTTCGGCATGGCTGTACCCCCGGGGCTGCGGTGTGAACGAGGTCGCAGCCGCCGTCACATATTCGCAGGCATAGCCATCAATCCCGTCGCCGGGCACGCGGGTGAAGCCGCCTTCGGGCGGGCGACCATTCAGCCATTCGGGGAAGAAAGTGGTGACAACCGCATCGCCCACCTGAAATTCGGTGACGCCTGCGCCAACCGCAACAACCTCTCCCGCACCGTCAGACATGGGGATGCGGAATTCCGGCGAAGGGATCATGCCCGTCACCACCGCATAGTCATGGAAGTTGAGCGACGACGCGCGCAGCCGCACCTTGATCTCTCCGGGGCCGGGCGCAGCGGCGTCCGGCACGTCACCCAGTTTCAGATTGTCGAGCCCGGCGGGGTGGTGGATCTGGATGGCTTTCATGGAATGTCCTCTCACAGTCTTGATTCGGTTCAGACTTGACCTGCCGTCATCCCGGCCCGACATTCAAGTGCAAAGCGTGACGAGACGAATGGAGAGACACATGTCTGGCGATTATGATCTGGTGATCCGGGGCGGCACGATTGCCGATGGCACGGGCGATCCGCTCTACACCGGAGATGTGGCGATCAAGAATGGGCGCATTGCCGCAATGGGCGAAGTGGCGGGCCAGGGCCGTGAGGAGATTGATGCGACGGGCCGCGTCGTCACGCCGGGCTTTGTCGATGTGCACACCCATTATGACGGGCAAGCGGTTTGGTCTGAAGAGCTCAACCCTTCCTCCTCGCACGGCGTGACGACGGCGATTCTCGGCAATTGCGGCGTCGGCTTTGCGCCCTGTCGCGCGTCGGACCGGGAGATGCTGATCAAGGTGATGGAAGGCGTGGAGGACATTCCCGGTGTCGTCATGGCCGAAGGACTGCCCTGGAACTGGGAGACCTTCCCGCAATATCTGGATGTGCTCGACGCGGGCAAGCGCGACATCGACGTGGCGGCCTACCTCCCCCACTCACCCTTGCGCGTTTATGCCATGGGCGAACGCGGGGCCAAGCGCGAGCCTGCCAATGACGATGATCTCGCGCGGATGCGGGCAATGGCGCGCGAGGCTGTGGAGGCCGGAGCGCTCGGCTTTGCAACCTCCCGCCTCTCCATCCACCGCGCGTCGGATGGATCGAACATCCCCACATTCGAAGCCGGGGTGAGCGAATTGAAGCAGATTTGCGCGGGCCTGACTGATGCCGGATCAGGCACGTTTCAGGTTGTGCTGGATGCGTTTCAGGGTTGGGACAAGGAATATCCGGTGATTGAAGAGGTGGTGGAAGCGACGGGTCGCCCCGTCACCTTCACACTTGCTTCCGCCAATGATGGGCCGCCGCGCTGGATGGCGGTGCTCGACATGATGAAGCGCACAAACGCGGCGGGAACACAGGTGATGGCACAGGTGATGCCGCGCCCCATCGGCATCATTCAGGGACTGGACCTCTCCATTCACCCCTTCATCCTCTGCCCCAGTTGGGAGAAGGTCGTGCATCTCTCCGTGCCCGAACAGGTCGCCGCGATGCGCGATCCGGAGCTCCGCCAGGCCTTGCTCACCGAAGAGCCTGAGGAAGGGCATCCGCTCGCCATGCTGGGTCGCAACTGGGCCTGGATGTTCGCGCTCGACAATCCGCCCGACTATGCCCCCTCGCTCGACCGCAGCTTTGCCGCCCTTGCCGCCGCGCGCGGCTGCACACCGCAGGAAATCGCCTATGACCGTTTCCTTGAAACCAACGGCGAAGGACTGATCCTCGCCTCGCTTGGCAATTTCGAAAATGGCAGTCTGGATGCCGCGCGCACCATGCTCAAAGACCCGAACTGCGTGCCCGGACTGGGCGATGGCGGCGCGCATTATGGCGCGATCTGCGATGCCAGCTATTCCACCTTCCTGCTGACGCACTTTGTCAAGAATCAGCGCGATGGGGGGCTGGAGTTGGCCGAAGCGATCCATATGCTCGGCCAGAAGGCCGCGCGCGCGGTCGGCCTCCATGATCGCGGCGTGCTCAAATTGGGCGCCAAGGCCGACATAAACGTGATCGACATGGACCGGCTGGATCTTCACACCCCAATCATCACGCGCGACCTGCCTGCGGGCGGACGACGGCTGGACCAGAAAGCCAGCGGCTATGATGCGACTATCGTAACAGGCGTCATCATCCGGCGATTCGACGAATCGACCGGCGCGCGGCCCGGTCGGCTGGTGCGCGCCGCGCAGGCGGCCTGATCAACGCAAAAGGCTTCGGGTCAGACCCGCAGCCCCGCCGTTT
>CALMZE010000215.1 GCA_937870585.1 uncultured Sphingomonadales bacterium | reverse complement strand
AGCCGGATCCTGAACCAGCCCCGGGGCAGGAAGCGGCGGGAGCGCCTGCCGTCGGGCCGGGCGGGCCCCTGCAGGGGCCCCACGGGCCCCCCGGGCGACCCCCGTTTTTTGGGGGGCGGAAACCCCCCCCCGCCCCGGCCCGCCCCGACATGTTTCTGAATGGTTCTGGTAAGTCCATCCCACGCGGCGACGCGATGACATCGGGCCGCGCGACGGGCGTACCCGGCGTTATCGCCATGCTGTCGCTCGCGCATCAGGAGCATGGCCGCCTGCCTTGGGCGAGCCTGTTTGACAGCACAGCAGAGCGCGCAGATTCAGGCTTTGAAGTCAGCGCCCGGATGGCCCGCTTCATCCATGGCCCCTATCCGCAAAACGCCATGCCCGATGTCCGCGCCTATTTCACGCGCCCCGACGGGCGGCTGATCACGGCTGGGGAAACACTCCGCAATCCGGCCTATGCCCGCTTTGTCAGGAGGCTCGCGCGTGACGGAAGCAAAGCGCTCTACTACAGGGAGACAGCAACCACCATAGCCGCCAAAGTCACCCAAAGCCCGATGCCGGGTGGTCTGACACCACAGGATATGGCCGCCTATCGACCGGTCAAACGCGACGCCCTGTGCCGCCCGTATCGTGTCTATCTGCTTTGCACGGCACCTCCTCCGGCAAGCGGCGTCGGCCTGCTTCAGCTGATGGCCATCCTTGAGCGCACCGACATTGCCAGGAGGGGCCCTGATGATCCCGTTGCGTGGTTCCTGTTCGCGCAGGCCAGTCGGATCATGTATGCAGACCGCGATGCCTGGGTGGGAGATCCCGGATTTGTGGATGTCCCCGTCAAAGGCTTGCTCAACAGGCGCTATGTTGCGCAGAGGGCGAGGCTGATCGGGACACAAGCCGGTGGTCCGCCGAAGGCCGGTTCACCGCCGGGTGCACGGATTGCCGGAATTGATGCAACGCGCGAGCCGGGCGGCACATCCCATTTTGTCATATCAGACAGTCGCGGCAATGCGGTCTCGATGACCACCACGGTCGAATCCTTTTTCGGCAGTGGTCGGATGGTGGAGGGATTTTTCCTCAACAATCAGATGACCGATTTCTCATTCCTGCCGAGCGGCCCCAATGCCATCGCACCCGGCAAAAGACCGCGCTCATCGATGGCGCCGGTCTTGATCCTCGACCGGAAGGGCCGTCTGCTCGGGGCCATTGGCTCACCCGGCGGCAATGCCATCCCGGCCTATGTCGCAAAGGCTCTTGTCGGCTTGCTTGATTGGAAACTGCCGATGCAAAAGGCCATCGACCTGCCCAACCTTGTGGCGCGCGGCGACCAGTTCAACGGCGAAGCCGCGCGCATGCCGCCTGCCGTCCACGAAGGGTTCGCCCAGCGCGGCATCACCGTTCGTGCAGGAAGTGGCGAAGACAGCGGATTGCATGGCATCTTCTGGCGCAACGGACATTGGGATGCAGGCGCTGACTCGCGGCGCGATGGCATGACACGTGTTGTTTCAACGCTGACCATGCAATTTGAAGCCAAATGACCAACTTATTGGCGGAGCATGGTTTTGATCTGCAATCTGGCAGGTGCAGTTAGACCAATTACAACTTTTCGCCGTTCGGCAGGGATTCCGCACATATATCACCACCATGAAACGGATGACCTTGGGTGATGCGTTGAAATTGCGGAACGGATTGGCGGACTACTTTGGTCTCGGCATACGCCGGGGTTAGCGCTCTACCACCGCAGCGCCTAGCCGGTGCATTTGCTCTGACAGTGCCCGAATAACAGGAGAGTTGGCTTTGGCGCTGCAAGCCATTGAAATCACGCGAGGAAAATTGACATTCCGCCGCGGGACACCTGAAAATCCCCTGTTAATGACCCGTTCTTTGGAAAAATTCCCTATTATTGCATCAAAACAGGGAAATCCGCCAAACCCAACCGACCCATGGACGGGTGGAGAAAAGGGGCTGCGGCAGGGAGCGAACAGGGCGCAAATTCTCCCCTGTTTTGAGGTTCGGTTGGGTTTGGGCACGCCAACGCGCCGACAGCCGCGGCCTTTGCGAGGCCAGTGTCAGATGGAGACGGGTGCTGGGGGTGGCTGGCGGAGCGGGAGGGATTCGAACCCTCGATACGCTTTTGACGTATACTCACTTTCCAGGCGAGCGCCTTCGACCACTCGGCCACCGCTCCGCATGAGCCTGATTGTATCGCGCAATGCACGAGACGTGAATCAGGCGATCAACCAAATCGCTCTGGAATGCAGGCCCCTAAACGCAGAGAGCGGGTTTCGCAAGGGGCTTGGATGTGGCACGTTAACCCTCATGAAACGGATTGCTCTGGTGCCGCTTGCGGCGTTGCTGATGGGGGCGGGGGAGCCGCCCGCGCCCGCCAAGCCCGCTTTGTCTCCCGGTGAGATTGTGGCTGCCGCTCCCGCTGCGGACTGGGCTGCGATTGCGCCGTCCGATCTGATGGTGATGGATCTGGCCCCGCTGGGCGCGAAACCGCGTCGTGTGGTGATCCAGCTGATGCCCGCGCCCTTCTCTCAAGGCTGGGTGAGCAATATCCGCAAGCTCGTTGCCGCGCGCTGGTATGACGGGGTGAGCGTCAACCGCGTGCAGGATAATTATGTTGTGCAATGGGGGGATGCGAGCGAGAAGAAGGCGCTGCCGGAGGGGTTGGCGGTGGTGCCGCAAAGTGAGTATATCACCACGTTCAAGGACGGAATGTTTGAACGCTTTGCGGACGACGAAGGCGGCCACCAAATAGCTCATTTGCTCAGCGACCATGAGCCAAGTGTTGACGGAAAGCCGACCCGCTTTGACGATCCCTATGCCACAAATATCTCATTTGCTGGGGGATTCCCCGTAGGACTGAATTTTACCATGCAGCATGATCGTGGCAATTACGTACACGTGCCAAATGACGTCTGGCCATCCCATTGCTACGGCATGGTGGGCGTGGGCCGTAACATGCCGCCAGACACTGGAACCGGCGCTGAACTCTACACCGTCATCGGCCATGCGCCGCGCCATCTGGATCGCAACATCGCTCTGGTGGGGCGGGTGATTGAGGGGATCGAGCATCTCTCCTCGCTCCCGCGCGGCACGGGTGCGCTCGGCTTTTATGAGAGCGCCGAGGAGCGCGTGCCGATCCTCTCCGTTCGCATGGGCAATGAGGTGGCGGGGCTGCCGCGCTACCAGTATCTTTTCACCGAAAGCACAAGCTTTGCGGCCTATGCCGACGCGCGGGCGAACCGGCGTGATGCATTTTTTATTCATCCGGCGGGCGGGGCGGACATTTGCAACATCCCGGTGCCGGTGCGGCAGGTGCCTTAGGGGCTTGCCGTTCACGCAGATTTGGCCCTAGGGCGATTGAACATTTCAACCGTTCGCCCTGAGCTTGTCGAAGGGCTGTCCTGCCTTATTCTCCGGATTTGAGGCATGAAGGACAGTCCTTCGGCAAGCTCAGGACGAGCGGTGTTGGGAAACCCATCATATCCAAGGCAAAGTGCTCCGATCATGGCATCAAAACCCCGCACCCTGTACGAGAAAATCTGGGACGCCCATGTGGTCGACCGGCGCGACGATGGCACCTGCCTGATCTTCATTGATCGGCATCTGGTGCATGAGGTGACGAGCCCGCAGGCGTTTGAAGGGCTGCGCGCCGCTGGCCGCACCGTCCGCCGCCCCGATCTGACGCTCGCCGTGCCCGATCATAATCTGCCGACCACCGCGCGGCTCGACGCGGCGGGCAACCGCCTGCCGATTGCCGACGCCGAAAGTGCGCAGCAGTTGGCCGCTTTGGAAGTCAACGCGCCCGAATTTGGCATCCGCTATATCGGGCCGAGCGATCTGGAGCAGGGCATCGTCCATGTCGTCGGGCCGGAACAGGGCTTCTCGCTGCCCGGCGCGACCATCGTGTGCGGAGACAGCCACACCGCCTGCCATGGTGGGCTCGGTGCGCTGGCGTTCGGCATCGGCACTAGTGAGGTTGAGCATGTGCTCGCCACGCAGACGCTGCTGCTCGCCCAGTCCAAAACGATGGAAGTGCGCGTGGAAGGCGAAGTCGGCCCCGGCGTCTCCGCGAAGGACATCGTTCTCCACATCACCGGTGTGCTGCGCGCGGCGGGCGGCACCGGGCATGTGATCGAATATACGGGCTCTGCCATCCGCGCGCTCAGCATCGAGGGGCGGCTGACCATTTCCAACATGGCGATCGAACACGGCGCGCGGGCGGGGCTGTGCGCGCCGGACGATGTGACCTACGCCTATCTGAAGGGCCGTCCCTATGCGCCCAAGGGTGCGGATTGGGATGCGGCGGTTGCCTATTGGAACAGCCTGCGCACCGATCCGGGTGCCACCTATGACAAGGTGGTGGTGATCAACGCAGGCGACATTCAGCCGAGCGTGACATGGGGCACCAGCCCGGAAGACGTGCTGCCCATAACCGGCGTGGTCCCCGCGCCCGAAAGCTTTGAAGACCCCTCCAAGCAGGAGGCGGTGCGCAAGAGCCTCGACTATATGGGCCTCACGCCCGGCACCAAGCTGACAGAGGTTGAGGTGCAGAACATCTTCATCGGCAGTTGCACCAACAGCCGTATCGAAGATATGCGCGCGGCGGCTGCCGTACTGAAGGGCCGGAAGAAGGCGGCGAACATCCGTTGGGCCATCGTGGTTCCCGGATCAGGCCTTGTGAAGGCGCAGGCCGAAGTCGAAGGGCTGGACCGCATCTTCATCGAAGCCGGCCTTGAATGGCGTGAACCGGGCTGCTCCGCCTGCCTCGCCATGAACCCGGACAAGGTGCCCGCCGGAGAACGCTGCGCCTCAACCAGCAACCGAAACTTTGTGGGACGGCAGGGGCCGGGCGCGCGGACGCATCTGGTGTCGCCTGCGATGGCTGCTGCTGCGGCGGTGACAGGCAAGCTGACGGATGTGCGGGAGTTGGTGGGGTGATAAAAGGGGCGACCCATTCTGGCCGCCCCTTCGCCTCAATCTAAGTTGAAGTAAATTCGAAGAGATCGGTGAGTTTCCGGCGATATTCCATAGTATCCCTCGCCGTTTTTCCATTCTGGCCAAGTTAAAAGCATTGCGTGTTTGTCGCCAGTAACATCTGGAGATCTTACCCTTCTCGTCGTGCCTCCTTGGAATTTATCTAGACCATCAGGCCAATATTTGTTTCCGTTAGGATCAAGGCAATGATTTTTTATAAATGTAGAATGAAGTATTGGTCCGTGCTCAGCAAACAATTGCAATGCCATGCGAGTGCCCTCATACAGACTGGTCGCTTCATCAATTAGCCGCTCTACTTGGCCCGGACTCAACCGGGCAACATCCTCCCATTGCTTTGCAGAAAAGCCGAACTCTTCGCCTAACGGGCGTTGACCGGGGCCTTCGCTACCAAACACTGCAGATAGCAATTCAGCTTTTGTGCGTTCGGAAAGTTTGTTGTAAGCTTCAGACGTAACAATCATCATGGACCTTCTCCTGATTGGTGTTGCTGCGGCAGCGGATTCGCACTCCGTTGCCGCATTCATTAGGTAGAATAGAAAAATCAGAATGTGAAATTAAAAATCTGAATGTTGAGTTCTGAATGAGTTTTTGAATCCTAATCAGCATATCCCATTGACATATCCCGCTTTAACGCGCATCATCTTCTCATGAACGCGCACTCCAAAATCGGGCCGGGCAAAACCACGGTTTTCAAGCTCAACCGCAGTCAGGCGGTGCGGATTCCGAAGGATCTGGCTTTTCCGGACGGCGTGAAGAAGCTGATTGTCCGCCGTGATGGCAACAAGTTGATCCTTGAGCCCGAAACGTCATTCTGGGATGACTTTTTTGACCGTCCGCCATGTTCCGATTTTCCGGATCGGGACCAGCCGCCGCATCAGGAGCGGGATTTCGGCCTCTGATGCTGCGTTACATGCTTGATACCAATGTGTGCATCCATGTGATGCGCCATCCGGATACGCCCATGGCGGCGCATTTCAAGGCCAATGAAGGGGCTATGAGCATCTCGACGGTCACGTTGCACGAATTGCTGCACGGGGCGGAGAAATCGCAGCGGCCCGCCTTTCAGCGCGAGCTTTCAATGGATTTGGCATCCCGCCTGTCAGTGCTTGATTTTGATGCACAAGCGGCGACGCACTCTGGAAACATTCATGCGACGCTGGCCAAATCAGGGCAGTTGATAGGGGCCTATGACATGCTCATTGCAGGTCATGCTCGAAGCCTTGGCTTAATCCTTGTGACCAACAACTTGCGCGAATTCTCCCGCGTTGACGGCCTGCGCTGCGAGGACTGGCTCGCCGCCTGACCCCTACACCCTATCCGGCGCATGCGCCGCGATCAGGAATTCCACATTGCCTTCCGGTCCGGTGATCGGGCTTTCGACGATGCCCTCCACGCGCCAGCCTGCGCCTTCCAGCCAGGCGCGTACATCGTCGCACACGCGGGCGTGGATCGCGGGATCGCGGACGACGCCGCCTTTGCCGACGTCCTCGCGGCCCGCTTCGAACTGTGGCTTGATCAGCGCCATCATCCGCGCGGCCGGTTTGGCGAAGCGCATCGGCACGGCGAGCACTTTGGAAAGGCTGATGAAGCTGGCATCGCACACGATCAGGTCAACCGGCTCGGTGATGTGCGCGTCGGTCAGGATGCGGGCGCTTGTTTGTTCGTGGACGATGACGCGCTCATCCTGTCGCAGCTTCCACGCCAATTGGTTGGTGCCGCTGTCCACCGCGAACACCTTGGCTACGCCCTTGCTCAGCATCACATCGGTAAAGCCGCCTGTGGATGATCCGACATCGATGGCGACCGCGCCTGAAATGTCCCAGCCGAAATGATCCAGCCCATGCGTCAGCTTGATGCCCCCGCGTGACACCCAGGGATGATCGCGGCCCTTGACCGTCAGGATTGTGCCTTCGGGCAGTTGCTGGCCTGCTTTGTCGATGCGGCGGTCTCCCACATAGACGAGGCCCGCAAGGATCAGCGCCTGCGCGCGGGTGCGGCTTTCGGCATGGCCCTGATCGAGCAGCAACTGGTCGGCGCGGGGTTTGGGCATGGGCATTTCTCAAGCGTGTGAATATTGAAAGGGATAGTCCCGTTCGTGGTGAGTGGGGCTGAGCGGATGCGAGGACCCGTATAGAACCACCCGCTCCTTCGATACGAGCCTTCGCCTAGGCTCAGTCTCTACTTAGGACGAACGGATACACATAAAGCATCGGCCATCACTCCGCCGCCAGCAAATCCTCGGCCCCCTGCAAATCGACCGAGACGAGGCGGGAGACGCCTTTTTCCACCATAGTTACACCGAACAGGCGGTGCATCCGGCTCATCGTCACGGCGTTGTGGGTGACGATCAGGTAGCGGGTCTTGGTCTCGCGCGTCATCCGGTCGAGCAGGTCGCAGAAGCGTTCGATATTGGCATCGTCGAGCGGGGCATCGACTTCGTCGAGCACGCAGATGGGTGCAGGGTTGGTGAGGAACAGACCAAAGATCAGCGCTACTGCGGTGAGCGCCTGCTCGCCGCCCGAGAGAAGTGTCAGCGATTGCAGGCGCTTGCCGGGCGGTTGTGCGAAGATTTCGAGCCCCGCTTCGAGCGGATCGTCGCTGTCGATCAGTGCCAGATGCGCCTGTCCGCCATTGAACAGCGTAGTGAAAAGGCGCTGGAAATGGCCGTTCACTTCCTCGAAGGCGGCGAGAAGGCGGGTGCGGCCTTCGCGGTTGAGGCTGCCGATCGAGCCGCGCAGCCGGTGCACGGCTTCGGTCAGTTCGTCGCGCTCGGTGATGGATTTCACCCGCTCGCTCTCGATCTCTGAGAGTTCCTGTTCGGCGACGAGATTGACCGGGCCTATGCGCTCGCGGTCTGCCGTCAGCCGTTCCAGTTGTGCGGATTCGGCTTGCGGGGGCTGGATGGTGTCTGCGTCGAACCCGGCACGCTGGGGCAGCAAAGGCGGCGGGCATTCAAAGCGTTCCCCCGAGACGCGACCCATTTCGATGCGACGAAGCTCCTGATTTTCGGCGCGTGCCATGGCCCCGGCCCGGGCTTCGCGTGCGGCGGAGAGGGCTTCGCCAGCTTCGGCGGCCTTTGCTTCGGTCTCGCGGAGCTGGGCTTCGGCGGCGCGCTCGGCTGCGGCTGCGGCGGTGGCTTCAGCGGTAAGGTGCGCCACGGAGGCGGAGAGCGCGGCAATGCGTTCATCGAGATGCGCGGGCGCGTCTGTGAGCGAGATCGCTTCGGCCTCCACCGCGCGGGCGCGCTTGGTCATTTCATCGATGCGCTTGGCGGCTTCCCCTGCGCGCGATTTCCAGTCGCGCATTTCGCCCTGCGCGGAGCCCATCCGCGCCTGATCGTCCGCAATCGCGCGGTCGAGCCCGGAGGCTTCGGCGCGCAACTGGGCGACGCTGGCGCGGGCGGCTTCGGCCCCGCTTTGCAAGGTGGAAACAGTGCGCGCGGTCTCACTGCCATCGGGCAACGCGAGACGCGCGGCATGGGCAGCGCGGGTTTCGGCTTCGGCTTCGGAGACTTCGGCCTGCACCCGTTCCAGCCGTTCGGCGACTTCGGCGCGGCGTCCAGCCAGCCGTTCGAGCGCTGCGGCGGCGGCATCCACATCGCGCGCGGAGAGCCGGGCGCGATTGTCCGCCTCCGCCTGAGCGCGGCGACCGGCATCGGCAGCTGCGCGTGCGGCCTCCATGCGCGATTGGGCCGCGGCGGCATCTGCGCGAGCCTGCTCCACCGTGGCGCGCGCGCCATCACGTTCGGCCTGCAAGGCCACCAGCCGGTTGAGGCGCACCAGTCGCTCGGCTGCTGCCGCGCCCTGATCGGTCGCGACATAGCCGTCCCAGCGGCGCAGTTTGCCATCGTGTGTGACAAGGCGCTGGCCGACCGCGAGCGGCGCTCCATCATCGCTCTCCACAACCCCCACCTGCGCCAGACGGCGGGCAAGCTGGGCAGGGGCCTCAACATGGGCGGAAAGAGGAGAGGCGCCGGGGGGCAGGCCGGGATCGCCGGGCAAAGCGTCCGCCCCGCCCCAGAAGCGCGCGCCGCTGGTGCCAACGCCCGCATCCAGATCATCGCCCAAGGCTGCCGCGAGCGCGCGTTCATAGCCGGGGGCGGCCTTCACCTGATCGAGCAGGCGATTGCCGCTGGTGTTGGTGGCGACCGCCTTTTCGAGCGCCTTTGCTTCACTGTCGAGCGCGGCGAGCGCTGCCTGTGCCGTGGCGAGTGCGGATTGGGCCGCATCGCGCGCGGCTTGCGCCAGATCACGCTCCGCATCGGCCTGTGCCACTTGCGCTTGAGCGGCCTCTGCATCGGCCTGAGCCTTGGCGAGCGCGTCCTTGGCGGCGGTTAGCGCGGATTGGAGCGGCGCATCATCGCCCAGCCCCTTGGCTTGCAGCTCGATCTGATCGCGCTCGCGCGTGGCGCGTTGCAGGCGGGCGGAGGCCGCAGCCATGGCGGCATCGGCAACACGCGTTTCAGCCTGTTCGCGCGCTTGCGCGGAAAGGGCTTGCGCCAGTTCCACTTCGGCATCGCGGCTGACGGCTTCGGCGCGCGCAAGGCGGCTGGCAAGATCGGGGCGGCTTGATTCCGCAGCCTTGATCCGCGCCTCCAGAGTCCGGGCTTCCTGGCCCAGCCGCTCCAGCGCAGCAGCAGCATCATGGGCAAGCGCACCTTCGCGTTCGCGGTCCGCCTCCAGCCGCTCGGTCTGCGCGGCCAGATCGGCAATGCGACGGTCGAGTGCAGCGCGTTCGGACTTTCGGGCCGTAAGCTGGTGTCCGGCCTCGCTCGCCTGATCGCGCGCGGTCATCGCCGTGGAGCGGGCAGCTGCGAGCTGGCTGGTCGCGTCTGACTGGCGGGGGGGGACGATGCGCTGCGCCTCGCTCGCCTGACCGACCAGCGTTTCCGCTGCAGCTGCTTCGGCCTTGGCGCGGTCAGCGGCCTCTGCCGCTTCTTTCCAGCGTGAAAAGATCAAGCGACCTTCGGCGATGCGAATATCATCGGTCAGCTTGCGATAGCGTTCTGCTGCGCGGGCCTGCCGCCGCAATTGTGCGATGCGATTGTCCATATCGCCCAGCACTTCATCGAGGCGGCGGAGATTGGTTTCGGTGGCGCGCAGTTTTTGCTCGGCATCCTTGCGGCGGACGTGCAGCCCGGAAATGCCTGCGGCCTCTTCCAGCATCGCGCGGCGGTCGACCGGCTTGGCGGCGATGACGGCGCTGATCTTGCCCTGGCTGACGAGCGCGGGCGAATGCGCACCAGTTGCGGCATCAGCGAACAAAAGTCCGACATCCTTGGCACGGACATCGCGGCCATTGATACGATAGGCAGAGCCAGCGCCGCGCTCGATCCGGCGGACGACTTCAAGCTCGCCATCATCATTATCGGCCTCGGTGGTGGCGTGGATCGAGACTTCGGCAAAATCGCGGGCAGGGCGTTGCTGTGTGCCCGCGAAGATGACATCTTCCATGCCCGCGCCGCGCAAGGACTTGGCGCTGCCTTCGCCCATCACCCAGCGGATCGCTTCAAGCAGGTTGGATTTGCCGCACCCATTGGGGCCGACTACGCCGGTCAGCCCGCGTTCGATCCGCAGCTCGGTCGGCTCGACAAAGCTTTTGAAGCCCGAGAGTTTGAGGCGGCGGATCTGCAAGGGGTGTCAGGCTCCCGCTTTTTTCAGCTGCGGCTCCAGAACTTCCCAAGCGGTGCCTTCAACCTTCTGGCCATTGATGACGAAGGTGGGCGTGCCCGAAATCTGGAACTCGTCATTGCCGTCCTTGGCGATCTTTTCGAGCGCGGCCACGCCTGCCGGGTCGGCAAGGCAGGCCTTCGCCTTGTCCTTGCTGATGCCGAACTGGCCGACAAATTCAATCAGGCCGAGATTTTCGGCAAGGAAATCCGCCGTCTGATTGGGCGTCATGCCCTGAATCTTCTGCTGCGCATCGGCAGGCAAGGTCTCCGCCTTGCCGAGCCAGTCATGCTGGGTGGCGAACAATTGCTGCGCAATCGGGAAGAAGGGAGCCGGACCATTGCAGCGCGCGAGCAGAGAGGCAGGCACGTCAAACGCATTGAGCAGATAGGTGCGGTATTCGTAGGAGACCGTGCCCTTCTTCACATAGGCCATCAGCGGCTCATGCGCGGCCTTGTCAAACTCTGCGCAGTGCGAGCAGGTGAGCGCGCCAAATTCGACCAGTTTCACTGGAGCGGCGGGATTGCCGATCAGCATTCCCTCCTTGTCGGTCTTGCTGGTGACAGACAGCCAGTCCCCACCCGCAGGTGCGGTGACGGGTGCGACGGTGGACGCCTGATTGCCCGCATCATCGCCACCCGAACATCCAGCCAGAGCCAGAAGCGACGCAGCGGCCAGAACAGCAAATTTTTTCATGCGCGGTTTTCCTTCGATACTCAGTTGGTGGCCAGCGCGGCCTTGATGGAGGGTTCGACGATGGCCCATTTGGTGCCGGAAATGGCCACGCCATTCACCAGAAAGCTGGGCGTGCCGCTGATCTTGCGCACTTCCCAGGCTTCCTTGGTCATGGCAAGCACCTGATCCTGCGCGCGCTTGGAGGTCAGACAGGCGTTGAGCTGTGCCACGCTATAGCCGCGCGCTTTCATCAGCTCGGTCAGACCGATGCCATTGGCGGTGCCGACAAGTTGCTGGTTGATCGGCAATTGGGAAAGGCGCGGCGCATTGGCTATGTAAAAGTTCCGAATCCGCTCCACCCATTGCGGCTGCGCCCTGAAGATCGCTTCTGAATTGCCATGTGTCCGCGCCGGTGCTCCGCAGCGGGCAAGCAGTGCGGCGGCAAAATCAAACTGGTCTCGAACGGCGTTGCGCAATTCCACTGCCACTTCCCCGCGCGCGACATAGCCGCTTTTGAGCGGCGCGGAGGAGTCCACGACGAAATGCGCGCAATGCTCGCAAGTGTAGCTCAGATATTCGACCAGCCGGACCTTGGCCTTGGTGTTGCCGAGCACGATGGCGCCATTGGGCGCGGTGCTGGCCGTTTGCGCCCAATTGACGGGCGCGGCACCGATGAGGAGGAGTGCGGGCAGCGCCGCGAGGATCGCCTTCATGAAATCTTGCCTGCTACGGGAATGGGTTTGGCCTGCGCGGAAACGCCGCGTGCCAGCGCTTCGAGCACCGCGCGCAATTCCGGATCGGCAATGGGCTTCAGGCTTTCGTCCTGTTCCGGCGTCAGCGGGGCTGGCTCGGGGCGGGGCTGGGTTGAGGCGGCAGTGCGGATCACTTCCCCCTGTACCAGCAGTACGCGGGCAATCGCGGAATAGCCGAAGAAACGGTTGACGCGCTCAATGATGGCGGGCGTCACATGCTGCATCATGGGGGCATGGGCTGCTACGACGGTCACGGTCAGCGTGCCCTGTTCGCGCTTGCCCTGCGGGAAACGGATCGATTCCGGGCTGGACACGCGGGCATAGCGATCCCCCACAATTTCCGCCCAGCGGGTGATGACCGAACTTTGCACAAAGCCGAAGCGACGAAAGGCGACGCCGCCCACGCTCGGCAGGAAATCCGCCATGCGCCGGGCCGGGCCGCCGCGCGGACGATCCTGTTCTGATTTGGAGCGGGAGTTTTGCTTCGCCATAGCGCGCGGTCATGCCATAGCGCGCCATGGCCGTCGAGAGTGAAGCCCCATTTGCCCACAGGATATTGCGCTGGTTTGATGCCCATGCGCGGTCCTTGCCGTGGCGTCTGCCGCCGGGTGAGCTGCTGCCACTGGACGATCCGGACTGGCCCTACCGTGTCTGGCTGTCAGAGATCATGTTGCAGCAAACGACTGTGACAGCCGTGAAGCCGTATTTCAGCGCATTTCTGGCGCGCTGGCCCAGCGTTGTGGCGCTGGCTGATGCGGCGGATGCGGACGTGATGGCGGCATGGGCAGGGCTTGGCTATTATGCCCGCGCCCGCAATCTGCTCGCTTGTGCCCGCGCGGTGCGGGACCAGCATGGCGGGCGCTTTCCCGCGAGCGAAGAGGCGCTGCGCGCCTTGCCCGGATTGGGGGCCTATACAGGGGCGGCTGTGGCTCCGATTGCCTTTGGCCAGCGGCCCGTTGTGGTGGATGGCAATGTGGAGCGCGTTGCCGCGCGCCATCATGCGGGGGAGGCGCCGTTGCCCGCCGCAAAGCCGCAACTGCGCGCGCTCACCGATGCGCTGACGCCTGAAATCCGCGCGGGCGATTTTGCGCAGGCGATGATGGATCTTGGCGCAACGATCTGCACCCCGCGCAGCCCGGCCTGCGGTATTTGCCCGGTGGCAGCGGATTGCGCCGGGCGGCTCGACCCCACCGCCTATCCGGTCAAGGCTGCCAAAAAGGCGCGGCCCGAACGGCAGGGGCTGGTCTGGTGGATCGAGAGCAAGGGCCAAGTCTGGCTCGTTCGTCGCTCCGAAAGCGGGATGCTGGGCGGAATGCTCGCACTGCCAAGCGATGATTGGGATGGCGGCGCGCGCCTGCCCGGCCTGCCTGAAGGCGGCGAGGAGGCAGGCAGCATCCGCCATGTCTTCACCCATTTCGCGCTGACGTTGGAAATCCGCGTGGTGGAGGCCGCAGCCGGTTGCACTTTGCCCGTAGGCGGGCAATGGTGGCCGGTGAGCGAGATCGCACAGGCCGGGCTGCCAAGCCTGTTTGCCAAGGTTGCGGCAGAGAGGCTCAAGGGGAGGACGTCATGAGTTTTACCGCCAGTCGCCGCAATTTTCTCGCGCTGTCCGGCCTGGCAGGCGCAGGGTTCGCGACGCCCGGCTGGGCCAAATCGCGCAGCCCGTCCGCTCCGTCTCCCGCAATACAGGCGGTGCTTGATAAATGGGTGGCCGGCAAGGCCGTTCCGGGGGCGGTCGCCTCCGTGGCGCGCGGGCTGGATAAAGCCGTTTTCATGACAGCGGGCACGCAGGCCTTTGACGATGCAACGGCGATGACGCCCGATTCGCTGTTCCGCGCCTATTCGATGACCAAGCCGCTGACCGGTATGGCCGCGATGATCCTGATCGGCGAAGGCAAGCTGGGCATGGATCAGAATATCGCCGACATTCTGCCTGCCTTTGCCAATATGCGCGTGCTGACCGACCCCGAAAAGAGCCTCGACAGCCGTCCCGCCAAGCGCCCGATCACGGTGCGCACGCTGCTGACACATACGGCAGGCCTCGGCTATACCATCACCAGCAAGGGGCCATTGCTCGATGCCTATCTCAAGAATGGGCTCTATGCTGCACTGGCCAGCAAAACGCCTGTTGAGGGGATGCCGAGCTATCCGCACCCGACAAGTCTGGCCGACTTTGCAGACAGGCTCGCTGCGTTGCCGTTGGTTGCCGATCCGGGGACAGTCTGGAGCTACTCGCTCAGTCTCGATCTGCTTGGGCGTGTGATCGAGGTTGTGGCGGGGATGCCGTTCGAATCCTTCCTGCAAACCCGCATCTTCAAACCGCTGGGGATGACCGGCAGCTATTTTCAGGTGCCGGGCAAAGCGGCAAAGCGGCTGACCACCAATTATGTCCTGAAAGATGGAAAATCGCTCCCGCTCGATCCGGCGAAGGACAGCATCTATCTGGAGAAGCCCCCCTGCACTTATGGCGGCGCGGGGCTTGTCACCTCACCGCATGACTGGGACCGTTTCCTGCTGATGCTGGCGGGTGAGGGCGCTTTAGGCCACACCCGCATCATGAGCCGTGAAACCGCGCGCTGGGCCATGTCCAACCTGCTTCACCCCGATACGAAGGTGGGCGGCTGGATGACGGGGCAGGGCTTTGGCGCGGGCGGTCGCGTGGTGCTCAACGCGCTGCCCGGCGGTGAAAGCGTCGGCTCGTTCGGCTGGGGCGGCGCTGCGAGCACGACCGGTTGGGTGGACCGCACCAAGGGCATCCGCGCCACAGGCTGGGTGCAACTCATGACTCTGAACAGCCCCCAATTCTTTCCCATCGACATTGCAAAGGCAGTTTATTCCTCATGATCAAGCCCGGCTTCACAGGCTCTCCGCTCGACCGTTCCGATCATATCCGCAACGATCCGGACCAGTATAATGCGCTGCTCAATGACTGGCGTGGCCGCGTGCTGGGTCTGGATGGGCTTGATCCCAAGCTCGCTTCCGAAGGCGGTCTGCACTGGCACAGCATGGCCGAAGTCTCGGCAGAGGTGGAACTGATCCTGCTCGGCATGGATCAGGGCAAGCCGCACTTTGTGCCCATCGTCGACAATGCGGGCGGAGAAATGCGCTCCATGGCCGTATGGCGCGCGCTGACGGTGCTGCCGCCCGAAGATGCCGCGATCTACGGCACGGCGCGCTCGCTGATCGATTGGCACAATTCCCACAAATATTGCGGTCGGTGCGGCGGGACCACACAGCCTTTCCGCGCGGGCTGGGGCCGCAAATGCGGGCATTGCAACACAGAACATTTCCCGCGCACTGATCCGGTTGTGATCATGCTGGCAGAGTGTGACGGCAAGGTTCTGGTCGGTCGCCAGCCCCGTTTTCCTGCTGGAAATTATTCTGCACTGGCGGGTTTTCTGGAACCGGGTGAAAGCATCGAAGAAGCCGTCCGCCGCGAGATATTCGAGGAAGCGGGCGTGCGCTGCGGCCCGGTCCGCTACGTCACCAGCCAGCCTTGGCCGTTCGGTGGCTCGCAACTGATGATCGCCTGCGTCGCCGAGGCCGAAGGCATGGAGCTCACGCTCGACACCAATGAGCTGGAAGACGCGAAGTGGGTGAGCAAGGAAGAGGTCCGCGCGGCGATTGATGACGCGCCGGACAAGGTGTTCAGCGCGCCGCCGCCTTTTGCCATTGCCAATTCATTGCTCAAACATTGGGCTTGGCATTGAACGCTTGAAGGCGGGTTGCCCACGCCGGTGCCGGGGGCGATGCACATGTGACATGAAACTGATCCGCTCATCCTGAGGAGCCGCTGAGCCTGTCGAAGCGGTGTCTCGAAGGACCAACGGTGGTTCGAGACGGGCCTTCGACAAGCTCAGTCCCTCCTCACCATGAGCGGACCGATTCAATCTCCGGTCTTCCCGTTCTAAGCGCCCGACGCGTTTTGATCCGCGCGTCCTTCCCGCGTCGTCCAGAGCGACCAGCCAATGCCGCCTGCAATCAGCCCCATCGTCACGCCCAGGCTGAGCAGCGGCGGAAATTTGTCGCCGCCCAGCAGGAAATCCGACACGAAGATCTTCGATCCGATGAAGACCAGCACCAGCGCCAGCGCATATTTGAGCGCGTGGAAGCGGTGGATCATGGCCGAGAGCGCAAAGTAGAGCGCGCGCAGGCCGAGGATCGCCATGATGTTCGACGTGTAAACGATGAAGGTGTCGGTCGTGATCGCGAAGATGGCGGGCACGCTGTCCACTGCGAACACCAGATCAGCGAGATTGATCACAACCAGCGAGAGAAAGAGCGGGGTGGCGGCGCGGACCATGCGCCCTGTCTGCTCGTCGCGCTCGGTCACGAAGAATTTCTCGCCGTGCAGATCCTTGGTGATGCGCATATGGGATGAGAGGTAACGCACCACCGGGTTCTTCGAAATGTCGGGCGTATGGTCGGTGGCCCAAAGCATCCGGATGCCAGTGGCGATCAGGAAGGCCGCAAAGAGGTAAAGCGTCCAGTAGAAATTCTCGACCAGAGCCGCACCGCCCGCGATCATCAGCCCCCGAAGTACGATGACGGCGAGAATCCCCCAGAGCAGAGCGCGATACTGATATTTGGCCGGGATGGCGAAGAAGCTGAAAATCAGGCTGATCACGAAGACATTGTCGATCGACAGCGCCTTCTCGATGAAGAAGCCTGTGAAATATTTCATGCCCGGATCGGCGCCCTTGGCAGCCCAGATCCAGGCTCCGAACAGCATCGCGATGCCAATATAGAAAGCGGAGAGCTTGAGGCTCTCCGCGATGCCCATCTCCCGATCCTCCTTGTGGAGGACGCCAAGATCAAAGGCGGTGAGGGCGGCAACAAGGCCGGCAAAAGCCAGCCAAAACCAGACCGGCGTGCCGAGCCAGTCCATCATCAGGAATTCCATGGAACATCTCGCTCAAAAAGCTGATTTTGGGAGGGTTTCGGGGCTGGCGCGGCCTTGGAGGGTGGGGTGGGGAAAGCCGCTGCCAGCCCCGGGGGTTCAGGCCGTTTGGGTGTTTCGGCCCGTTCCCAATCTCGCCAGCCGGTCTTTGACGCGCAGCTTGAGCTTCTTGAGATTATTGATGCGCAAAACGTCTGGCAGGCGCCGTTTGCGTTCGGCGGTGATCTGCTCATCCAGCTTCTGGTGAACCTGCATCAGGTGGAAAACGGTCATGCTCATATCGGCCACTCCATGTTATTCGAACCATGTTGGTCGGAGTGAGAGCCGTGGCAGGGAGGGGAAATGGACCCGCGCATCGGCTTCACTCCGATGCGGTCCGACATCACGAGGCAGATTCTTGACAAACCTGCCGCGCCAGAGGGGCCCGGCCCGCCTTCATGATTTGGGAACCATCAATTTCTATTCAAGGGGCTGGTCGAAATTTTTTTTCACGTTAAGGGCGCTGCCATGAAAAAGCTCCGCAAAGCCGTATTTCCTGTGGGCGGTCTCGGCACCCGCTTCCTCCCCGCCACCAAGGCGATGCCCAAGGAAATGCTGACGGTCGTGGATCGTCCGCTGATCCAATATGCCGTGGATGAAGCGCGCGAGGCGGGCATTGAGCAAATGATTTTCGTTACTGGGCGCGGAAAATCCGCGATCGAGGATCATTTCGACATTTCCTACGAGCTTGAAACCACGATGAGCGAGCGTGGCAAGGATCTGGATGCCATCCAGGGCACGCGCTTTCGCCCCGGCGAGGTCATCTATGTCCGCCAGCAGGAGCCGATCGGGCTTGGCCATGCCATTTGGTGCGCGCGCCATATCATTGGGGACGAACCCTTCGCGATTTTCCTGCCCGATGAACTGATGGTGGGCACGCCCGGCTGCATGAAGCAGATGGTGGAAGCCTATGAACAGACGGGCGGGAACATCGTGTGCGGCTATGAAGTGCCGGAGAGCGAAACGCACAAATATGGCGTTATCACGCCGGGCGAACAGCAGGGCTCGCTGGTTGAAGTCAAGGCTCTGGTGGAAAAGCCCGCGCCGGGAACCGCGCCCTCCAACCTGATGATTCCGGGCCGTTACATCCTTCAGCCTGAAGTGATGCGCGTGCTGGAAGGGCAGGCGCGCGGGGCCGGCAATGAAATCCAGCTGACTGACGCAATGGCGCAGATGATTGGCACCCAGCCTTTCCATGCGTGGCGTTTCGATGGCCGCCGCTTCGATTGCGGCGACAAAGCGGGCTTTATCACGGCCAATATCGCGCTCGCGCTCGACCGCGAAGATATTGCGCCTGCCGTCCGTTCGTGGATGAAGGACACCTTGGCATAATCAGCCAGAAAAGGCCCGGCTTTGCGATATTTTTCGTAGCCAATTTGGCCTTGGGTTAACCCGATCTAAGTCTTTTTGGGCCATTCCACTCCTTCGTTCAGGGAGTGTGTTTTTGACCAAGAAGCTGTCTGTCAGGATGTTCTTGCCGTTCATCCTCTTGCTGGCGCTGTGCGCGGCAATGATGGCGCTTGTCCTGCATGACACCAGTAGCGAAGCCAATCGCATCGATCTGGAACATACGCATGAGGCCGTGCAGACCGCGCTGGCGGACGAGGTGGAGCGGATCAAGCTGCTCGCGGACGACAATGCATTGTGGGATGATGCCGCCCGGGCTGTCTATGCCGGAACGGACCCCAAATTTTTCTGGACCGCCTGGGGCGCCCCGACCAGCGAGAGCGCCAATTACGATCTGGCTGCCGTGGTTGATCAGCAAGGCCGCACGCTGATCGCGTTCGAAGGCGGGAAGAAGCGGGACGGCGACCTTGTGAGCGAACTCGGCGCACCGCTGCGCGAATTGCTGCGTCAGGCTTCGGCGACCAAAGCAGCGGCTGGCGGCTTCGTGCGCAAGGGTGATGCAATCCTGATCGTCGGGATTGAAGAAATCATGCCGATCTCACGCGATCTGGAGCGGCTGGTGCCAAAGGATGGGCCGTACCGTTTGATCTTCGCACGCCTCCTCAATGATTCGGTTGTCGCCGATCTCGCCAAGCGCACGGGTTTGCCTGATCTGAAGCTCGCGCCACTCGGTGAGCGCGCCAAGAACTGGCCGCGCATTCAGGATACGATGCGCCAGGATGTGGCCACTCTGGTCTGGACACCTGCCCAGCCCGGCGCGCGCGCGCTGGATGCGGCTATGCCGAAAATCATCTTCGCGTTTCTGGTAGCATTGGTGCTCGCGGGGCTGGTTTCACGGCAATGGCTGCTGATGATCCGCGAATTTCGCCATGAAGCGCTGACCGACAGCTTGAGCGGCTTGCCGAACCGGCGGGCGCTGCGGACCGAACTGCAAGCGCGGCTGGCCCGCAATGAGCCTTTGGCGCTCGCTATGCTTGATCTGGATGGATTCAAGGCGGTCAATGACCGGTTCGGGCATCTGGCCGGAGACCGTCTGATCAACGAAGTCTCCGCGCTGCTGCAAAGCAAGGTCGGGGCCAAGGGCAAGGTTGCCCGTCTTGGTGGGGACGAGTTTGCCATCATGCTGGTCGGCCCCAGTTCGCGCGACATGATCGAAGCGCTGGCGAAGGATCTGCTGGCCCGCTTCATCCTGCCCTTCCGTCTGGATGATCGCACCACAGGCGTGGGCGTCAGCATCGGTTTGGTCGATTCCGAATTGCATCTTTCTGCAAGCGAATTGCTGCGCCGTGCGGATGTGGCGCTCTACACCGCCAAGCGTGCGGGCAAGATGCGTTTCCGCTGGTATACCGTTTCGCTTGATGAAGCGCAGGCGCGGGCGCGTTCGATTGAGAATGATCTGCGCACCGCGCTCGAAAAGGATCAGTTCGGGCTTGTCTATCAGCCGCTCTTTGATCATCTGGGTGGAACTGTGCGGGCCGTGGAGGCGCTGCTGCGCTGGCGACGGCCGGGCAATGAGCCGGTGGAGCCGGGCGAGTTCATCCCCATTGCCGAATATTCCGGGCTGATCGACAAGATTGGCCTTTGGGTTATCCGCCGCGCCTGTCTGGATGGGCTGGCCTGGTCGCGCATCAATGTGGCGGTCAATGTTTCAATGGCACAGCTGCGCAACCCGGAATTCCCGGAACTGCTTGCACAGGTGCTGGAAGAAACCGGGTTCCCGCCAATGCGGCTGGAACTGGAAATCTCTGAACGCTTTCTGGTGGCGGACACGCAGCAGGCGCGCAAGATGATCGACGCGATCCGCGCGCTGGGCGTCAGTGTTGTGCTCGATGAATTTGGTTCGGGCCTGACCTCGCTCGGCTTCCTGCGCAGTTTCAACTTCAGCAAGTTGAAGGTGGATCGCAGCCTGACCGCCGAAGCGCAGGCCAATGAAGCGACCCGCAACGTCGTGCAATCCAGCGTCGCGGTGGCGCGCGCTTTGGGCATGGCGGTGACGATTGGTGGCGTCGAAAATCAGGAACAGGCCGATCTGATGCGCGTTGCCGGCTGCGATGAACTGCAAGGATGGCATTTGTCCGGCGAGCTGGAAAGCGCCGAAATCACGACGCTGATTTCCAAGCGGACGCGCAGCAGCGGGCGTCAGCGGCGGAGCTGAGCGCGCGCGTCCTTGGCGATGCCATCGAGCAGGCCGTTGATGAAGGATTTCTCCTTCTTGCCGAAAAAGGCATCGGCAACGTCCAGATATTCGTTGATGATGCTGCCGACCGGAATGTCGTTCCGCGCGAGCAGTTCATAGGAGCCGGCGCGCAGGATCTGGCGCAGCAGCCGGTCGAGTCGCTCGAAGCTCCAGCCTTCGGCCAGCCGTGCGGAGATGAGCGCATCAATTTCGTCGCGGCGCGCGAGCGTGCCTTTCACGACATCGTTGAAGAAATCGACTTCCGCATCGAGATAAAGATCATCTTCAATGGTCGCGCCGAGCCGGTGCTGGTGGAATTCGTGGAGCAGAACGGGCAGCGATGTGCCCTCCATTTCATGCTGATACAGCGCCTGACAGGCGGCGAGGCGCGCAGCGGACCGGGATTTGCTCATTTCAGTCGCTCCGCAACAGAGGCCGCATGGGCCGGAAGACCTTCCGCTTCCGCCAAGGCGACAGCAGCGGGGCCAAGGGCGCGGATGCTCTGAGGCGTGCAGCCCAGAAAGCTCGTCCGCTTCATGAAATCGAGGACCGAAAGCCCCGATGAAAAGCGCGCGCGTCGCCCGGTGGGCAGCACATGGTTCGGCCCGCCGACATAATCGCCGACCGCTTCGGGCGTGTGGCGGCCAAGGAAAATCGAACCGGCATGGCGCACCTTGACGAAAAGCGGCTCGGGATCGGCGACCGCGAGTTCAAGATGTTCGGGCGCAAGCCGGTCGACCAGCGGCAGCGCCGCCTCCAGCGTGGGCACGAAGATGATTGCGCCATTGTCATTCCAGCTGGTGCGCGCGGTGGCTTCGGTCGCAAGCGTCCCGAGAGCCTGTTCGACAGCAGCAGCCACGGCGTCCGCGAACGCCGCGTCATCGGTGAAGAGGATCGACTGGCTGGTGGGGTCATGTTCGGCCTGGCTAAGCAGGTCTGCGGCGATCCAGTCCGGATCATTCACGCCATCTGCGACCACCACGATTTCGGACGGCCCAGCCACCATGTCGATGCCGACCACGCCGTAAACCTGCCGCTTCGCCTCTGCCACCCAGGCATTGCCGGGGCCGGTGATGACATCGACGGGCTGGATGCTCTCCGTCCCGTAAGCGAGCGCGGCCACCGCCTGTGCGCCGCCAATCCGCAACACAAGGTCTGCGCCAGCAAGCGCCGCCGCCGCAAGCACGAGCGGATTGGCCTCACCATCGGGGGTAGGTGTGACCATCACGAGCCGTTCGACGCCCGCCACCTTGGCGGGGATCAAATTCATCAGCACGGAGGACGGATAGGCCGCGCGTCCGCCCGGCACATAAACGCCTGCCGCATCCACCCCGCGCCAGCGCGCACCGATGCGGGTGCCGGTGGCGTCGACTTCGTCACTGTCTGCGGGCTTCTGCTTTTCGTGATAGGTACGGATGCGCGCGGCCGCGAGTTCGAGCGCGCTGCGCAACTCGGGCGGCAGTTCGTCCAGCGCCTTGCGGCATTCATCAAGCGAGATCACCCAGGGCAGAGCGTGGCCGTCAAAACGCTGTGTCAGATCAGCAATGGCCGCATCGCCCTCCGCCCGCACCCGCGCGATAATGGCGGCCACATCGCGCGAGACATTGCTATCCGCCTCACGCCGGGCATTCACCAGTGCTGTGAAGGCTTGCGGAAAGTCAGCGGCATCGGTGTTGAGTCTCAACATCCCCAAATTCCGTTCGGGCTGATCTTGTCGAAGCCCTGCCTTTGTCTTGGCTGCACAGGTGAAAGACAGGGCTTCGACAAGCTCAGCCCGAACGGTGTGCGGTGGCTAGCCATTCATCACCTGCCGGAACGCATCGACCAGCGCGCTGATGGCGGGATTGGTCTTGAACGCCGCGCGGTTGACGATCAGGCGCGAGGAGACCTGCGCGATCACCTCCACCTCCTCCAGCCCATTTTCCACCAGCGTTTTGCCCGTCGAAACCAGATCGACAATCCGGCTGGCGAGCCCCAGCAGCGGCGCAATCTCCATCGCGCCATTGAGCTTCACACATTCCGCCTGCACCCCGCGCGACGCGAAATGCTTGCGCGTCATGTTGGGATATTTGGTGGCGACGCGGACATGGCTCCAGCTGCGCGGATCATCGGTTTCGGCGAGCGCCTTGGGCTCGGCGACCGAAATGCGGCAATGGCCGATGTTCAGATCAACCGGGGCATAGAGTTCCGAATAATCAAATTCGTCGATCACGTCCGATCCGACGATACCGATCTGTGCGGCCCCATGAGCCACAAAGGTCGCCACATCGAACGCGCGGACGCGGATCAACTCCACATCATCGCGGTTGGTGGCGAATTTGAGCGCGCGGCTCTTGCTGTCGTTGAACGCGGCTTCGGGTTCGATTCCGGCGCGCGCAAGCAGCGGCATGGCTTCCTCAAGGATGCGGCCCTTGGGAACGGCAAAGATGATCGGTTGGGACATGTCGGGGCGGGCTTTACTTGGGGGAGGCGGCAAGGGCAAGCGCGCAAGAGATTTGCTCTGTTCAGTGCGCTGGCATCGTTCCCGTATAAATGCCGCGCGGGCGGATGATCTTGCGCAGTCCGGCCTGTTCAATGGCATGGGCGGCCCAGCCGACGCTGCGGCCCAGCAGGAACAGCGTGAAGGGCGCATCGTCTGGCAGGGCATAAGCGCGGGTGAGCGCCGCCAGCGCGAAATCGATATTGGGCCGCTGCCCGGCTTCATCCATCACCGCGCGGGCCAGCCTGTCCAGAGCATGATCGGGGGCGATGCGATCCAGCAAGGCGTTCGCCCGCGCATCGCCTTCAGGATAAAGCGGGTGGCCAAAGCCGGGCAAGGCACCGTGCAGATCGAGCCATTGGCGGATGACGCGGGGGGCATCCTCCGTCTCGCTCGCGCGGATCAGCCGCAGCAGCGCCGCAGACGCGCCGCCATGCACCGGGCCGGACAGCGCACACAGCCCCGCGAGCAGGCACGCCGCCATCGACGCGCCGGTTGAGGCGGCAACACGGCAGGCAAAGGTTGATGCGTTGAGATCATGATCGGCAAGCAATACCATCGTCTGCCGCACCAGATCGGCCCCCATGCCGGTGAGGGCCCACTGGGCCGCCAGCGCCTCGTGCACGCTGTCATGGCCGGGGGTGAGGCCAGAGGCGGCCGCCAGCGCCATGATCGCGTCCTGTGCATCGCGTGCCAATCGCGCCGGGCCGCGCCCATAAACCGGGCTCGCTTCTGGCAGCAGCGCGGCCAAGGCTGCGAAGGGCGGCTTGGTATCCGAGGCGGTCGGCGCCAGCCGGATCGGCGCATCATGGCCCCACAGCGTTCGGGCCACGTCTTCAAGGCTTGCCGTCTGGGACAGCGCCACCGCATCCAGCCCGCCATAGATCAGGCGTCCGCGATCCACCGTTGAAATGGCGGTCTCGATTGACGGCTCACCCCAGGACAGGCTGCTCGACGCGATGACGCGCGGCTTGCGTCCGCGCGCCTTCTTTTGCGCCAGAGCCTCAACGTCCGCCGCGCGATACTGGCTGGTGCGCGGATCGGAGGGATGCGGCCGCACCTCAATCCGCCCCCGGCTGACATAGGCGTAGAGCGTTTGCGGCTTGATTGAGAGGCGGGCCAACGCCTCAGTTCGGTCGATCCAGTCGGTCATGGTTGATTGTCATTATCAAGATTGATCAATGTCTGGGGATAAGGCCTTCTGCCCCCGACAACAAGGCACGGAGCCCCAATATGGATACCGCCACGATCATCGCAGGCTTTCACCAGCAGGCCGCCTTCTGCCGCCAGACCGGATCAGCGCTGACCGCGCGTGTGCTCGATACGTTGGTCGCGGTGATGGATCGTTCGACCCGCACGGGCGCGCGCATTCTCGATTGGCCGGGCGATCCGATGGTCGATGCGCTCAAGCTGCGCATTGCGGGCGGACTGAACGCGCTGGCCCGCTCTGGACAGGAGCCGGAGATGACCGCGCTTTACGCGAGCGGGGAGGGGGATTGGGAAGGCGTCATTGCGCGGGTGCTACGTGATCGGGATGACTGGCTGTTCCCCTGGCTCGACTCCGCGCCGCAAACCAATGAAGTCGCGCGTTCGGGCATTCTTTGGCCGGGCATGATGGAGATTGCGCGGCGTTTTGGCCCGCAGCTGGAGATTCTGGAACTGGGCGCGAGCGGGGGGCTTAATCTCAACATGGATCGCTTTGGCTATGATCTGGGCGGTGTGGCGGCGGGAGACGCATCGTCAGCCGTGCAGCTTGCGCCGCGCTGGGAGGGCACTCCGCCCTCCTTCAGCGCGGTGGAGATTGTTGCGCGGCGCGGTGTTGATTTGAACCCGCTCGACATGACCGATCCCGCAGTGGCCACGCGAATGCTCGCCTATATCTGGCCGGACCAGACAGAGCGTGTCGCGCGAGCGGAGGCGGCCATCGGCATTGCCCGCGCCTGTCCGCCGCCGCTCGACAGAGGGGATGGCGTCGCGTGGCTGGCAGCGCAGCTGGCGCGGCCGCAAAAGTCGGGCGTGACCCGCGTTATCTATCACAGCGTTGCGCTGCAATATTTCCCTGTCGAGGGCCGCAGGGCAGTGCGGGCGATGATCGAGGCGGCAGGAGCCGACGCATCGTCGACGCTGCCCCTGGCTTGGCTCAGCATGGAATTTCCCACCAAAGTCACCGAAGCCCATCTGACGCTCCGCAGCTGGCCGGGGGACGGCGCAGAGGAGTTGCTCGCGCTCGCCCACCCCCATGGCGCGTGGATCAAGTGGGGGGCGGCAGCCATCTGAACAGCGGCCCGGCCCATGGAGCCCAGCGCTGCCAGCCGCCATGGAGCGAGAACCATTCCCATAGCGCCGTCACGATCAGCGCGGCATTGGCCGCCAGCGAAATGGCGAGGGGCTGCCAGTGCTGGAGCCACGCCGCGATGCCGATCCCGGTCAGCAGCAGCAGGCCGATCAGATGAGACAAGGGCGGATAGCGCAGCCCGGAGGTGACCCATTTGAAGAACTGATTGCCGTTGAGGAACAGCATGGGGCCACCAACCAGCGCGACGATATGGGCGGGATTCACATGGCCGGTTGGATGGACGATGACCATTTCGTCGCCCACGGCTGTGACCACCAGCCCGGCGACGATGGGAATGTGGAGATAGGTATAAGCGTTGCGCGCCATCAGCCCGGCATTCTCTGACCCGCTGATCCGCGCAGAGCCGCGTTTCGCCCCCACATCGAAATAGATCCACCACATCGTCGCACTGCCCGCAAAGCTGATCAGGAAGGCCGCCCAATTGCCATGGCCCTGATCAATTCCTGCAAAGGTCGCGCCCGTCACCAGCACCGCCTCACCCAGGCAGATGATGATGAACAAGGCGCAGCGCTCTGCCATATGCGCGCCGGAAATGTCCCAGTCCTTTCCTGTCGAATGGCCGAGCCCCGGCGTGCGGAAGAAGGTGAACGGCCCGGCATATTCAACCGCGAGCGCCGCAACCCATAATGCCAGCCGCCCGTCCGGCCCGACCAGTGCGCCGCCGATCCAGAAGGGCAGGGAGAGCAGGAACCAGAAGGCAATGCGCTGGAAGTTCCTCTTGCGCGCTTCGTTCACGCCGGTCGACGCCCACACCATGTAGAGCGTGCGGAACAATTGCATCCCCGATCCGGCAAGCGCGAACATCAGGCCAGAGCCATCAAAGGCATCGGGAATCGCGGCAGACAGCACCAGCCCGCCCGCCATCATGATAATCAGCATTAGGCGGACGTGCGCGCGTTCCGGGTCGAGCCAATTGGTCGTCCAGCTTGTATAGATCCAGATCCACCACACCGCGAGCAGCAACACCAGCGATTCTGCCGCGCCGCGCCAATCCAGATGCGCAAGGAATCGGTGCGAGAGCTGCGTGATCGCAAACACGAATACCAGATCGAAGAAGAGCTCGATATAGGTGACGGGGGCATGATCATGCGCGTTGCGCTCGCGGAACAGATGCTGGCGGTGCGGCATGAATTCTCCCGAAACTTTTTTGTCGTTTGAAAACCATATTGCGCTAGGGGGACGGGATGAGCAACGCATCTTCCTCTCGCCCCTTTCCCGTCCTCGTCACCGGTGGCTGCGGCTATATCGGCAGCCACGCTGTTCTGGCCCTGCGCGATGCGGGCTGGAGCGTCGTCGTGATCGACAATCTCACCACCGGCTTCCGCTGGGCGATCCCGGAAGATGTGCCGCTGGAAGAAGGCGATGTCGGCGATGCCGCCCGCGTTTCCGAAGTGCTGGCCAAGCATGGCATCGGCGCGATCATGCATTTTGCCGGTTCGATCATCGTGCCCGAATCGGTGGAAAATCCGCTCAAATATTATCGCAACAACACCGCCAACAGCCGCACCTTGCTGGAATGCGCCGTGGCAGCGGGCGTCAAGCATTTCATCTTTTCCTCCACCGCCGCGACCTATGGCATCCCCGAAGTCGTGCCAGTGAAGGAAAGCAGCCCCAAGCTGCCAATCAACCCTTATGGCATGTCCAAGCTGATGACCGAATTCATGCTGGCAGACACGGCGGCGGCGCATCCGATCAACTATTGCGCGCTGCGTTACTTCAACGTGGCGGGCGCTGACCCGGAAGGCCGCACCGGCCAATCGACGGCGGGCGCAACGCATCTGATCAAGGTTGCGGTGGAAGCTGCGCTCGGCAAGCGCGCCTCGGTCGCGGTGTTCGGCACCGATTATGACACGCCCGATGGCACCGGCGTGCGTGACTATATCCATGTCTCAGACCTCGCCAATGCGCATGTGCTGGCGCTCGACAAACTGGTGGCGGAGCCTGCGAAGAGCCACATCATGAATTGCGGTTATTCGAATGGCTTCTCGGTGCAGCAGGTGCTCGACGCCGTGGACCGCGTGACCAACATGAAGCTTACCCGCGTGATCGAAGGCCGCCGCGCAGGCGATCCCGACGCGCTGATTGCCGACAATGCGCTGATCAAGGCCACGCTGCCCTGGCAGCCGCGCTTTGAAGATCTGGACACGATTGTGACGCACGCGCTCGCCTGGGAACGCAAACTGACCGAGCGGCGCGGCGGGTAGGGCTTTGATTGTCTTCGCTTTTTGGCGACTTCGCGTGATGTAAAGGGATTTCTCACGCAAAGCCGCTAAGTAGACATGAGAAATATGAAATGAGAAACGACGTCGCCCCCGCGCAGGCGGGGGCCGGGTTGAAAGTATAGCGCGAACTCTCCACCCGGCCCCCGCCTGCGCGGGGGCGACGTTGAGATGCAGCGCACCATCTCTGCGGCCTCTGCTCCTCTGCGTGAAACGCAAAAAAGCGCCCGAAATCCGGACGCAGCTGTGCCTTGGTGAGAAAAGAGAAGGGGCGGTCGGCGCGGGT